>NZ_AP024452.1:318750-637500 GCF_016865485.1 Luteitalea sp. TBR-22 | reverse complement strand
AAGGCGGATTGTCAGAATACGGACGTGCGGCCGGTCTGTCAACAGGAAAAATGATCGGCGGCGCCTCAGTCGGCCTGGACCCGCGCAATCAGTTTCTTTCCCGCCTGAATCGTCCAGATCCCGGCCGCCACCACCGCGTTGATGTCGGTGACCGCCGCGCCGTCCACCCGCACGCCGCCCTGCGCAATCTTGCGCGTCGCGTCGCTGCCCGACGAGGCCAGGCCCGTCTCGACCAGCACCTTGCGCAGCAGTTGCCCCGCCGCCACACGGCACAGCGGCAGGTCGTCGCCCGCGCCCTGCCCCTGACGCGCCGCATGCCGCGCCCGCACCGCCGCGGCCGCCGCCGCGGCCGCCGCCGCACCGTGGTAATCGCCGACGATCAGCCCCGCCAGCTCGTACCGCAACGCCGCGGCCGTCACCTCGCCCCGCGAGAACGCCGTCTTGCGCGCCTCGATCCCGGCCGACGGCAGGTCGGTCAGCAGCGTGAACCAGGTCCACATCACCTCGTCGCTGCCGCGGAAGTCCTCGACGATCTTCCGCACCATCTCCTCCGCGGGCTCGTCGATCCCGACGTAGTTGCCGAGGCTCTTGGACATCTTCTCGACGCCGTCCAGCCCCACCAGCAACGGCACGGTCATGATGATCTGCGCCGGCAACCCGTAGGCCGGCATGATGTCGCGCCCGACGTTGAGGTTGAACAACTGATCGGTGCCGCCGAGCTCGACGTCGGCCTGCAGGAACACCGAGTCGTACCCCTGGCTGAGCGGATAGAGGAACTCGTGGAGCGCAATGGGCTCGCCGGCCTCGTACCGCTTCCGGAAGTCCCGACGCTCCAGCATCTGCGCCACGTTGTAGCGCGCGGCCAGCTTCACCCAGTCGGTGCTCGAGAGCGACCCGAGCCAGCGGCTGTTGAAGTCCACCACCGTCTTCTCGGGATCGAGGATCCGGAAGACCTGCTGCCGGTACGTGTCGGCGTTGGCCTGCACCGCCTCGGGCGTCAGGGGCGGGCGCGTCTTCGACCGCCCCGTCGGATCGCCAATCAGCCCGGTGAAGTCGCCGATCAGGAACACCACGGTGTGCCCGAGATCCTGGAAGTGCTTCATCTTCCTGATGAGCACCGTATGACCGAGGTGGAGGTCCGGGGCCGTCGGGTCAAAACCGACCTTGACCACCAGCGGACGGCCCGCGGCCTGCCGCTCCACGAGCCTCGTCCGGAGGTCGGAAAGCCGCACCACGTCCACACAGCCTCGGGTCAGGTATGCCAGTTGTTCGTCGAGCTGCATCGCGAGGTAACTATAGCCTCCGCTGCCCCGCCCCACTGCCACCGTCCCGATTCAAGTGGGGCACGAACGCGCCGATTGACGGGACGCGGGTGTGGTCTGCCCGGAAGGACGAAAGGCACGCATGACCCGTCACGATCGTCGTCGTCCCGCACACACCGAACGCCGCAGCCAACGGCGCGTGCCCGCGTCCCAGCTGCAGGCCCTCTCGGCCCACCTCAGCGGAGGCGCTCGCGTCGCCCTGCTCGACGTGTCGCAGGGCGGCGTGCGGCTCGAGACGACGCGCCACATGCGACCCGGCCAACGCGTCAGCGTCCGCTTCTCCATCGACGGCCACCTGGTGACCGTCAACGCCCACGTGGTGCGGGCCTCCGTCGTGCACGTCCACCCGGAGGAAGTCCGGTACGAGACCGGACTCCGCCTGTGCGAGGAGCTGTCCTGCCACCTGATCGACTTCGCCCTGCTGGAGCGCAGGACCGGGGGCGGCGCCGTTGACGGCGCGGTGGACGACGAGGAGGACGTGGTCGACGCGGGCAGCACCGACGAGGTGTCCGATCTGGTGTTCGTGCCGGCCGCCGACGAGGCCGTGCACCAGGAGTTCGGGCGCGGGTGGTGGCTCGCCAGCCGACGACGGCGGGCGCGCGTCATCCATGGCCTGACGGCCGGGTGATCCGGGCCGCCGCGTTCGCACCGCCTGCCTAAAGTCAGCGGCGTGTACGTCGATTTGCCGTGCACGACACCGGTCGCCTCACCCCGCCGTCGCGGGGCACGAGGACGCGACCCGAGGACCCGTTCATGCCGGACGCACCGAACCGCCGCCACCACCGGCGTCTGCCTGCCCATCTCCTGCCGTCGCTCACCGCGCGCCTCAGCGGTGGATCGGCCGTGCGCCTGCTCGACGTGTCGCGCCGGGGCGTCCGACTCGAGACCAGCATGCACATGCGCCCGGGGCAGACCGTCTGCATCCGGTTCGTCGCCGCCGACGCCACCGTGACGCTCAGCGCCGCCGTCGTTCGCGCCAGCGTCGCGCACCTGCAGGCCGACGGCGTGCGCTACGAGACCGCCCTCTCGCTGGCGGGCGACCTGCTGCTGTGTGATCAGCTCCACGACGCCGCGCACCAGCCGGCCGACGCCGGGGTCGAGGCCTCCACGGCCACCGACGATGCCCTCGCTGCGGTGGTCGACTACACCGTGGTGGTGCAGGGATCGCCGGACGTGCCGACGCTGCTCCACGGCCTTCAGGCCAACAGCTGGTAGGCGGCAGGCGTCCCGATGCGTGCGCTGCTCGTCGCCCTCGCCGTCCCCGACCCGGCCTCGCTTCGCGCGGCGCTGCAGGCAGCCCTGGGCGCCACCTCGGTGGACCTGTGCCAGGCGCCCGAGGCGGCGGTCACCTGGCTCGAGAACCGACCCTGCGATCTGGTCGCCGTGGCTGGCGACGAACCCGGGCTGGTCGAGGTCATCGCGCGGCTCCGACGAGTGAGCAGGACGCTGCCCTTGCTGGCCCTCGTGCCGGACGGGTCGTCGCGAACGGCCGGCGCGGCGTGGCTGGCAGGCGCCGATGAAGTGGCCGGCATCTCGGCGCTGGTCGCCGGCATGACCCTCGAAGGGCTCGACGAGGTCCGTCACCCCGAACGCGATGTCCTGCGGCGCCTCCAGCGCCTCTGGCACGCCGGCCCGGGCGACGCCCTCCGACAGGCGCTCGCCGGACGCCTCGCCTCCCGCTTCCGCGACGTCGGCCTGAGCGCCGAGGGGCTGGCCGGACTGACCACGCAGGACGTCGAGAGTCCGCAGTCGGCGGCGCTGGTCGTCAACGCGACGACCGACGCCGAGGCGCTCGTCCTCGGCATCCGGCGCGTCAAGCGCACCTACCCCGGGCTGGCGATCGTCGTGGTCGCCGACGCCGTCCTCCACGACGCGTTCCGCCGCGCCGGCGCCGACGAATGCCTCGGTGCGGGGCCCGACCCCGACGCGGTGCTGCACGCCGTGGCGCGGGCGCAGGCCGCCTGCCGCGCCGCGCTCGATCTCGAGACGGCACGCTCGCGGGAAACCCGCCTCCGCGCCCTCGTCGAACACCTGCCGGAAGCGGTGATGCTGGTGTCGCCCGAGCACGCGGTGCTGGCCGTCAACCTCGCTGCCCTGCGCCTGATCGGCGCGCAGGACGCGCGGCAGGTGCTCGGCTCGCCGCTCGACCCATGGCTCGACCTCGGGCAGGACCAGCTCGAAGGCGCCCTGCAGTTGGTGGATGGCGTGGCGACGGGCGCGACGCGCGAGCTGTTCACGCGCACGCGCCACCTGGCCGATCCACGTCCGCTGCTGCTGCGCGCGGTGCCCTTCCAGCGGGAGGGCGGCGGCGCTCCGGCGGCGCTCATCGTGCTGCGCGACGCCCAGCACACGCCGGCCATCGACGCGATCACCCCGTCGGCCGACCAGGCTGCGGCGATGGAGGCCGAACGCGAGTCCTGGCGGACACAACAGCAGGCCTGGGAGGAGGCACGCGCGGCCTGGGAGATCGAGCGGGCCGACCTCACGGCCCGAGTCGACACCCTGACCGCGGACGCAGAGACCTCCCTGACCCTTGCCGAGCGACTCGCACAGACGCAGGCAGCACTGGCCGACGCCGAGGCGCGCCTGCAGGGTCTCGACGAGGCACGGGCCCGGCTGGCGCGAGTGGACGCCCTGGGAATCGACATCGACGCGCTGCCAGGGCTGGTGGACGCGGCGACGCGCCTGGCCGTGCTCGAACACGAGGAGGTGCCGGCGCTGCTGGCGCGCGCGCAGGCGCAACAGCATGCCCATGACGAGCAGCTGGCGCGGCTGACGGAAGTGGTGGCGTCCCTCGAGGGCACGCGCGCCGAGCGCGATGCGGCCATCGAGGCGGCAAGCCTGGCACAGGCACGCGTTGATGATCTCGAGGCACGACTCGCCGGCACCGCCCTGCCGCCCGTCGCGGCCGCGACACCCGCCGTCGCGTCGCCTCGTGCCGAGGCTGGTTCCGCCACGTCCATCCAGCGCTGGATGCTCGAGGACGTCGCGCGGGTCGGGTTCGTGCGGACCACCACGGACGGGCGGGTCATCGACGCCAACGACCGCGCCGCGCGACTCTGTGGCCTGCCCGATGCGACCGCCTTGCTGGATGCCCGGCACCTGCCGGACGCCATCGCGGCGCTGGCCGAGGGCGAACAGGCAGCGACCGTGCGATTCGAATCCTGCCTCCTGACGGCCGATGGCGCGTCCCGCTGGATCGCCGGAGCGCGACTGGCAGCGGTCGACGGCGCCGACGACTTCACGTGGCTGCTGGCAGAGTGCCCGGAAGCGCGAACCGCCGACGCCGCGCGCGACAACGCGGCGCTCCTCGAGGCACTCGCCGACGAGTGCCTCGCCATCGTCGAGGCGCCATCGACGGGGCCACGCGGCCCGCGGGCGCTCGACGCGCAGCCAGCCGCCGAACCCGCTGGCCAGGCGGCCCTGGCCCGGGCCCGCGTGCTGCTGGCGCAACTGGCGACGGTGCGGCGGCGACGGCAGGCACGCGTGGCGGTCGACGACCTGACCGGCCATCTGACGGCGCTCGACCCGCTCCTCGCGCGGCTGGCCACCGACGACGTGAACTGGGTCGCCAGCTGCCCCGACACGGTGATCCACGTGCCGGTGGCGCCGCCCGACGTCGAACGCTGCCTGACGGCGGCGGTGGCCACGATGGGCGAGGCATTGCCGCTCGGGGGGCATCTCTCCCTGAGGGTCGCCTCGTGTGACGAGCACGTGGCGGGGGATGCCCACGCGCCGGCGCCGATGCGCCGGCCAGCGGTCGAGATCCGCCTCGAGGCGCAGGGGTTCGGCGTCCGGGCGCCCGTGCCGTCGCAGGGCCTGCGCGATCTGGTCTCGGGGATCGGCGGCACGCTGGAGACGGGCCAGGATCACGAGCTTTCGGCCCATCTCGTGGTGCGCCTGCCCCGCGCCCTCGCAATCGCGCACGCCGCCTGACAGGCGTCGCGGCCGTCGGGGCGGCAACGTACGATACGGGAGGATGCCCGCCGCCCGCACCTCGCCCCGACGCTTCAGCCGGCGCACGCTGCTCAGGACCGGCACCGGGCTCGCGGCCGGGCTCGTCGTCGGCGAAGGCGCCTACGGCGCGCTGTACGAACGCCACCACCTCGGAGTGACCCGCGCCGACCTGCCCTGTCGCGGGTTGCCCGAAGCGCTCGACGGGCTACGCATCGGGCTGATCACCGACACGCACCACAGCGCCTGGACCAGCCTCGAGTTCATCGCCGCAGCCGTCGACCTCGTGCGCGAGGCCGCGCCCGACATGGTGGTGCTCGGCGGTGACTACATCACCCGCCGCAGCCGTCACTACACGGCGCAGGCGGCGGCGCCGTTCGCCGCGCTCCGCCCGAAGGAGGGCCTGTTCGGCGTGCTCGGCAACCACGACGACAACGCGGGTGTGCCGCGCGTGCTGCGTCGGGCCGGAGTGACCGTCCTCGACGACGCCCGGACGCGCATCACGGTTCGCGGGGAGCGCCTCGACCTCGTGGGCCTGAACTACTGGACGCGCGACCTGGCGAGCCTGCAGCGGCTGGCGCGCGGGCGCACGCCCTTCACCATCCTGCTCGCACACGACCCGCGCCGCCTGTACGAGGCGGCGGCCCTCGACATCCCGCTCGTGCTCTCGGGGCACACCCACGGCGGCCAGCTCGCGCTGCCGGTGATTGGACGCCTCGCCACCGACAAGTACCCGGTGGCGCAGGGGATCGGGCATGAACGCGACACCACGCTCTTCGTCAGTCGCGGCGTCGGCACCGTGCTCGTGCCCTGCCGTCTCAACTGCCCGCCCGAGGTCGCGATCGTCACGCTGCGCCGCCGACGCGAGGCCTGAAGGTCACCGCCCGCGGACGAAGCGGCGGCCCTCGATCCGCCATCCGCCTGCCGCCACCAACGCCACGGCCGCGGGGTAGATGCGGTGCTCCTCGACAAGGATGCGCGCCGCCAGCGTCTCGGGCGTGTCGTCGTCGAGTACCGGAACGGCGGCCTGCGCGACGATCGGGCCGGCATCGAGTTCGGGAGTGACCAGGTGCACGGTCACCCCGGCGACCTTGACGCCGTGCTCCCAGGCCTGTCGCTGGGCATCGACACCGACGAACGACGGCAACAGCGAGGGGTGGACGTTGAGCACGGGGCCGCCGAACCGCTCGAGGAAGACCGGGCTCAGGATGCGCATGAAGCCGGCCAGGCACACCACCTGGACGCCCGCCTCGCCCAGCCGCGCCACGAGGGCGTCCTCGAAGTCTGCACGGCCCCCGAAGGCCTTGTGATCGATGACGACGGCGGGCACGCCGGCCGACGAGGCATGGGCGAGACCGGCCGCATCGGGGCGATTGCTGATCACCACGCCGATGCGGGCCCGAAGCCGCCCCTCGTCGATGGCGGTCATGAGCGCCCGCAGGTTGCTGCCGCGCCCGGAGATCAGGACGCCGAGCACGGGCAGGGACGTGTCGGTCGCGGGCAAGTTCCTCTCAATCGGCATGCGCGCTCAAGGATAGAACGCGCCGGGTCGATTACCGCGATGGACGGCCGGGCATCCGCCTGTCGGGCGCCGCCCACTCAGGAGCACGTCATGGCCACACCCCCAGTCCCGCAACCGTATTCAGGTCCGGAGCGTCGTGCGCACCCGCGCATTCCCGCGGCCGCGGTGCCCCACCTGACGGCCATGGTGGCCGGGGGGGCGCCGGTGCGGCTGCTGGACCTGTCGAAGCGGGGCGTGCAGATCGAGACGTCCGTGCACATGCGCCCCGGCGCGACCGTCCGCATCCGGTTCGTCTCGGGCGATTCGGCCACGACGCTGACGGGGGCGGTCGTGCGCTGCACGTCGGCGGTCATCGAGGAGGCCGGCGAGGTGACGTACCATACGGGCTTGGCTTTCACGGATGAGATTTCGCTCGGCGCCGAGGAGATCGGCGCAGCGACTCATGCCGCGGCCGACCCGCCACCGCACGCCGATGACCCTGCCGACGACTACACGATGATCGTGATGGACGGACGCACGGCCGAGGGACCGCGCCACAGGACGCTCGCCGAGTGGTGACCAGGCCCCGCACGCAGGACGCATGAAGGTCCTGCTGCTCTCGACACGTCCCTTCGGGGCCGCGGACATCGACCGCGTCCTGCTGGCAGGCCTGTCGCCATCAGCCGTGGACGTGTGCCCGACGGTGAACCTCGCGCTGACCCGCCTCGAGTCGTTCCCGCCCGATCTCGTGATCGTCAACCTGCCCGAGCCCGATGCCGGTGAAGCGGTGCGCCGCCTGCAGGCGCGCGGGGTCACCGTGCCCATGGTGATCGTCGCCCCGACGGCCGACCCGGGCGACCAATCCCCGGCGAGCTCGCACCTCATCGCGCACGTCGCCGAGGGTGGCGCCTCGACGTCGGCGGCGCCCGGCACCGACGTCCTCACCCGCGAGGTGCCGTCGCTGCCCGAGGCCGTGTCGCCCCCGGTGGTCGAGGCGCGCCTGACCGACGCGGCGCTCGCCGAGGCGCGCGACGAACTCGATCAACTGGCGCGCGGTGGCGTGGTCGACGCCCTCGACAGCGAGACGCGCTGGCTGCTGTACGAGGTCGCCTCGATCGGACACGTGTCCTCGACGACCGAGGGCGACATCCTCGCCGCCAACGACATCGCCGCGCAGTTGCTCGGCCACTTCTCGACCGACGCGCTCGAGGCGTCCGGCCGGATCCCCCAGCCGCTGCTCGAGGCGGCCGGGCCCTACGCCCGCCGCCCCTCGCGATTCGAGCTCTGCCTGCAGCACGGCGAGGACGGCCCGCTGCACTGGATCGTCGGCCTCGCGCTGCCGCAGGGTGGCCAGCCGGCGACCGTCACGTGGTTCCTGATCGACGTCAGCGAGCAGCGCCTGCAGACCAGGCGTGCGCGCTTCCTGCGTCGCATGGACGCGCTGACGCACGTGCTGTCGGCCGCGACGGCCGAGTGTTCGACACTCGTCGACACCGGCAGCCGGGCGCTCGCGCAGGCCCGCACGCACATGGCCGGCGACGTGGACGTCGAGCAGGCCATGCAGGCGCTGTCGCGCACACAGGCCGTGCTGGCGCAACTGGCAGGGTTCGCGCGTCGGCGGGCGCGTCGCCCCGGGCTGCGCGATCTCCGCGAATGGCTGGAGCAGATCAGCCCGGTCCTCGTGCACGTGACCGGCGATGACGTCGACTGGACGATGCAGCTCGGCGACGAGGCGTTGTACGCGTCACTGGATGCGTCGGAGCTCGAGCAATGCCTCGCGTCGATCGCGACGCTGGCACGCGAAGCGCTCCCGCTCGGCGGGCACGTGACGCTCGGCCTGGCCGGCCGCCTGGAGGCCGGCGCCGCCGAGGAGGGGCGCGGGGCGCGGCCCGAGATCGAGATCGCCCTCGTGCTCCAGGGCTACGGCCTGCAGGTCGTCACCGTGCCGGCGGCGGTGCAGACCCAGGTGATGCGCCTCGGCGCCGAGATGGCCATCGAGCACCCCGATCACCTGACCACCCGCCTGGCCCTGCGCTTGCCGCGCGTGTTCGTCACGGCGTAATTGGGGCTCGGGGCTCAGGGCTCAGGGCTCAGAGAGCAGACTGAAGCGGCTCAGAATGGTTTCTGGGCCTTGGGCCTTGGGCCTTGGGCCTTGGGCCTTGGGCCTCGAGCCGTCACACGTACACGACCCGCTGCTCGCCGGCCACGATCTCGCCGATGACGCGGCCTTCGGACTCGCCGGCCTCGGCGAGGCGCTCGAGGACGTGGTTGACCTCCTGCGCCGGCACGACCAGCACCAGCCCGATGCCCATGTTGAAGGTGCGCCAGGCGTCCTCGTCGGGCACGTCGCCGCGGGTGACCAGCCACGTGAACAGGGCCGGCACGTCCCACGACGAGCGGTCGATGCGCGCCGCGGTGCCCTCCGGCAGCACACGGGGCACGTTGTCGGTGAGGCCGCCGCCGGTGATGTGCGCCATGCCGTGGATCAGCCCGTCGCGCACCAGCGGCAGCACCGGCGCGAGGTACGAGCGATGGGGCCGCAGCAGCGCGTCGCCGATGCCGCACCCGAGTTCGGGGATGTGGTCGTGGACCCCCATCATCAGCGTGTCGAACACGATGCGGCGGGCCAGCGAGTAGCCATTGGTGTGCAGCCCCGACGACGGCAGGCCGATCAGGGCGTCGCCGACCCGGATGCGCTCGCCCGTGAGCACCTGCCCGCGCTCGACCATGCCGACGATGAAGCCGGCCAGGTCGTACTCGCGATTGGCGTAGAACCCGGGCATCTCCGCCGTCTCGCCGCCGAGCAGCGCGCAGCCGTTGGCGCGGCACGCGCGGGCGAGGCCGTCGACGATGTCCACGGCGACGTCGGGCGTCAGGGTGCCGGTGGCGAGGTAGTCGAGGAAGAAGAGCGGTCGCGCCCCCTGCACCAGGATGTCGTTGACGCAGTGGTTGACCAGGTCCTCGCCGATGGTGGTGTGGCGGTTCATCATGAACGCCACCTTCAGCTTGGTGCCGACGCCGTCGGCGCTCGCCACCAGCACCGGGTCGGTGCCGCCGGCGGCCTGCAGGTGGAAGAGCCCGCCGAAGCTGCCGATGTCGGACAGCACACCGGGCGTGAACGTGCCCTTGGCGAGCCCGCGGATCCGGCGCACCACCTCGTGCCCCGCGTCGATGTCCACTCCAGACGACTTGTAGTCCATGCGTGATCCTGCCCGCGGCCGCGCGCGTGACGCGGCTGCGCGGTGCGAAGCCTCAGAACTCCAGCGCGGTGATCAGCACCTGCGCGGCGCTGCGTTCGGGTGCGTCGGCCGCCGCCGCCCAGTACTGGCGCCGCACGGCGGCGAAGAAGCGCTCCTCGGCGTAATCCTCTTCGAGCATATCGAAGGCGTCGCGCAGGAGCAGCGTCGCCTCCTGCCGCGGCAACGACGGGACGAGGGCGATGAGCTGTCCGGGCTGCCGCATCACCGCCTGCCCGGTGGCCAGCGCAATCGGCGCCCGCACCGGATCGTTGGCAGGCATGCCGAGCTCGAAGAGCGCCGGCAGCGCCTCGGCGCGCCCGAGCGCCGACAGGTCGGCCAGCGCCGTCGCGGCCGAGCGCGCCAGTTCCTGGTAACCGAGGTTGTGGGCCGCGTAGTCCAGCGACTCACGGATGAAGCGGGCGTGCCCGTCGCAGTTGCTGCCCAGGCCGCAGATCGCCGCGGCGATGGTCGGCTGCAGTTCGCGGGATGCGGCGCGCTGCACTGCCGCGAGCGTCGTCAATCCGCGCTTGTCGCCCAGCAGCCCGATGGCCCGCACCGCGTCGTCCTGCAACGGGCCGTCGAGTTGCGCGATCCTGGTCAGTTCGTCGAAGGCCCATGTGGCCTTGTGGGCGCCGAGCGCCTCGATGACGGCGGAGCGGAAGAAGTCGACGCCGCGCATCACCTCGCGCTTCAGCACCGTCTGGACCTTCGGGTCGCTGCCGTGCGCGGCCAGGGCGCGGACGAGCGCCGGGCGCACGAAGTCGGCCTGCTCGCGATCGAGCGCCGCCAGCAGGCGCGGCACCAGGGCAGGCTGTGGGTGATCCTCCACCCACGCGTACGCCACCTCGCGCAACCGATCGTTCTCGTCGTCGAGCGCCTCGAGGAACACCGGCGCCGACGCCGGGTCGTTGAAGCCCGACAACAGGACCAACGCGCGGAAGCGCACGTAGCCGTCGGCGTGCCGGCGGGCGGCCTCGGTGAGCAGCGGGACCACCGTCGCGGCCGGCGCCCGCCGCAGCGCCGACGAGGCCTCGACGCGGGTCTTGTAATCGAGCTTGCCGAGGCGATCGATGGCCTGCGGCAGCGTCAGGGGCGCCGCGGCAGCCCTTGGGGCCGGCGCCGCCGGCGGCTTCGGTGCAGCGGGCGCCTGGGCGCGCACGACGACCGGCACCGCGCACGCGAGCAGCGCGGCGAGGGTCCACCGGGCGAGGCGCGAGCTGCGGGCCGCCATTGCCTAGACCTGCTCCTCCAGCATGAGGTTCGGCTTGTCGAGCTTCAGCGCGAGTTGCAGGTACGCGTCCTGATCCTTGGGGAACTCGATCGGGTACGTGCCCGTGTAGCACGACGTGCAGTAGTGGCCCCGATCGGGGGTCACCGAATGCAGCAGCCCGTCGAGGCTCAGGTAGGCGAGGGAGTCGGCGTCGAGGTAGGTGCGGATCTCCTCGAGCGTGTGTGTCGCGGCGATCAGCTCGGACCGCCGCGGCGTGTCGACGCCATAGAAGCACGGCGAGATGGTCGGCGGACAGCTGATGCGCATGTGCACTTCCCTGGCGCCCGCTGCCTTCACCATCCGCACGATCTTCCGGCTCGTCGTGCCGCGCACGATCGAGTCGTCGACCAGCACCACGCGCTTGCCCTCGAGGATGCTGCGCACCGGATTGAGCTTCACGCGCACCCCGAAGTGGCGGATCGACTGCTGCGGCTGGATGAACGTGCGGCCGACGTAGTGGTTCCTGATGAGGCCCATCCGCATCGGGATGCCCGACATCTCGGAGAACCCGATGGCGGCGCACACGCCGGAGTCGGGAATGGGCACGACCACGTCGGCCTCGACCATCGACTCCTCGGCGAGCCGGCGGCCCATCGCCGTGCGGGCCTCGTTGACGCTGCGGCCGAACACGTAGCTGTCGGGACGCGCGAAGTACACGTGCTCGAACACGCAGTGCGACCGCTGCGCCGGCGGGAAGGGCTTGTGCGAGGTCAGCCCGCTGGCCGTGATCACCACGACCTCGCCGGGCTCGACGTCGCGCACGTAGGTGGCGCCGATCAGGTCGAGCGCGCACGTCTCCGAACAGGCGATCCACGCCTCGCCGAGCCGGCCGAGGGCGAGCGGGCGGAAGCCGTGCGGGTCGCGCGCCGCGATCAGGCGGTCGGGCGCCATCATCAGGATGGAGTAGGCGCCCTGCACCTGCGCCAGCGACTCGATGGCGGCTGCTTCGGGCGAGGCGGCGCTCGAGCGGGCGTAGAGGTGGAGCACGACCTCGGTGTCGCTCGAGGTCTGGAAGATCGAGCCCTTCGACACCAGATCGCGGCGGATCTCGCCGGCGTTGACGAGGTTGCCGTTGTGGCAGACCGACATCTGGCCGTGCACGCAGTCGATCAGGAACGGCTGCGCGTTGGCCAGGCGGCTCTCACCGGCCGTCGAGTAGCGCGTGTGGCCGATCGCGCTCTGTCCCGACAGGCCCGAGAGCGTCCGGTCGTCGAAGATGTCGGCCACGTAGCCCATGCCGCGGGCGACCGTCACGTGATGCCCGTCGGCGGCGGCGATGCCGGCGCTCTCCTGGCCGCGGTGCTGCAGGGCGTACAGCCCCAGATACGTCAGGTTGGCCGCCTCGGAGTGACCGAAGATGCCGAAGACGCCGCATTCTTCCTTGAGCTCGTCCACCAGCTGCTCCCCCGTCCCCTGTTGTGCCTAGCGCGCCGGCGATGCCAGCGCGTCCTCGAGGGCGGCGCCCCAGACCGCCTGCAACGCCCCGACCCTCGCCGCAACCGCCACCTCGCCGTCGATCCTGATGGTCAGCGCGTCGCCGCCCGTCGTGCCGAGGACCGTGGCCTCGACACCGGCATCGACCGCCCGGCCGAGCACCTCGCTCAAGTGCGCCGGCTCGACGGCGAGCAGCACGCGCCCGGCCGACTCGCTGAACAACGTCGCGTGCGCCACCGGCACGCCGGCCGGCCCGGTGACGCCGCTCAGGTCGACCGTGGCCCCGACGACCGGGTCGCCGAACGTGCACTCGGCGAGGGCCACCGCCAGGCCGCCCTCGCTGCAATCATGCGCGCTGGCGACCAGCCCGGCGGCGATCAGCGCGGGCAGCAGCACGTGCAGCGCGCGCTCGTGCCCGAGGTTGAGGGCCGGCGGCAGGCCACGCACCTCGCCATGCACGCGCTGCAGGTACTCGGTCGCGCCGAGTTCCGCCCTGGTCTCGCCGAGGAGCACGATCTTCAGACCGTCGGAGGGGAACGTCTGGCCGACCACCTTCGATGCATCCTCGATGAGGCCGACGATGCCCAGCACGGGCGTCGGGTAGATGGCCTTGCCGTCGGTCTCGTTGTAGAGGCTGACGTTGCCACCGGTGATCGGCACGGCAAACGCGCGGCACGCCTCGCCGATGCCGGCCACGGCCTCGACGAACTGCCACATGATCTCCGGCTTCTCGGGGTTGCCGAAGTTGAGGTTGTTGGTGGCGCCGATCGGCACGCCGCCAGCCAGCGCGACGTTGCGCGCCGCCTCGGCCACGGCGAGCATCGCGCCGCGCTTCGGGTCCGTCTGGCCGTAGCGGCCGTTGCCGTCCACCGACATCGCCAGCGCCCGGTTGGTGCCCTTCACGCGCACCACCGGCGTGCCGCGGCCCGCCAGGCAGAGCGTGTTGGTGCGCACCATGTGGTCGTACTGGCGGTAGATCCACTTCTTGCTGGCGATCGTCGGCGAGGCGAGCAGCGTGCGCAGCACGTCGCCCGTCTCGGGGAACGCCTTGAAGTGCGCCGGCTCGAGCTTCTGGATGTCGTCGAGCCAGGCCGGGCGCTGCGTCGGGCGGTCGTAGAGCGGCGCCTCGTCGGCCAACGCCCGCGCCGGCACCTCGGCGACGACGACGCCGTGCTCACGCACCCGCACCAACCCGTCGTCGGTGACGTGGCCGATGCACACCGCGTGCAGGTCCCACTTCTCGAAGATGCGCTCCACGTCGGCTTCGCGGCCCTTGTGGACCACGAAGAGCATGCGCTCCTGCGACTCGGAGAGCATGATTTCGTACGGGGTCATGCCGGTCTCGCGCTGCGGGACCTTCGTGACCTCGACGTCCATGCCCATGTGGCCGCGGGCGCTCATCTCGGAGGTCGCGCACGACAGGCCGGCGGCGCCCATGTCCTGCAGCCCCACCAGCGCGCCCGTCTTGAGCACCTCGAGGCAGGCTTCGAGGAGCAGCTTCTCCATGAACGGGTCGCCGACCTGCACCGCCGGTCGCTTCTCCGCCGACGCGTCGTCGAACTCGGCCGACGCCATCGTCGCGCCGTGGATGCCGTCGCGGCCGGTGCTCGCGCCGACGTAGTACACGGCGTTGCCGACGCCCTCGGCCTTGCCCTTGACGATGCCGTCGGCGGGCGCGATGCCGAGGCAGAACACGTTGACCAGCGGGTTGCCGGCGTAGCAGGGGTCGAAGAACGCCTCGCCGCCGACCGTCGGGATGCCGATGCTGTTGCCGTAGCCGGCGATGCCGGCGACCACGCCGGTCACGACGCGACGCGTGCCCGGCTGCGAGAGATCGCCGAAGCGGAGCGAGTCGAGCAGCGCGATCGGCCGGGCGCCCATCGTGAAGATGTCGCGGATGATGCCGCCGACGCCGGTCGCCGCGCCCTGGTAGGGTTCGATGAACGACGGGTGGTTGTGGCTCTCGATCTTGAACACCGCGGCCAGGCCGTCGCCGATGTCGACGGCGCCGGCGTTCTCGCCGGGGCCCTGCAGCACGCGCGGGCCCTGCGTCGGCAGCGTCTTCAGGTGGATGCGCGAGCTCTTGTAGCTGCAGTGCTCGGACCACATGACCGAGAACATGCCGAGTTCGGTCATGTTCGGCTCGCGGCCGAGGATGCCCAGGATGCGGGCGTATTCGTCTTCCTTGAGGCCGTGGCGTTCGAGGACGTCTGGCGTGATGGTCATGGAGGTCAGGCGGTGTTCAGGGGCGGCGACGGGTGAGCAGGATCGCGGACATCACGACATCCATGACGGCGATGCCGAGGCAGATCGCGGCCAGCTGCCAGCTCGGGATGCCGAGGTCGATGAGTCCGAGGTAGAACACGACGGCGAACACGACCATGAGGACGGCCGAGCCCCAGAGGATGCGCGCGACCTTGAGCTGTTCGGACATGCTCGCTCCGCGTCACCTAGACGGCGCCGGCCGTCAGTTGCTGCAGCACCGACTCGAAGAGCACGAGCCCATCGTCGCTCCCGAGCACCTTCTCGCAGGCGCGCTCGGGGTGCGGCATCAGGCCCACCACGTTGCGGCCCGCGTTGCACACGCCGGCGATGTTGTTGATCGAGCCGTTGCAGTTGGCCTCGGGCGTCACCTCGCCACTGGCCGTGCCGTAGCGGAAGATCACCTGGCGATCGGCCTCGAGCCGCGCGATCACCTCGGGTTCGGCGAAGAACTGCCCCTCGCCGTGCGCCACCGGGATGTGCAGCACCTGGCCCGTGCGGCAGGCAGCGGTGAACGGCGTGTCGACCTGCTCGACGCGCACGTGGACGTGCTCGCAGCGGAACTGCACCTGCTGGTTGCGAATCAGCACGCCGTCGAGCAGCCCGGCCTCGCACAGAATCTGGAAGCCGTTGCAGATGCCGAGCACCGGGCCGCCCTGCGCCGCGAAGGCCGAGACGGCCTGCATCACCGGGGAGAAGCGCGCGATGGCGCCGGTACGCAGGTAGTCGCCGTAGGAGAACCCGCCGGGCAGGATCACCACGTCGGCGCCCTGCAGCGACGTGTCCTTGTGCCACAGGAACTCGGCCGGCTGGCCGAGCACGTGCTTCACGGCGTGGTACGCGTCGTGGTCGCAGTTCGATCCGGGAAAGACGACGATGGCGAACTTCATGTGCGGCCTCAGGCGACCGGCGCCGGCACGTCGACGCGGAAGCTCTCGATGACAGGATTGGCGAGCAGCTTGCCCGACACCTCGCGGACCAGCGCTTCGGCCGCGGCGGCATCGGCGGCCTCGACCTGCACCTCGAAGTACTTGCCCTGGCGCACGTCGGCGACGCCGGCGTACCCGAGGCTGTGCAGCGACTCGACGATGGTGCGGCCCTGCGGGTCGAACACGGAGGGCTTCAGGGTGACGTAGACGCGGGTGGCAAACAGAGGCATCGCGGGCTCGGGAGTCGGGAGTCGGGAGTCGGGAGTGGGCTGTCGCGTCAGGCCTGCGCAGCGTCGGGTCCGAATACGCGGGTGAAGAGCGTGTCGACGTGCTTGAGTTGCTCGTCGAGGCTGAACGTGCGGTCGATCTCCTCGCGGGTCAGCACGCCCATGATGTCGGCGTCGGCGAGCAGGAGTTCGCGGAAGTCCTGCTGCTCGTGGAACGAGCGCATGGCGTTGCGCTGCACCCACAGGTAGGCCTGCTCGCGCGACAGGCCACGGCGCGCGAGCTCGAGCAGCACCTGGCCCGAGAAGACCACGCCACGCGAACGGCCGATGTTCTCGCGCATGCGCTCGGGGTACACGACCATGCCGGCGACGATGCGCGTGAAGCGGCGCAGCATGTGGTCGAGCGCCAGGAAACTGTCCGGGAGGATGACGCGCTCCACCGAGGAATGCGAGATGTCGCGCTCGTGCCACAGCGCGACGTTCTCGAGCGCCGCCATGGCGTTGGCGCGGACGACGCGCGCCAGGCCGCAGACCTGCTCGCAGCCCACCGGGTTGCGCTTGTGCGGCATCGCCGACGAGCCCTTCTGCCCCTTGCCGAACGGCTCCTCGACCTCGCCGAGCTCCGTCTTCTGGAGCCCGCGGATCTCGAGGGCGAACTTCTCGAGCGACGCCGCGGTGATGGCCAGCGCCGTCATCAGCTCGGCGTGGCGATCGCGCTGGATCACCTGCGTGGCAATCGGCGCCGGCGTGAGCCCGAGACGCCGGCACACGCCTTCCTCGATCTCGGGCGGCAGATGCGCGAACGTGCCGACCGCGCCGGAGATCTTGCCGACGGCGACGGCCTCGCGGGCGCGTCGCACGCGCACGATGTCGCGCTGCACTTCCGCGTACCAGAGCGCCAGCTTGAGGCCGAACGTCATCGGCTCGGCGTGCACGCCGTGGGTGCGGCCCATCATCGGGGTGCGCTTGTGCTCGAAGGCGCGGCCCTTGATGGCGGCGGCCAGCGCGTCGAGGTCCTCCAGGATGAGGTCGCACGCCTCGCGCATCTGCAGCGCCAGCGCCGTGTCGACCACGTCCGACGAGGTGAGGCCGAAGTGGAGCCAGCGCGCCGCCGGGCCGACCCGCTCGGCCACCGCGGTGGTGAACGCGATGACGTCGTGCTGGGTCGTCTGCTCGATCTCGTCGATGCGCGCGATGTCGAAGCCGGCCTTCTGGCGCAGCTCGCGGGCAGCGTCGGCAGGCACGATGCCGGCCTCCGCCATGGTGTCGGTGGCGGCCAGTTCCACGGCCAGCCAGGTCTCGAAGCGGCGTTGCTCGGCCCAGATGGCGGACATGGCCGGCTGTGCGTAACGTCGGATCATCGTGTGGTCGCGCCCTCCGGGGGCACGCCGCGCCACGGGGCCTCAGGCCACCGCGAGTCGCGAGAAGTCGAGCGCAGCCGGCCCAGCCGGCCCCAGCACCGTCACGCCGACGGTGTCCTGCGTGAACAGCTCGCCGGCGACGCGCAGCACGTCCTCGCGCGTCACGCCCTCGATGCCGGCGATGATCTCGTCGAGCGTGACGTGCCGCCCGAAGTACATCTCCTGCCGCGCCAGGTGCGTCATGCGACTCGAGGTGCTCTCGAGGCTCAGCATGAGGCTGCCCTTCAGGTGGTCCTTGGCGCGACGCAGTTCGTCGTCGCCGACCGGCGCCGTGCGCATGGTCCGCAGTTCCTGCGCCACGAGATCCACGACCTCGGCCACGCTCTCGGCCGCGCAGCCGGCATACACCGACAGCATCCCGGTGTCGCGATACGACGAGACGCCGCTGAACACCGCATAGGCCAGGCCCCGCTGCTCACGGATGGTCTGGAACAGGCGCGAGCTCATCGAACCGCCGAGGATCACGTTCAGCAGGTAGGCCGGGTAGCGGTCGTGGTGCGCCTGCGGGAAGGCCGGCGTGCCGATCACGAGATGGCTCTGCTCGAGATCCTTGACGCGCTCGATGCGGGGCGCACGGGGGGCCGGCGCCGTCTCCTGCCAGTCCGCGCCGGCGTCGGTCACGCCGCCGAACGCGCCCTCGACCATCCGCCGCAGCTCGTCGTGGGAGAAGTTGCCCGCCGCCGAGACGATCAGGTTGCGGCCGACGTACGCCTCGCGGAAGTACCGGAACAGGGTGTCCTGCGTGAAGGAGGCCACGGTGTCCGGCGTGCCCAGAATCGGGCGACCGAGCGGGTGATCCGGCCAGTACAGCTCGGTGAACCACTCGTGGACCAGATCGTCGGGGGTGTCCTCGACCATCTTGATCTCCTCGAGGATCACCTTCTTCTCGCGCTCGATCTCGTCGACGGGGAAGGCCGGGTGCAGCACCAGGTCCGACAGGATGTCGAAGGCCCGCGGCAGGTGCTCGTCCATCACCTTGAGGTAATAGCCGGCGTACTCCTTGGACGTGAACGCGTCGAGGTTGCCGCCCATCGAGTCGAACTGCTCCGCGATCTGCTGCGCGGTGCGGCGTTCGGTCCCCTTGAACAGCATGTGCTCGATGAAGTGCGCGATGCCGCCCTCCTCGGGGACCTCATGGCGGGACCCGCGAGCGAGCCACACGCCGAGGCTCACCGAGCGCACGTGCGGCATGGTCTCGGTGACGAGCCGGACGCCATTGGGGAGCGTGTCGTGGACGATCATCGGAAGGGGTGTCCCGGCGTCCACCGCAGGAGCCGCGAGGCGGCCGGGAAACGTCAATCATAGCAGCCGGGCACCGGGCACCGGGCACCGGGCACCGAGCACCGGACACCGAGCACCGGACACCGGGCACCGGGCACTGGGCGGCTGGGCGGCTGGGCGGCTGGGGGCTGGGAGCTGGGGGGATTGGCGCAGGGCTCGAGGCAAGGAAGCATGCCGCAGGCGTCAGGAGGGTTTCTGAGCCATGAGCCCTGGCCCTTGAGCCGTCGCCCCCCCCGACATCCGTCACAATAGGAGGTCGCCCATGACTGAACTCGACGACGCCATCGACGTGCCGCAAGGAGCAGACCGGCCCGACCTGGCCGGCCTGACGCCGGACGAGTTGTCGTCGCTCGTGGTCGAGCTTGGGGGCAAACCCTTCCAGGGCAAGCAGCTCTTCCGCTGGATCCACAAGAAGGGGGTCACTGATTTCTCGGCCATGACCACCCTGCCCAAGCCCCTGCGCGCCGCGTTGGCCGAGCGCACCGTCGTGAGCACGCCCGAGGTCGTCCGCCGCGACACGTCCTCCGACGGCACCACCAAGTTCCTGTTGCGCCTGGCCGACGGTCGCCAGATCGAGTCGGTGTTCATCCCCGACACGCCGTCGCAGACCTTCTGCATCTCGACGCAGGTGGGCTGCGCCATGAAATGCGGCTTCTGCCTGACCGGCACGATGGGCCTGACGCGACACCTGACGGCGGCAGAGATTGCCGGCCAGGTCCGCGTCCTCGCGCGCGAGCTCGACTTCCTCGACACCCCCTTCAACATCGTCGTCATGGGGATGGGCGAACCGCTGCACAACTACGACGCGACGATGCGCGCGCTGCAGTTGGTGGGCAGCGAGGAGGGGCTGCACGTGTCGCCCCGGCGAGTCACGCTGTCGACCGTGGGCGTGCTGCCCGGGCTGCAGAAGCTGGCCGAGGAGCCCTACATGCCCAACCTCGCGATCTCGCTGCACGCGACGACCGAGGAGCAGCGCGACCGGCTGGTGCCGATCAACCGCAAGTACACGCTGGCCCAGTTGATGGACGCCTGCCGGCGCTTCCCGCTGAAGAAGCGCAGCCGGATCACGTTCGAGTACGTGATGCTGGCCGGCGTCAACGACACGATCGAGGACGCGCGGCGGCTGGTGCGGCTGCTCAACGGCCTCAAGGCGAAGGTGAACCTGCTGCCCCTGAACGAGGCCGCCGGGATCCCCTACCGCCGACCGTCCGACGAGACGGTGGACGCGTTCGCCCAGGTGCTGGCCAACGCCCACATCACCGTGTCGGTCCGCAAGAGCCGCGGGCGGGACATCCGGGCGGCGTGTGGGCAGCTGGCCGTGGAGAAGCCGGCAATTTGAAATTTGAAATCTGAAATTGATAGGCGGCTTGGCCTCCGGCCTTCGCCGCGCCAGGCATAGCCGGCGCTCGAGAATTTCAAATTTCCAATTTCGAATTACACGTATCGGGCAGCGATGTCGCGGCGGAACTCCATGTCCTTGAAGGAGATCTGCGCCACGCCTGCATAGGCGCGGTCGCGCGCCTCCTGCAAGGTCACCCCCTCCCCAACGACCGTCAGCACGCGGCCGCCTGATGTCAGCACGGTGCCATCGGGGCCCGTCTTCGTGCCGGCGTGGAAGACGGTGACGCCCGGCATCGCCGCGGCGGCAGCAAGGCCGTCGATGGGATACCCGGTGGTCATCGCGCCCGGATACCCCCCGGAGGCGAGCACCACGCCGACGCGGGCGCCCGACACGGCGGGCAGCGGCTCGGCGGGCAGGGCGCCCTTCGCGGCCGCGAGGGCGAGCGGGGCGAGCGGCACGGGCAGCAGCGGCAGTACGACCTGGGCCTCGGGGTCGCCGAACCGGACGTTGAACTCGATCACCTTCGGGCCGTCGGGAGTCAGCATCAGGCCGCAGTAGAGGATGCCCGCGAACGGGTAGCCCTCGGCGCGCATGCCCGCAAGGACAGGTTCCACGATGGTACGCATGACGCGGGCCGAGAGGCCGGCGTCGACGAGCGGGCTCGGAGCCAGCGCGCCCATGCCGCCCGTGTTCGGCCCCGCATCACCGTCGTAGGCACGCTTGTGGTCCTGCGCGGTGCCCAACGGCAGGGCCCGCGTGCCGTCGCAGACGGCGAAGTAGGACACTTCCGGGCCGGTGAGGCATTCCTCCACGACCACGGTGCTCCCGGCGGCCCCGAAGGCGCCCTGGCGCATCGCGGCGTCGACGGCGGCGAGCGCCTCGTCGAGTGTCGCCGCCACGGTCACGCCCTTCCCTGCGGCCAGGCCGTCGGCCTTGACGACGACCGGCGCCCCGAAGGCGCGGACGGCGACCTCGGCCTCGTCGGCGGTGGTGCAGATGCGGGCGCGGGCCGTCGGCACGCCATGGCGATCCATGAAGGCCTTCGAGAAGGCCTTGCTGGTCTCGAGCCGGGCGGCGTCCTGCGACGGACCGAA
This sequence comes from Luteitalea sp. TBR-22, assembly GCF_016865485.1. Taxonomy (NCBI): domain Bacteria; kingdom Pseudomonadati; phylum Acidobacteriota; class Vicinamibacteria; order Vicinamibacterales; family Vicinamibacteraceae; genus Luteitalea; species Luteitalea sp. TBR-22. The sequence continues at coordinate 616,224 of NZ_AP024452.1, read as the reverse complement.
GACCGGGTGCCCGGCCGCGCGCAGGGCGTCGGACACTCCCGCTGCCAACGGTTGCTCCGGGCCGACGATGACCAAATCGACGCCCTCGGCAGCAACGAGGGCCGTGACGGCGGCAGGATCGAGGATGTCGAGGGCCACCGTCCTGGCGCAGGTGGCGGTGCCGGGGTTGCCAGGGGCGCAGAGCACCTCGGCGACGCCTGATTCCTGTCGCAGCTTCCAGGCGAGCGCGTGTTCGCGCCCCCCGCCGCCGAGGACGAGGACCTTCATCGTGTTAAGCTTCCGGTTTGGTTGGCCGGCGACGGCCGACCCCTAATCCTGAGCGCGTCGGCGTCTGCACGCGGTGAGACGCCGGCAAGTCGAAGGAAACGCCATGCGGGAGGAGGTGAGTCGACGTGGCCGAAGTCAAGGTGCAGGAAGGTGAATCGATCGAAAGCGCCCTGCGGCGTTTCAAGCGCAAGGTGCAGCAGGAAGATATCATCAAGGACATCAAGAAACATTCGTTCTACCTGAAGCCGGGCGACAAGCGTCGCGCCAAGCAGGCCCTCGCCCGCAAGCGGAGCCGCAAGAAGCAGCGGCGGGAAACCGACTGAGCAGGCTCGCCCTGGCGACGCGACGGGCGAGCCCGCGCGGAGTCGAAGGGCGGTCCAGGCATGAACGTCTGCAGTGCCGCCGGGATCGCTGGTCCCGGTGGCACTGCGCAGCACCGCCACAGGCTCGGCCGTACGCCTTGACCCTGTGCTGGCTTGGTGCTACTGTCAGCCCTCCTGAAGTACAGTTTTTCCGCGAGTTTGCGGGGATTTTTCGGAGCGGGGAGAAGGCGATGCAGATTGAAGAGCGGGTCGTCGGCGGAGTGACGATTCTGGACCTCTCGGGCAAGATGACGCTCGGCGAGGGCGACGAGATGCTGCGCGAGAAGATTGCCAGCCTGGTCAACGCCGGCCAGAAGAACCTGTTGCTCAACCTCGACGGCGTGCCCTACATCGACAGTGCGGGCCTCGGCGAGATGGTGCGCTCCTACACCACCGTGAGCCGCCAGGGCGGCAAGCTGAAGCTGCTGAACCTCACCAAGCGCATCGAGGATCTCCTCTCGATCACCAAGCTGCTGACCGTGTTCGAGACCTTCGACACCGAAGCGGAAGCCATCCAGAGCTTCTCGGCCTAGGCCGGACCTGGTTGTTCCCGGGTGCCTCGCGGCACCCGCCGCCCACGAGCGTTGACCGCCTTGCACGCACCCGGCACGCCGCGACCCTCCGTCGCGGCGTCGCTGTTTCTGGCCCTCCGTCCCGCACAGTGGACAAAGAACCTCATCGTCTTTGCGGCGCTGATCTTCGGGCAGCGGCTGCTCGACGGCGAGGCCGTGGTGCGCGCCGGCGTCGCGTTTCTCGCCTTCTGTGCGCTCTCGGGTGTCGTCTACCTGCTCAACGACGTGGTCGATCGGGAGGCCGATCGCCAGCACCCGATCAAGCGGCACCGCCCGATTGCGGCGGGTCACCTCACGGTCGGGCTCGCCCTCGGCTTCGGGGCGACGATGCTCCTGGCCGGGCTGGCCGCATCGGCGTGGCTGGGCCCGGCGTTCCTCGTGCATGCACTCGCGTACGTCGCGCTGCAGGTCGGCTACTCGCTGGGCCTCAAGCGACAGGTGATCCTCGACGTGCTGTCGATCGCCCTGGGCTTCGTGATCCGGGCCTCGGCGGGTGGGGCGGCCATCGGCGTGCCGGTCAGCCAGTGGCTGCTGATGTGCACGATCCTGCTGGCGCTGTTCCTGGCCCTGGCCAAGCGGCGCCACGAGATCACCCTGCTGGGCGACGAGGCGGCGCGGCACCGCGCCATCCTGGGCGAGTACACGCCCTACCTCGTGGACCAGATGATCGCCGTGGTCACGGCGTCCACGCTGATGGGGTACGCGTTCTACACGGTCAGCGCCGACACCGCGGAGCGGTTCGGGACGCCCTGGCTCGGGCTGACGTTCCCATTCCCGCTGTACGGCATCTTCCGGTACCTTTACCTGGTCCATCGCCGCAGCCAGGGCGGCAGTCCCACCGAGCTCCTGCTCGCGGACCGGCCCCTGCTGCTGTGCGTGGCCCTCTGGGGCGCGACCACCGTCGCGCTGATCTACCATCCGTGGACACTCGCCCGCTGACCCGCGTCGCGCGTGGGGTGTCCTGAGCGTCACAGAGCCATGTCCGATATTTCCGTGCGCGCCGATTCCGTGAACGTCGAGGAGATCATGCGGCAGATCCGCGCCCGCGTGAAGGAGAAGCGCGGCGCCGACTACACCGAGGAGGAGATCAAGGAACTCGCGGGCGTGAAGCTCGAGAAGTTCCTCGATCCGCTCGCCGTGCGCTCCGGGCTGCTCGAGGAATACCGCAACGCGCGCTCGACGACGACGCTGGCCGACATCGAGCCGGCGCCGGACCTGTACGGGTTCGACGAGGAGTCGATCTACGCCTCGACACGCGGCGGCCTGCTGCGCAGCATCCGGCGCCTGCTCAACCCGATCCTGAAGCTGTTCTTCAACCCGAACCCGCTGATCCGCGTGCTGAACATGCAGGCGGCGCTCAACGGATACTTCACGCGGTCGATTGCCCGCGTCGGTAGCCGCGAGGCGCTCAACTTCGAGGTGCTGCACAACGTCGTCGTCGAGTTGACGCGACTGAGCATCGAGAACCGCAACCTGAAGATGCGGGTCGAGTCGCTGAACACGCGCCTCGACTTCGCCGAGCGGCGCGCCCGGGCGCTCGAAGGCGTGGTGCAGTACAAGCCGGGCGCGTCGGCCGTGTCGCTGACCACGCTCGAACCGGTCGCCGACGCGAGCCTCGCGCCCGAGGACGCCGACAAGGCGGGCCGGCGGCGCCGCCGGCGCCGCGGCCGGCGACGCGGCCCCGGTGAAGGTGGCCCCGGTGAGGGCGGCGAGGGCAACGGCGCGGAGGGCTTCGCAGAGGGCGAGGGCGGGTCGGACGCGGGCTCGTCGCCGTCCGCGGAATCACGCGCCAATGCTGCCGGCGACGGCGGCGCCGAACCTTCCGAGTCGTGAAACTCGGGGTCGTCGTCCAGCGGTACGGCGCCGACATCAACGGCGGCGCGGAACTGCACGCCAGGTACCTGGCCGAGCGGCTCGCGCGCAAGCACGAGGTCGAGGTGCTCACCACGTGCGCGCGCGACTACGTCACGTGGCGCAACGAGTGCCCCGAGGGGCAGGAGCGGATCGGCCCGGTCGCCGTACGCCGCTTCCCGGTGTCGCGCGAGCGCGATCCCGAGGAGTTCGGCAGGCGCTCGTTCCAGGTCTTCGAGACGCCGCACTCCTTCAACGACGAGCTCGCGTGGCTCGACAGCGAGGGGCCGACCAGCCCGGCGTTGATCGCCCACCTGGCCCGTCACGCGTCGACGTTCGATTACCTGTTCTTCTTCAGCTACCGGTACCACCACGCCTGGCACGGGATCCGTGCGGCGGCCGACCGGGCGATCCTCGTGCCGACCGCCGAGCGCGACCCGGCGATCGGCCTCGCGCTGTTCCCGCCGGTGTTCCGCGGCGTGCGGGCGATCATGTACAACTCGCACGAGGAGCAGGCGATGATCCGCGCGGTGTCGCGCAACGACGCCGTGCCCGGGGTGGTCGTCGGGGTCGGCTCGGAGATCCCGTCGGAGGCGGTGGCCGAGCGCTTCAGGCGCACGTACGACATCCGGGGACCGTACGTGCTGTACGTCGGCCGGATCGACGAGAACAAGGGCTGCCGCGAGCTGTTCCAGTTCTTCCAGCAGTACCTGTTCACCTCGCGCCGACCGCTGCAGCTCGTGCTCGCGGGCAAGGCGCTGCTGCCGATTCCCGAGCACCCGCTGGTGCGGCACGTCGGCTTCATCTCCGACCAGGACAAGTTCGACGCGCTGGCCGGGTGCGAGGCGCTGATCATGCCCTCGTTCTACGAGAGCCTCTCGATGGTGGCCATCGAGGCGTGGGCGATGGGCAAGCCGGTGCTGGCCAACGCCCGCTGCGACGTGCTGCAGGGCCAGTGCCTCCGCAGCAACGCCGGGCTGTTCTATGCCGACTTCCGCGAGTTCGCCGAGACGCTGCGCACGGTGACGACCAACCGGGCGCTGGCGGAGGCGCTCGGCGAGAACGGCCGCCGGTACTACCGGGACAACTACGCCTGGCCGGTGTTCGACGGCAAGTACGACCGCATGCTGGACCAGTTGACGCAGGCGCCAGCGGCGACCCGCGGCATCGAGCCGATCCCCGGCTGGCTGGCGCGTCGCCGCGCGACGCTGCCGCCGGCGCGCGAGGTGCTCGCGGGGGTGCCCGACGGCCCGGCGCCGAGGCCGGTTGCCTCCGGGCCGCGGACCCGTCCCGAAGGGCCGCCGCGCGGTGGTCGGCGTGGCACGCGTCGTCGTCCGACCGGGCGCCCGGCGCACGCAAGGCAGGGGCGCTGACATGGCCCAGGCCGTCCACCAGGTCCTCGCCACGCTCGGGTACGGCGACGCCATCGGCCACGAGGTGCTGGGCATCCAGCGCGTGCTGCGGGCCGCCGGCTACGCGTCCGAGATCTTCGTCCAGACCGCCGACCCGCGCCTCGAGCACCTGACGCGCGACTACCGCGACCTGATCGACGAGAGCTCGCCCGACAACGTCCTCATCCACCACTTCTCCATCGGGTCGCGCGCCAGCCGCGTCGCGTACGCGCTGCCCGACAAGATGGTGCTCGTCTACCACAACATCACGCCGCCCGAGTTCTTCGTCGACGTGCACCCGCTGCTCGTGCAGCTCTGTTACATGGGGCGACGCGAGCTCGGCGCCTATCGCGATCGCTGCGTGCTGGCGCTCGGCGACTCGGCGTTCAACACCCAGGAGCTGGTCGAGGCCGGCTTCCCCCGGACCGGCGTGCTGCCCGTCGTCCCGAGCTTCACGCACCTCGAAGCGACGGCGACCGGCACCATCGCCGACAGCTTCGACGACGGCTGGACGAACATCCTGTTCGTGGGCCGGATGATCCCGAACAAGAAGATCGACGACATCATCCGGTTCTTCCACGCCTACAAGACGCGCTGCAACCCGCGGTCGCGCCTGTTGCTGGTCGGCTCCTACGGCGGCTTCGACCTGTACTTCGCGATGCTGCAGCAGTTGGTCGCGACGCTGAAGCTGCCCGACGTGTTCTTCATGGGGCACGTCAGCAACGAGGAGCTCTCGGCCTTCTACGACGTGGCCGACCTGTTCCTCTGCGCGAGCGAGCACGAGGGGTTCTGCGTGCCGCTCATGGAGGCCTTCCACAAGCGCGTGCCGGTGATGGCCTACGCAGCCACGGCCGTGCCGGCCACGATGGACGGCGGCGGCGTGCTGTTCGAGACCAAGAACCCGGCGCACGTCGCCTCGGTGATGCAGGCCATCCTCGACGACGAGGACCTCGTCGAGCGGATCCTCGCCTCGCAGGACGCCGCCCTCGAGCGCTTGGCCCGCCAGGACTTCGACGGCACGCTGCTCAACTTCGTCGAGCAGGCCGTCGCCGCGCCGGCCGGCGAGGCGCCGAAGGTGTCATTCGACTTCTGGGACCAGTTCGAGTTGCAGGAGCAACTCGAGGAAGTGCGCCAGTACCGGCCGTCCGCACTTCGCGCACTGCCGAAGCAGGAACCGGGAGTCGGGAGTCGGGAGTCGGGAGTCGCAGGGCAGGAACCGGGAGTCGGGAGTCGGGAGTCGGGAGTCGTCGAGAGGGATCACGCCATTCCACGCACGGGTCCGGGCGCGTGATGCTCAGCGTGCACCAATGGGTCCCGGCCGCGCACAAGGGCGACGCCATCGGCGACTCGGCCCGGCGCGTCCGCGCCCTGCTGCGGGCGCGCGGCCACGCCTCCGAGATCTTCGCGCTGACCATCGACGACGACCTCCGCCACGAGGTGCGGCCCTTCGGCGATCCCGAGGCCAGGCGCGGCGACGTCACCATCTTCCACTTCGCGTTGCCGTCGCCGATGACGGCCGCGTTCGCCTCGCTGCCCGGCGGGCGGGTGCTGCAGTACCACAACATCACGCCGGCGCACTTCTTCGCCGACTACGCGCCGCACATCTGCCGCCTCGCGATGCTCGGGCGGCAGGAACTGGCCACGCTTGTCGGCCACGCCGACCTCGCGCTCGGCGACAGCACCTACAACCGCGAGGAGCTCGACGCGCTCGGCTTCGCCCCGACCGGCGTGATGCCGATCGCCATGGATCTCGAGCGGATCACGGCAGCGCCGCGCCGGCCGGCGCTCGAGAAGATCCTCGGCGACGGCCTGACCAACATCCTCTTCGTCGGGCGGATCGCGCCCAACAAGCGCATCGAGGACCACATCCGGCTGGCCGAGCACTACAAGCGCTACGTCGACAGCCATTACCGCTTCATCTTCGTGGGCCGGTACGATGCGGTTCCGTCGTACTACGCGACGGTGCGCGCGCTGATGGAGAAGTACCAGATGCCGGCCGACCGCTTCTGGTTCACCGGGCCCGTGCCCAACGCCGACCTCGCGGCCTTCTACCGCTACGCGAGCGCCTATGTGTCGCTCAGCGAGCACGAGGGGTTCTGCGTACCGCTGCTCGAGGCGATGGCCGCGGGCGTGCCGGTGCTGGCCTACGGCGCGGCGGCCGTCCCCGAGACGATGGGCGGCGCGGGCGTGGTGTTCACGCCCAAGGATCTCGAGTTCGCGGCCGAGTGGCTCGGCCGGCTCATCTACGACGACACGCTGCGCAAGGCCATCATCGAGGGCCAGTACGCGCGGCTCGAGGCGTTCAGCGAGGCACGCATGCAGGCACACCTCGATGCCCTGCTCGCGCCGTTCGCCTGACGTCCCGTTCACCCAGGATGCCCCAGTGAAGATCGCGTTCATCATCCAGCGCTACGGCACCGAGATCCTCGGCGGATCCGAGTACCACTGCCGGCTCATCGCCGAGCGCATGGCCGCGCGGCACCACGTGGACGTGCTCACCACCTGCGCCCGCGAGTACACCACCTGGAAGAACGAGTACCCGGAGGGCACCGACCGGGTCCGCGGCGTCAACGTCCGGCGGTTCGCCAACGCGCGCACGCGCGATCTCGAGTCGTTCAACGCGTTCTCGGACTGGATCTTCAACTACCCGCACAGCCGCGAGGACGAGATGCGGTGGCTGGAGGAACAGGGGCCGTGGTGCCCGGCGCTGCTCGAGTACCTGCAGCGCTCGCACCAGCAGTACGACGTGCTCGTCTTCTTCACCTACCTGTATGCGCCCACCGTCCTGGGCCTGCAGATCGCCCCGAAGAAGAGCATCCTCGTGCCCACCGCGCACGACGAGCCGGCCATCCACCTCGGGATCTACCGCGACCTGTTCGCCGCGGCGCACGCCGTGGCGTTCAACACCGAGACCGAGAAGGCGTTCCTGATGCGCACCTTCGACCTGCGACCGCTGGCGGGCGAGACGGTGGGCTGCGGCGTCGACCTGCTCGACACCGAGGGCCACGGCAAGCCGCGGCGGGGCGTCGACGCGCCGCTCGAGGGGCCACTCGTGCCCGAGGACGAACCCGAGGCCGCGGCCCAGGCGCCGAAGGACGGCGTGCCGCGTGGCCGACGCGGCCGCGGTCCGCGCCCCGAGCGGCCGGTGAGCGACCGCAAGCGTGGCATCGGCGAGGCCTTCCGTCGTCGGCATCGCCTCTTCGGCCATGTCGCGCTCTACGGCGGCCGCATCGATCCGGGCAAGGGTTGCGAGGAACTCTTCGAGTACTTCGACACCTACCGGCAGGCCGGTGGCGACGCCACGCTCGCGCTGATGGGCGCCAAGCTGATGCCCATCCCCGAGACGCCGTGGATCCGCTTCGCCGGGATGCTGCCCGAAGCCGAGCGCCTGCAGGCCCTCGACGCCGCCGACGTCGTCATCGTGCCGTCGCCCCTCGAGAGCCTCTCGCTGCTCGCTCTCGAGGCGATGGCGATGGGCACGCCGGTGCTGTGCAACGCCCGCGCCGAGGTCCTCGTCGAGCACTGCCGCCGCAGCAACGCCGGCCTGTACTACGCCGATCGCGACGAGTTCGTCGAGTCCCTGTCGGTGCTGATGGCCGACGACCGGCTGCGGCGCGCGATGGGGCGCAACGGACGCGCCTACGTCGATGCCAATTACCGGTGGGACGTCATCCTCGGCAAGTACGACCGCCTGATCGGCGGCCTCATGGGCACGCCAGCGCCTCGCGCGTCTTCGTCAGCAGCGCGCTGAAGGTGAACGGCTTCTGCAGGAAGGCCACGTGTGCGGGCCGCAGGCCCGTGATGGCGGTGGCTTCCTCCGTGTATCCGGAGAGGAACAGGACGCGCAGCCCGGGACGCACCCGGGTCAGCTCGTCCACCAGCGCCGGTCCCGACATCGACGGCATCATCACGTCGGAGACCAGCAGGTCGACCTCTCCCCCGCCTTCCACGTAGGCCAGGGCCGCCGCACCGCCCGGCATCGCGGTCACACGATAGCCGTGGTTGCGCAGCACGTGCGTGATGATGTCGCGGACGGCCTGATCGTCCTCGACGACGAGCACGGCCTCGTGGCCACGCGGGTGCTCGGCCAGCCCCGCCGCGGCGGCCGCCTCCGCCGGCCCCGCAGCCGACGGCAGGTACACCTTGAACACGGTGCCCTGCCCCACCTCGCTGTAGACGTCGACGTGGCCGCCGGCCTGTCGCACGATGCCGTACACGGTGGAGAGCCCGAGCCCGGTGCCCTTGCCCGCCTGCTTGGTCGTGAAGAACGGCTCGAAGATCCGCACGCGCACGTCGGCGGGCATGCCCATGCCGGTGTCGCTCACCAGCAGGCGGACGAAACGCCCGGGCTTCAACCCATGCGGCACGGGCAACGCGTCGTCGCCGAGCGACACCTCGTCGGTCTCGATCACCAGCGTCCCGCCGCCCGGCATGGCGTCGCGCGCGTTGACGACCAGGTTCATCACGACCTGCTCGATCAGTCGCGGGTCGGCCATCACCGGGCACGGCGCCGACGACAGCCGCAGCACGAGGTCCACGTCGTCGCCGATCAGCCGGCGGAGCATCCGCGCGAAGTCGTCCACGACGGCGTTGAGATCGAGCCGGGTGGGGCTGGCGACCTGGGCGCGACTGAACGTCAGCAACTGCGACGTCAGCGCTGCGGCGCGCTCTCCGGTGTCGCGCATCGTCGTGACGGCCTCGCGCAGCGGGCTGTCTTCCGGCAGCGCGTGCAGGAGCAACTCGCTGTAGCCCGAGATCACCGTCAGCAGGTTGTTGAAGTCGTGGGCGACGCCGCCGGCGAGCCTGCCGATCGCCTCCATGCGCTGCGCGTGCAGCAGCTGTGACTCGAGCTTGCGCTGCCGCTCCTCGGCGGCACGCCGCTCGCTCACGTCGCGCAGGATCACCGCCAGGCCCTCGCGGCCACCGAGCGGCACCCGCGACACCGTGCCTTCCACGGGGAAGGTGCTGCCGTCGGGGCGACGGGCGGCAGGCGCCAGCACGTGGGCGCCCCCTTCGCTGGTGATCGTGCACAGCTCGTCGAGCCGACGCCGCGCGGCCTCGGCGGCCGTGATCCCGAAGGCGCGCTCGGCGGCCGGGTTGAAAAGCGACAGATGACCATCCGCATCGGCCACCAGCAGCGCATCCTCCGCGGAGGCGATCAGGCTGGCCAGGCGGGCCTCCGACTCGGCGAGCTGCTGCTCGGTGCGCACCTGCGCCAGCACGCGAGACACGGCCTCCGGCAGGTACTCGATGTACTCGGCGCTCTTGGTGACGAAGTCGCGCACGCCGGCACGCAGGGCGCGGATGGCCGTGCCCTCGTCGCTCCGACCGGTCACGAGGATCACGGGCACGTGGTGCCCGCGGTGCCGCAGATCCTCGTGGAACGCCAGGCCGTCGGCCTGCCCCGGCAGGTGGTAGTCGAGGAGCACCAGCGCGACGGCCTCCTGTTCGATGGCCGCGAGCGCGTCGCGCGTGGTGGAGACGGCCATCACGGCGAAGCCGGCCCTCTCGAGCTGCCGGCGCTCGAGGTGCGCCACCCCCTCGTCGTCCTCGACGATCAGGATGACGCCCTGCGGCGCGCTCACGACGGACGCTCCTGTGGCGTGGGCGAGGCCTCGTCGGACACGCGCATGATCGCGAGGAACTCGCCGAGCCTGCGCATCGCCTCGGCGAGGCCGTCGGCCGCCACCGGCTTGGTGAGGTAGACGTTGCACCCGAGGGCGTAGCAGCGCCTGATCTCGGCGGGATTGTCCGTGGTCGTGAGCATGATCACCGGGATCGCGGCGGTCGCCCGCGCGGACTTGAGCTGCCGGAGCACCTCGACGCCGTCGACGCGCGGCATCCGGATGTCGAGCAGCACCAGCAGCGGCCCGGGACGAACGGCGTTGCGCCCGTGCACGTAGTCGAGCGCGGCCTGCCCGTCGCTGGCCCGGCTGATCGCGGCCTGCACCCCGGCACGACGCAGGTGGCGTTCCACCAGCCACGCATGCCCATCGTCGTCCTCGGCCAGCAGGATGGTGAGCGTCGGGTCAACCATGCGCGTCTCCTTCCATCGCTCGGGGCAGCTCGACGTAGAACGTGGTGCCAGCCCCGACCTCCGACCGCAGCCACACGCGGCCGCCATGTCGCTCGACGACGCGGCGGACGATGGCCAGGCCCATGCCCTCGCCATGACCGACGCCGGGGTGCAGCCGCTGCAGCGGCTGGAACGCCTGCTCCGCGTGCGCCTCGGCGATCCCCCGCCCGTTGTCGCTGACGCGGATCACTGTGAACGCGTCACTGCTCGCCAGGTCGTCCTCGGCGGCGACGTCGATGCGCACCGGGACGCCCGGACGCGCATACGCAACCGCATTGCCGATCAGGTTGGCGAAGACCTGCTCGATGGCGAGCGGATCGCCGTGCACGACCGGCAGCGCCGAGACGCGCACCTGCCCGCCGGTCTCGGCCAGCGTGGCCTGCATCGACTCGGCGATGCGCGAGACGAGGGGGGCGAGCGACAGCGGGCTCGGCTGGTACTCGACACGGCCGGCGCGCGACAGGCGGAGGAGCCCGTCGATGATCCCGCTCAGCCGTCCGACCGCCGTGCGGATGAAGCGGACCGGGGCCGCCACGTCGTCCTCGAGGATCGCGGCGGCGCGCGAGCGCACGGGCGCGGGGACGTCCTCCTGCGCCAGCAGCGTGCGCAACCCGTCTGCCGCGGCCGCGAGCTCGCGACTGAAGCCCTCGAGGTTCACCAGCGGCGACCGGAGATCGTGCGAGACGCTGTAGATGAACAGCTCGTTCTCGCGGTTGGTGGCCGCCAGATCGGCATTGGCCGCCTCGAGCCGCTGGCGCGACCGGGCCAGCGCGAGGGCCACAGACGCGGCCTGCCCGAGGGTGCCGACCACGTCGAGATCGTCGGCGCGGAAGGTGCGCCCCGGCAGGGCGGCGACCTGCAGGACGCCGATGGGCGTACGCCGGTCGTCGCCGAGCGGCACGCCGATCCAGTCGCCGGGGCCGAGCACGCGATCGACCTCCTGCGGCGGCTGGTGCGCGGCGCGCGAGGCGACGTCGAGGTGAATCGCGCAGCCGTGGTGCAGCACGTCGTGGGCAGCCGCCCACTCGAAGGGACTTCCGGTGATCGGAGCCGGTCGTCCGGGCAGGGCCTGCGCCGCGGCGACCACCTGGGCGGGCGGCGTGCCCTGTTCGAGCGTGCAGACGGCGACGCCGGCGTCGACCAGGGCGAGGGCGCGCCCGGTGGCGACGTCGAGCACGTCGTGCCGCGTCCCGGCGACAGAGAAGAGGCTGACCGCATCGGCCAGCGCGCTGACCGCCGCGCGTTGCCGCTGCGCCAGCGACGCGGCCATGACATGGAGCGCGTCCTCGACCGGCCTGAGTTCATCGTCGACGCCCGGAGTCGGAGGCGCCTCACGTCCCTGCGCGAGCGTGGTGGCGGTGGCGAGCAGGTTGTCGACGCGCCAGGCGAGCGCGCGATGGAACCAGACGCCGAGGGCGAGGGCGACGAAGAGCGCGGCCCCGGCCCCGCCCACCACCACCCTGGAGAGCCGGCGGTCCGCGGCGGCCAGGGTGTCGCGGCGCAGGTCGTCGAGTTGCCGTTCCTCGGTACGGAAGACGGTGATCTCGTCGCGGAGGCGGTCCATCAGCGCCTTGCCGCGGAGGACGAGTGCCCGTTCCTCGTCGCGACCGGGCGAGCTCCTGCTCACGACCTCGAGGACGTGCGCGTAATGTGCCGACATCTCGTCGACGCGCTGCGCCAGTTGCTGCGCGCGTTGGTGCTGCACGGGGTTGTCGGCGGTGAGCGCACCGAGGCGTCGCACGGTGGGGACCAGCCGGCTGCGACCGCGCTCGTACGCCTCGAGGAACGAGCCGTCCCTGGTGATGATGAACCCGCGGATGCCGGTCTGGGCGTCCGACAGCTGGGTGAGGAGGCGCTGCGCCTCGTCGAGCACGTCGCGCGTGTGGTGCGACCACGCCTGGGCCTCGGCCTGCCGGCGCTGCGCGCTGGTGAAGGCGAGCAGCAGCAGCACGAGCACGAGGCCCGGCACCGCGACGAGGATCAGCGCCCGCGCGAGGATCGAGTACGTCCGCATCAGCGCGCGTCCCCGGTGGTGGCGCGCGCTGCCCTGCGGCCGGCCCTAGGTGGTGCCGACCTTCTCCTGGCGGGCCTGCGCGCGCCAGCGGGCGAAGTCGTCGTCCACATAGCGCACGTCATGGCCGAGACGCGCGAGGAAGGCGCTGGCGAGGGCGGCTCGCCCGCCCGTCGCGCAGTGCACGATCACTGGACGCCCGCGCGGCACGCGCGCCTGCTCCACGGCGAGGCGGCTCTGCGGCACGTGCAGCGCGCCCGGCACGTGATCGGCGGCGAACTCGGCGGCACTGCGCACGTCGATCCACGTGCCATCCTGCCCCGGTTGCGGTGCCTGAGAAAAGCTGATCCGCTCAATCGACGAGGTGGCGCCGCCGTCGGCGCGCCACCGGTCGAGCTCGGCGGGCGCGATCCAGCCCTCGATGCGATCGAGGCCGATGCGTAACAGTTGGCGCACGAGACGATCGACGTCGGACTCCTCGGCCAGCAGGACCATCGACTGCCCCGGGTCGACGTACGCGCCGGTGGCCGCCGTGAACTGGCGCGTGCGGGGCGCATGCAGGCTGCCCGGCAGGTGCGCCTCCATGAACGCCGCCCGGTCCTCACGTGTGTCGAGCACCACCAGTTCGGGACGCCCGGCCACATCGGCGATGGCCAGCCGCGGCGGCGACGGCACGGCGCCGATCAGCGGGGCGCCGTCCCTGTTGACCTGCTTCATGCGCGCGAAGTACGGCGGCGGTGCCGGCTGTCCGTCGAGGATGGCGTCCACGAACGCATCCCCCTGATCGCGGGCCAGCGACAGCACGCCGTTGAAGCGGCGCTCGTACCCCACCGTGGACATCGGCACGGCCCCGAGCGCCTTTCCACACGCGCTGCCGGCCCCGTGCCCCGGCCACACCTGCATGAACTCTGGCCACGCGTCCACCTGTCGCAGCGAGGCCTGCAGTTGCACCGCCGACGGCCGCATCGCGCCGACGTGTCCGGCCGCAGACTCGAGCAGGTCGGGCCGGCCGACGTCGCCGACGAACAGGAAGTCGCCCGTCGCCACGCCGATCGGCCGGTCGGCGCCGGAGCCGCGGTCGGTCACGACGAACACGACGTGCTCGGGCGTGTGCCCGGGCGTGTGCCGCACCTCGATGTCGATGTGGCCGATCGAGAAGCGGTCGCCGTCGCCGACCAGGAGGTACTCGGCGCGTCCCTGTCCCACCCAGGCGTACTGCCACTCGGGCGGACCGGCCTTGGACAGCACGACGCGGACGCCGGGGCGCTCCGCGAACTCGCGCAGCCCGGACACGTAGTCGGCGTGGATGTGGGTCTCGGCGACGGTGGTGATGCGGAATCCCTCGTCGGCGGCCAGACGGTCGTACCTGTCGATGTCGCGCTCGGGATCGATCAGCAGCGCCTCACCGGTGCGCTGGCAACCCACGAGATAGGCGTACTGCGACAGCTCGGGGTCGGCGATCTGACGGAACAGCATGAGGTCCTCCGGCAACCATCCTACTGCCGGGGCGGCTCGGCGCACAGCACCGCGATGCGGGGCCGACAGGCCAGGTGCCGGGCACTGCGGGGCGAGGGGTCCCGCCCCTCAGGCGCCGGCGTCGTCCTTCTTGCGGCGCGGCCGGATGTCGTACCGCTTGATCATCTCGTTGAGCGTCGTCGGCTTGATGTGCAGCAGCTCGGCGGCGCGCTTCTGGACGCCGCCGGCGGCCTCCAGCGTCGTCTCGATGAGGCGACGCTCGAAGTCGCTCGTGACGTCCTTGAACGAGATGCCCTCGGGCGGCAGCACGAAGTTGGGAATCTGGAAGCGGCGGGTCGATCGCACCGTGTCCGGGATGAGGTCGGGGCCGATGCGGCTCCCGGTGCAGAGGACGACGGCGCGCTCGATGACGTTCTCGAGCTCGCGGACGTTGCCCGGCCAGTCGTACTCGAGCAGCAGGTCGAGGGCTTCGGGAGCCAGCTCGAGGTCGCGGCGGTTGTTCTCCTCGCCGTACTTGTCGAGGAAGTGCTGCACGAGCAGCGGGATGTCCTCCTTGCGCTGGCGCAGCGACGGGAGGTTCACGGTGATGACGTGCAGGCGGTAGTACAGGTCCTCGCGGAAGCGGCCCTCGTCGACCATGGTGCGCAGGTCGACGTTGGTCGCCGCGATGATCCGCACGTCGACCTTGATCGTGTCGACGCCGCCGAGGCGCATGAACTCGCGCTCCTGGATCACCCGCAGCAGCTTGGCCTGCGTCTCGAGCGGCACGTTGCCGATCTCGTCGAAGAAGATGCTGCCCTTGTCGGCGACCTCGAACAGGCCCTTCTTCGGCGCGACGGCGCCGGTGAAGGCGCCCTTCACGTGGCCGAACAGGTTGCTCTCGAGCAGGTCGGGCGGCAGGTTCCCCGAGTTGACGGTGACGAACGGCTTGTCGGCCCGCAGCGAGTTGTTGTGCAGCGCCCGCGCGACCAGTTCCTTGCCGGTGCCACTCTCGCCGTATACGAGCACCGTGGAGCGGCTCGGCGCGGCCTGGATCACCAGGTCGAATACCTGCCGCATCTTGCTGCTGCGGCCGATGATGTTGGCAAACCGGCTGCCGTGCGTCTGGAGGTGCTGCCGCAGGATGCGGTTCTCGCGCGCCAGGCGCGTGCGCTCGACGGCGTTGCGCAGGACCGCGGCGACCTCGTCGTTCTTGAACGGCTTGGTGATGTAGTCGAAGGCGCCGCGCTTCATCGCCGACAGCGCGGTCTCGACCGAGGCGAAGGCGGTGACCATGACGACGGGCAGGTCCTCGTCCATCGCGCGGAGCTCGCCGAGCACCGACAGGCCGTCCATGCCCGGCATCATCACGTCGACGATGGCGGCATCGAAGGCGTGGGCGCGGGCCAGCTCGAGGCCTTCCATGCCGTTCACCGCCATGCGCACGTCGTAGCCCTCGCGCTCGAGCAGCGCCTCGAGCACCTCGCGCATCACCTCCTCGTCGTCGATGACGAGGATCGTCCCCCTGGCAGTGGCCATTGCGGAAAAGTCGCTCCCGGGCGCGTCAGCCGGCGCCCGTGCCTGCACTCTCGGTGCGTGCGCCGCCGAGCCGCGGGAACGAGAGCGTGAAGCGCGTCCCCTGCCCGAGCTGGCTGTCGCACACGATCGTGCCTTCGTGCTCCTGCACGATACCGTACGTGATCGAGAGTCCGAGGCCGGTGCCCTGCCCGATCGGCTTGGTCGAGAAGAACGGGTCGTAGATGCGCGCGAGGTGCTCGGCGGGGATGCCGGCGCCCGTGTCGCTCACCTCGACGACCACGTGGTCGCCGTCGCGCCGCGTGCCGATGCCCAGCCAGCCCCCCTTGGGCATGGCGTCGCGCGCGTTCAGGAACAGGTTGAGGAACACCTGCTGCAGCTTGTGCTCGACCGCGCGCACCATCGGTCCGTCGGCCTGCAGGTCCTTGCGCACCTGCACGCTCGCCGTGCGGAACTGGTGCTCGAGCAGCGAGAGCACGTCGTTGATCACCACGTGCAGGTCGACCGGTCCGGTCTCGCTCTGCACGGGCCGCGACAGGTGCAACAGGCTGTTGACGATCTTGGCCGCCCGGAACGTCTGCCGCTCGATCTTCTCGAGCAGGCGGGTCCGCGGATCCTCGGGGTCGGCGTTCTCGAGCAGCATCTGCGTGAAGCTCGAGATGCCGGTGAGCGGGGTGTTGACCTCGTGCGCGACGCCGGCGGCCAGCAAGCCGATCGAGGCCATCTTCTCGGAGATCTGGAGTTGCTCCTCGAGCTGCACGCGCGAGGTGATGTCGTCGATCATCAGCACCGAGCCGACCGGCGAGCTCGACGAGCCGCGGAGCGGGTGCATGGCGGCGTTGACCAGGCGCTTGCGCGCGCCGTCGGCGTGTCGCGAGACCAGCGGCGTGCGGTAGATGGTGGCCGCGTCGGAGCCGTCGCGCTCGGCCATGCGCACGGCCGCGAGGAACTCGGGATCGAACAGCTCGTCGACGCGCTTGCCCACGGCCTGGGCGGCGGGCACGCCGGCGATCTGCTCCATCGCCGGGTTCCAGTGCACCACCGTGCCCTGCAGGTCGATCACCAGCAGGCCGTCCTGCAGCGATTGCACCACGTTCTCGCTGAACTGGCGCATGCGGTCGAGTTCCTCGGCCTTGTCGCGCAGCGCCACGTACAGGCGGCCGTTCTCGATCGCCGTCGCGACCTGGGCGGCGACGGCGTTGAGCAGCGTCAGGTCCTCTGTGCTGAGAGGCTCGCCGCTCGGCCGCGAACCGAGGCCGATGACCGCAATCGGGCCGTCCTTGGCCAGGCAGGGCACGAAGTAGTGCAGGCCGCGGTCGCGCCACGCGCGCACCTCGTCGGCCGAGAACCGCCGTACCGTGAACGGGTCGTCGAGGTTCACCACCTGCCCGCTCTCGAGCCGCGTGCCGATGCCGGAGAAGCGCTTGAGGCATGGCACGGCGTCGGCCGCGGCGCCGACGGTGCGAAGCGCCGAGAAGCCCTCGGCGCCAGGCGCGGCAGCGACGAGCAGCGTGACGCGATCGACGCCGAACGTCTCGGAGAGACGCTGCACGAGCCGCTCGGCCAGCCGGTCGAGGTCGAGGTCGGCGTTCAGGTCACGGGCGAAGGCGAGGAGCGCCCGGCGGTAGTCGTAGCGGTCGCGGTAATGGGCGTAGTCGAGCGCCGTCTGGATGGCGTTCTTGACCATCGGCGCGAGCAGCACCACCAGCAGCGTCGCCAGGATGGCGATCACCGAGTTGTGCTGCTCGGAACCACCGAGGAACATCTCGCTGGCCAGCCGCAGCGTGATGGTGTAGATGGTCGCGATCGCGGCGAGCACCGTGGCGTACACCACGGTGCGCTTGATGATCACCTCGACGTCCATCAGGCGGTAGCGGACCACCGCCGAGGCGAAGGCGAGCGGCACGAGCGCCAGCAGCACCACGAGCAGGCCGAGCGGCTCCCACGGCTGGTAGCCGAGGGCATAAGGCAGGCCGTAGAAGAGCGCGAACGGCAACGCGCCGGCCAGCGTGCCCCACACGATCCAGCGCAGCTGCCGCCGCGCCGTCACCGACCGCAGGCGACCGAGCGTGCGCGTCATGATCGTCTGGCCGATCACCAGCGCCGCCACCAGCTGCAGCATCTCGGCGCGATCGAGCGCCACGACCCAGTTCTCGAGGCTGTCGCCCGGCAGCGCCCCGGCCGAGAGCACCGACACGCGGGTCAGCCCGAGCAGGATGGCCGGCAGGTAGAGCAGCGGCACCGCGGCGCGACCGCGCGGCGAGCGCACCCAGCTGTCCTGCCGTTCCGGGAACACCAGCGCGAAGTGCACGAACAGCGGCGGCAGGGCCAGCATCGCCACGACGTCGGCCCAGTAGAAGACCCAGTCGAGCCGATCGAGGCGGCCGCTGTACGAGAAGCCGCACACGCCGAAGAAGGCGACCGTCAGCCAGAAGAAGTGCAGGGTGGCGGGATCGCGTGGCCGCTGCACGCGCACCGAGCAGCCGACCAGCAGCGCGAAGATGGCCACGGCCGCCATCGCGTAATAGAGCAGGCGCGCGCCGTCGGGCAAGGGCTGCAGGTCGAGCCGCAGCGGGCGCTCGTAGCCTGCCCGGGACACCACGTAGGCCAGCGGACGACCGCGCTGGCTGCCGTGCTGCGCGTCGAGTACCTGCTCCACCCGGTCGATGCCGCGGCCGTTGACCGCGACCAGGACGTCACCGGGTCGGATGCCCGCCCGCGCGCCCGCGCCCTCGGCCCCGACGCTGGCGGCCACCACGCCCTCGGCGCGCGCTTCCCACAGAATCCCGTCCTCGATCTCGAGCCACGAGAAGCGGACGGCGATGTTGGCGCCGACGAGCGCGAGGAGGATCGCCGTGACGACCACGGCGAGGGCGGCGCGGCCCCATTGCACGCGCCTCGGCCCCTCTGGGGATGTTGGCCAGATACCCTCGGTCATCGGTTACGTATCGACGAGGTACTGGCCTGGGCAGCCGGGCACGTCGAGTCGCCCTTGATATAGCAAAGGACGTTCCATGGGCAGATCGGGACGTCCCCTCGCAAGTCCCTGCTTTTGAGGCATTTCCGCGACGATGCTCCGGCGAGGAGGGTCGACGGCCCGGCTCGCCTCCAAGGAAAGGGATCGGCGTGACGCTTTATTGGATCAGCACCCAAGCGCCACTTGCACGGGCCATTCGACCGAGCAGCCCACAGAGGCGCAGGAGAGGGTGGCGAGGTGGCGCCGGCCGCCTCGCGTGAGCGTTGTCAGCCGAGCTCGCGTGAGCGAACCGGAGGCTGCCTAGAACTCGCGAGGTGGCGACCGCCGCCTCGCGTGCGCGTTGTCAGCCGAGCTCGCGTGAGCGAGCGGAGGCTGACTAGAACTTGACGAGGTGGCGACGGCCGCCTCGCGTGAGCGTTGTCAGCCGAGCTCGCGTGAGCGAGCGGAGGCTGACTAGAACTTGACGAGGACGCCGCCGACGACGCGCTTGGGCGGACGGATGACGAGGAGTTCGTCGTAGATGGAGCCCACCGCCTCGCCGTCGCGGAACAGGTTGCGGACCGCGACCACGAACTCCCAGTCGGCGCCGGTGGCGCTGAGGAACGGCAGTCGCTGCGAGACCTGCACGTCGAAGCGCGCGTCGGTGGCCGCGTCGGCCAGGTTGGGGCTGCGACGCGAGAAGGCGGAATTGACCTTCCAGGTCGCCGCCACGCGCGTCCCCGACTCGGCGATGTCGGTGACCACCCGCGCGGTGACGTCGTGGATCCGCTCGCGTCCCGTGCGGTCGGCCGACGGCGCCATCAGCGCGATGAGGCCGCGATCGCCAGCGCCGAACCATTCGGCCCTCGCGATGGTGTACTCGAGCGCGCCGCGGAAGCGCGGCCCGGCGTCCTGCGAGATGCCCATCACCCAGCCGCCGGCGTTGACGTTGCCCCCGTTGGCGACGACGTAGTGGCCCAGGTCGGCGCCGAGGCCCTGCGGGCCGGTGCCGAACATGGTGACCAGCTGGTTGTCGACGGCCTGCTCGAAGCGGCGCAGGTTGAGCAGCACCTGCCCGATCTGCCGCTCGAGACCAATCTCGACGTGCCGTGTGCGCTCCGCGCTGAGGCGGCCGCCAGCGGTCGCCGACGTGAAGGTGCGCTGCGGCGGCACCGAGAACGCCGACAGGTTGCGGGCGTCGAACTCCTCGGCGCCGGGGGCGAGCATCTGCTGGGTGACCGCGACGCGCACCCAGGTCTTCTCGAAGGGCGAGACCGACATCGATGCGCTCGGGCTGAGGAGCGTCGGGCGATCGAGGTAGTCGTGGTAGGCGTAGCGCGAGCCGTAGGTGACCACGGCACGCCGATGCAGGCGCCACGTGTCGAAGGCGTGGATCGTGCCGGCGACGCGGCTGCGCTCGGGCACGCTCAGGAGCGCGGCCGGCGTGTCGTCGGAGAAGTTCTGCGCTGCAAACGACGCCCCGAGGTCGAGCGCGTGGCTGGCCTCGGTGGGGCGCAGGTAGTTGCCCGCGACGATCCACGAGGACATGTCGCCACGGCCGAAGGCGCCGCGCACCGACCACGCGCCCGTGTTGCCAATCGGCGCGCCGACGGTGGCATAGGCGACGCCCGATGGGCCCTGCGCCCAGGACGTGCCCTCGCCACCGCTCTCGTCGAAGGCCGTGGCGGTGAGGAACTGGATCTGGCCCGACAGGGAGGCGTCGCCGAAGAACGACGACGTGCTCCGGGCCGAGGCTTCGACGGTCGGCGCGCCGAGCCGCTCGTCGAGCCAGTCGAGATCCTCCTCGATGGCGTCGAGCGCCAGCTGGCCCTGCGTCTCGCGCAGGACCGAGCGCTTCATGTGTCGCAGCCGCCACAGGCGCGGCGAGTGCTCGTGATCGTCGCCCTCGGCCTGGGCCGCAGGCGCGGGCGCGATCGTGGCGCCGCCGCCGAATCCGGCGGCAATCACCGGGGTGGGGCTGTCGGAGGCCACCGGGGGCGCCGCCGGCGCGGTGCCCGACAGGCGGGTGAGCTTGACGGTGTGGCGGGCGCTGGCGGCGGGCGTCACGTCGACGAACTCGCGCGTCGACGCGCGATAGCCGGCGCGCTGCGCGCGAATCAGGTACGTGCCGACCGGGACGGCGGAGAAGACGAAGCGCCCGGACTGATCGGTGACCCCGAACAGCGCGTCGGGCCCGAGGGCCGAGACGGCCACGCCGGCAAGCGGCGCGCCGCGCTCATCGGTGACCACGCCTTCGATGCGCCCAGCGACGAGCGCGACCCCAGGAGCCACCGATGACGGACCTGTGTGTGCGCGTGCCTGCACGAGCGGCTGCGCGTCTGCCGTGGGGGCGAGACTCAGGCCGAGCGCGAGCGCCGTCAGCGTCACCGATCGGGTCATGGGAACTCCAGTGACAGGTCCACAGGAACGCTCCGCGGGAAGGTCCCGCGGGGCGCCCCGGGTTCACCGTCGACGACTCAGGAGCCGGCGACCGTGAACGCCACGTCGTGGGTCAGGGACTTGCCGGTCTTATTGTCCGTCACTTTGATGGCCAAGCGGTAGTCCCCCGGCTCGAATACCTCGACGGGCACGTTCAGGCTGCCGACCAGCTGATGCCCCTGGGCCACGTCGAAGCCTGGCGGCAGGGTCTCGCTGTTCAGCTTCTGGGGCGCAACGCCCCGGAACTTGGCCTCGCCGAGCGGGCCCTTCTTGTAGGGCTGCCACTCGATGGTGACGTCCGGCTTCTTGTCGTCGCCGAGCGCCACGCCGTAGATGATGAAGAACACCGAGAGCTCGTCGGCCTTGGTGAACTTCCCATCCACGGTCGGCGAGACCTCCAGGTTGCCGATGACGTACGGCTTGAGCTTCTGGGCCTCGCCGGTCGGCACCTCGGCCAGCGGCGTGACCTTGTTGGCCACGAACACGCTCGAGATCTGGAACGTGTCGGCCCAGTAGTTCGGCACCGTGATCGTCGCCTTGTGGACCGCGACCTTGAGCGGGCCAGCGGCCGCCGCCGGGTCCTTCACCGTGACGGCCACGTACGCGTCGTACTCGCCGGCCGCCACGCTGAACGGGCGGCTGAAGGTCAGCGGCCCGCCCGGCCCTCGCGGCGTCGCCGTGAGGTCGTAGTAGTCCTCCCAGGGGTACTCGACGCCGGAGACCGACTGCCCGGCCAGATCCTGGGCTTCCTTGCCCTTCTTCTTGTTCTTCTTGTCCTGCTTCTCCTTCTCCTTCCGGGCCTTCTCGTCGAGCACCGGCGGAGCGGCAGGCGGCTGGGCGCCCTTGGGGGCGAGGCGGATGTAGGCGCCGAAGTTGGCCCCCTTGCCGATCACGTCCGGCTGGATCGTGACCGTGAACGGCGCGTAGATCTTGTTGTCGGACGCCTTCAGGTAGTCGATCCCGAGGGTCATCTCGACCTTGGTGGCCGGGTCGGCGGCCACCGAACGCGTTGCCGGGTCGGCGTTGAACACCGTGGTGCCCGCCTCACCCTTCATCGCCTCGTTGGTGGCCCCGACGATGGCGCTGATCAGCACCTGCTTCGGGTCCGCGGGCGGGCCCGCCTTCTCGTCCTTCTTCTGGGCGTACGCCGGCGCAAGGCCGAGGGCGACGGCAAGGCCCGTCGCAAGCCACGTGATTCGAGTCGTCTGTCGCATGAAGCCTGGTCCCCCGGCATGCGGCAGCGCATGCCCAAGATTCCGCATTCTAAGACCGTTGGCGGGAAAGTCCAAGGCACGGCGCGCCCGGATTTCCGGGCGAAAGCGCCACGGTCGCCCGACGGGCGCTAGAATTCCTGTCGCTGACGCAGGGGTCGGCCGGCGGGCCCGCAGGGCCCGACGCCACCCCGCCTGACGCGCCCCCGGCGGGGCGCATTCGGCGCGCAGGGCCGGGCTGGCCCGGTGGCGCGCGCACTGGACCCGGGTGGCCCATGCTCAACGACTCGCTCGTGATCGTCCTGGCCGGAGGGGTGGGCGAACGCCTGTTCCCCCTGACGAAGGAACGCGCCAAGCCTGCGGTGTACTTCGGCGGTCCCTACCGCATCATCGACTTCACGCTCAGCAACTGCATCAATGCCGGCCTGCGCCGCATCTTCATCGTCACGCAGTACAAGAGCCTGTCGCTGAACCGCCACATCAGGATGGGCTGGAACGTCGTCGCGGAGGAACTCGGCGAGTTCATCGAGATCCTGCCGCCGCAGAAGCGCGTCAGCGACAACTGGTACCTCGGGACCGCCGACGCGGTGTACCAGAACCTCTACTCGGTGGTCCGCGAGGGCCCCAAGCGCGTCGTCATCCTCTCGGGCGATCACATCTACAAGATGGATTACTCGAAGATGCTGCGCTGGCACATCGACAAGGGGGCCGCGGCGACGGTGGCGACCTACGAGGTGCCCGTCGCCGAGGCGGCGCGGCGCTTCGGCGTGCTGCAGGTGGACGAGGAGGAGCGGGTCATCGGGTTCGAGGAGAAGCCGGCCGAGCCCAAGCCGATCCCCGGCATGCCGGGCGTGGCGCTCGCCTCGATGGGCATCTACGTCTTCGAGGCCGACCTGCTGATCAAGGCGCTCGAGGAGGACGCCGGCAAGGACGCCAGCAAGCACGACTTCGGCAAGGACATCCTGCCGTCGCTGATCGGCCACGCCCCGGTGTACTCCTACCGCTTCTCCGACGAGAACAAGAAGGCGGGCAAGTACTGGCGCGACATCGGCGAACTCGACGCCTACTACGAGGCCAACATGGACCTCGTGCAGGTGAGCCCGGAGTTCAACCTCTATGACCCGGAATGGCCGATCCGGACCTGGATGCCGCAGGCGCCGCCGGCCAAGTTCGTGTTCGACGACGAGGGGCGGCGCGGGCACGCGCTCGACTCGATCATCTCGTCGGGCGTGATCGTGTCGGGCAGCAGCGTGCGCGGCAGCATCCTGTGCCCCAACGTCCGCGTGCACAGCTACTGCGACATCGACCGGAGTATCCTGATGCCCGGGGTGCGCGTCGGTCGTCACGCCAGGATCCGCAACGCGATCATCGATCGCGACGTGTTCATCCCGCGCGGCGCGGTCATCGGGTACAACCTCGAGGAGGATCGGAAGCGGCACACCGTGACGGCCAAGGGGGTCGTGGTGGTGACCACCGACGACGAGCCCTGGATCGAGCCCCCCGTCGACACCAGGCGACAGCAGGAGCAGGAAGCCGACGCGCGCGGACAGCACTAACGGCTTCGCCCATCGGCCTTCGTCATCCGGCCTTGGGCCTTCGTTCCGATTCCCGATTCCCGACTCCCGACTCCCGACTCCCGATTCCCGTCTTTCCCTGAGGAGCCCTACGCAGTGATCATCAAGCAGGTCATCGGACGCGAGATTCTCGACTCGCGCGGCAATCCCACCGTCGAAGTCGACATCACCCTCGACAGCGGCGCCTTCGGGCGCGCGGCAGTGCCCTCGGGCGCGTCGACCGGCGAGCGCGAGGCGCTCGAGCTGCGCGACGGCGACAAGGGCCGCTACCTCGGGAAGGGCGTCCGGAAGGCGGTCGCCAACATCAACGGCGAGATCGCCAACGCCATCGTCGGCAAGGAGTTCGACCAGACCTCGCTCGACGACACGATGATTGGCCTCGACGGCACCGAGTTCAAGAGCCGCCTTGGCGCCAACGCGCTGCTCGGCGTGTCGATGGCGGCGCTGCACGCCGGCGCCGCCGAGAAGAAGGTGCCGCTGTACGAGTACATCGGCGCGCTGCGTCACGCGCTCGCCGGTGGCGGCGCGGCCGACCTGTTGCCGTCGCCGATGATGAACATCCTCAACGGCGGCGCCCACGCCGACAGCTCGGTGGACTTCCAGGAGTTCATGGTGATGCCGCTCGGCGCGCCCAGCTTCTCGGAGGGCCTGCGCTGGGGCGCCGAGATCTTCCACACGCTGCGCGGCATCCTGAAGGGCCGCGGCCTGTCGACCGGCGTCGGCGACGAGGGCGGCTTCGCGCCGAGCCTCAAGAGCAACCAGGACGCCCTCGACGTCGTGATGGAGGCAATCACGAAGGCCGGCTTCAAGCCGGGCGAGCAGGTGTGGATCGCGCTCGACACGGCGTCCAGCGAGCTGTACAAGGACGGCCAGTACGTGTTCAAGAAGTCGGGCTCGCCCACCCGCACCAGCGAGCAGATGGTCGAGCTGTTCACCGACTGGGTCCGCCAGTACCCGATCTGCTCGATCGAGGACGGCCTGGCCGAGAACGACTGGGACGGCTGGAAGCTGATGACCCAGACGCTCGGCGACAAGGTGCAGCTGGTGGGCGACGACGCCTTCGTGACCAACCCGAAGATCCTGAGCGAGGGCATCGCCTACGGCATCTGCAACTCGCTGCTGGTCAAGGTCAACCAGATCGGCACGGTCACCGAGACGCTCCGCGCGATGAAGATCGCCTGGGACGCCGGCTACACGACGATCGCCTCGCACCGCTCGGGCGAGACCGAGGACAGCACCATCGCCGACCTCGCCGTGGGCACCCGCGCCGGCCAGATCAAGACCGGCTCGGCCAGCCGCAGCGACCGTACGGCCAAGTACAACCAGCTGCTGCGCATCGAGCAGGAGCTGGGCAGCAAGGCCAAGTACGCCGGCAAGTCGGCCATCAAGCAGTTCAAGGCTTAGGGCTCAGAATGAAGGGGGGCGAGCTCCAGCGTATCGACTCCCCTTCATCCTGAATCCTGAACGCTGAATCACTCCATCCGCTTCAACGCACGAACAGGGAACCATGTCGAGCAAGCGCGCCCCCGTGGCGCTCATCATCCTTGACGGTTGGGGCCTCCGCGAGGAGGCCGACCAGAACGCCGTGAAGCTGGCCGAACCGCCGGTCTTCACGAAGCTCTGGGCCACCTACCCGCACGCCACCCTGCAGGCCTCCGGTGAAGCGGTGGGCCTGCCAGCCGGGCAGATGGGCAACTCCGAGGTCGGCCACACCAACCTCGGCGCGGGGCGCACGGTCTACCAGGACCTGACGCGCATCGACAAGGCCATCAGTGACGGCACGTTCGCGCAGACCCCGGCGCTGCGTGCCGCCATCCAGGCCGCCATCGACAAGGGCACGGCCGTGCACCTGCTCGGCCTGCTGTCGGACGGCGGCGTGCACAGCCACCAGCAGCACCTCCACGCGCTGCTCCACCTGGCCAGGGACATGGGCGCGCCGAAGGTGTTCGTGCACGTGATCACCGACGGCCGCGACACCTCGCCGCAGGGCGGGCGCGGCTACGTGCGCGAGCTCGAGGCGGTGTGCGCCCAGACCGGCGCGCGCATCGCCAGCGTGTCCGGGCGCTACTACGCCATGGACCGCGACAAGCGCTGGGAGCGCGTCAAGCTCGCCTACGACGCCATCGTCACGGGGACGGCGCCCCAGGGCTCCACCGCCGGAGGGGTCATCGCCGAGGCGTACGACAAGGGGACGACCGACGAGTTCATCCTGCCGGCGACGCTGGTGGACGACCGGCGCCAGCCCATCGGCCCCATGGCCGACGGCGACTCGGTGATCTTCTTCAACTTCCGCGCCGACCGGGCCCGCCAGATCATCCGCGCGCTGCTCGCGGACGACTTCGACGGCTTCCCTACGGGCTCCCGCCCGAAGGTCCAGCTGACGACGTTCACCGAGTACGACGCGACGTACCCGTACCCGATCGCGTTCCCACCGCAGGCCGCCACGCAGTACTTCGGCGAGGTGCTGCAGGCGCACGGGCTCACCAACATGCGCCTGGCCGAGACGGAGAAGTACCCGCACGTCACGTACTTCTTCAACGGCGGCGTCGAGACGCCGTTCGCCGGCGAGGATCGCGTGCTGCTGCCGTCGCCGAAGGTGGCCACCTACGACCTGCAGCCGGAGATGAGCGCGTCAGGGGTCGCCGACGCGTTCGTCGACAGCGTGTCCAACCGCAAGCACGACGTCATCATCTGCAACTTCGCCAACCCGGACATGGTGGGACACACCGGGAGGCTCGACGCGGCGATCGCGGCGATCAAGGCCGTCGACGCGTGCCTGGGCCGCTGCATCGACGCCCTGCTCGCGGTCGGCGGCACGGCCATCGTCACGGCCGACCACGGCAACGCCGAGCAGATGTGGGACTACGAGCTGAACGCCCCGCACACGGCCCACACCACCAACCTGGTGCCCGTGATCCTGGTGGGGCCGGACACGGCGGGCAAGACGATCCACGACGGCGCGCTGACCGACGTGTCGCCGACGCTGCTGCACCTGCTGGGGCTGCCGCAGCCGGCGGAGATGACGGGGAAGAGCCTGATCGACTGAGGTGGCAATTTGAGATTGGAAATTTGAAATTCGGGCGCGCCGGCTTCGCCTCGCGCGGCGAGGGCCGGAGGCCAGGCCGCCCGCAATTTCGATTTTCAAATTCCGAATTGCCAGCACATGCACGAAGGGCCCGCTGATACCAGCGGGCCCTTCGTGTCTCTAGACCTCTTCCGTCGCCGCATCCGTGGCGATGCGCAGCGACTTGAGGAAGCGGCGGTCGTTGTCGGTCATGGCCACGTGGCGGGTGGCATGGGAGGGGCGCCTGGCCGGCGTGGCCGCGCGCCTGGGCGGCTGGCCCGACCGGGCAGCGAAGCCGATCTCGGCGTCGAGGGTCACCCGCAGGTCGTACCCGGCTTCCCGCGCACGCGCCCGGCAGGCATCGACGCGCGGGTCAGAGGCGACGGCCTCGGCCATGGCGGCAGCCAGATCCTTCGCCAGGCGGTTCAGGGTGTCGTCCACGCTGTTCTCCCTTCGGGCACGCGGGGGAATGCCCTGCGCCCAGCCCGACGAGGCACACCGGATCTGCGGGGAGGATCGGTGCGGTCGGGCGACAGCTGCGTTTCATGAAGCGGCGGTCCAGATGTGATCGACGGATCTTGGCGGATTGTATCGACCGGTGTCCCCCCACCGCAAGGCGTCCCGCCGGAGGGCCGGGTGGTACGATCGGCCCGCCGTCGCCATGCCGCTGCTCTCCGTCCGTCACCTCTCGACAGGA
Organism: Luteitalea sp. TBR-22; assembly: GCF_016865485.1. Taxonomy (NCBI): domain Bacteria; kingdom Pseudomonadati; phylum Acidobacteriota; class Vicinamibacteria; order Vicinamibacterales; family Vicinamibacteraceae; genus Luteitalea; species Luteitalea sp. TBR-22. The sequence continues at coordinate 588,762 of NZ_AP024452.1, read as the reverse complement.
TTCCCCCACGGGGACCGGTGGCTCCCGGCCGTCCAGGACGTGAGCTTCGAGATCGCCGCAGGGGAGACGCTGGCGCTGGTCGGCGAGTCGGGCAGCGGCAAGTCGCTGACCGCCTTCTCCCTGCTGCGGCTGGTGCCGCCTCCCGGGCGCATCATCGCCGGCGAGATTCGCCTCGACGGCCAGGACCTCATGGCCCTTCCGGAAGCGGAGATGGAGAAGGTGCGCGGCGCCCGCATCTCGCTGATCTTCCAGGAGCCGATGAGCGCCCTCAACCCGGTGCTGACCATCGGCAGCCAGCTCGTCGAGGCGATGACCGTGCACGGGCGCGGCGGCACCGACCCGAAGACCGCGGCCCTGGACCTGCTCGCCACCGTCCGCATGGACGACCCGGCGCGCCGTTTCGGGGAGTATCCGCACCAGTTGTCCGGCGGGCTGCGGCAACGGGCCCTGATCGCCCTGGCCCTCTGCTGCCGCCCGGCGCTGCTGGTGGCCGACGAGCCCACCACCGCGCTCGACGTGACCATCCAGGCCGAGATCCTCAACCTGCTCCGCCAGTTGAAGCACGAGTTCGGCCTGTCCCTCCTGCTCATCACCCACGACCTCGGCGTCGTCGCGCACACGGCCGACCGGGTCGCGGTCATGTACGCCGGCCGGATCGTCGAGGTCGGCCCGGTGCGGGCCCTGTTCAAGAACCCCGCCCACCCGTACACGCAGGCGCTCCTGCGGGCGATGCCCGGGTCGACGCACAGCGCGCGGCGACTCGAGCCGATCGAGGGGCAGGTGCCGGCGCTCGACAGGCAGCCGCCGGGATGCGCCTTCGCGCCGCGGTGCGCCTGGCGCCACGACGCCTGCGACGCCGCGCCGCCCGACATGTACCCGGTCGACGAGACCCATGCGTCGCGGTGCGTGCTGGTGCGCGAGGCCGCCGAGCTCGCCCGAGAGTGATGCCGCTGCTCGAGGTCGAGGGACTCGGCAAGCGCTACGAGCAGCGCGCCCTGTGGCGCCCGGCGCGCGTGACCGACGCCGTGCGCGACGTGAGCTTCGCCATCGACCCCGGAGAGACGTTCGGGCTGGTCGGCGAGTCGGGCTCCGGCAAGACGACCACGGGCCGGTGCGTGCTGCGGTTGATCGAGCCGACGTCAGGGCACGTGCGGTTCCGGGGCGAGGACGTGCTGGCGCTCGACCGGAAGCGACTGCGCGCATTGCGACGGCAGATGCAGATGGTCTTCCAGGACCCGTATGCGTCGCTGAACCCGCGGCATCGCGTGTCGACGATCCTCGAGGAGCCGCTCGACATCCACCAGGTGGGCACGCCGACGTGGCGCAGGGCCCGCGCCATCGAGCTGCTGGAACTCGTGGGCCTCGACCGCGACGCCATCACGCGGTATCCCCACGAGTTCAGCGGCGGCCAGCGTCAACGGATCGGCATCGCCCGGGCGCTCGCGCTCGAGCCGTCGCTGATCGTCGCCGACGAGCCGGTGTCGGCGCTCGACGTCTCCGTGCAGGCGCAGATCGTCAACCTGCTGGCGCAGCTGCAGCAGCAGTTGTCGCTGACGTATCTGTTCATCTCGCACGACCTTCGCCTCGTGCGCCACATCTGCACGCGGGTGGCCGTGATGTACCGGGGACGCATCGTCGAGCTGGCTCCCGTCGCGGCGCTGTTCGATTCGCCGCGCCATCCCTACACGCGCGCCCTCCTGTCGGCCGTGCCCGTGCCCGACCCCGACGTGCCGCCGCAGCGCATCGCCTTCGATCCGGCGAGCGTGGATCTCGACGCCCCACTGACGGAAGTGGCGCCGGGACATTACTCGCGCTGAGCGTCGCGCGGGCGCGCCGCTCAGCGCATGACGGCCTTCGGCCTTCGTTCTTCGGCCTTGGAGGCCTGCGCCCTCCTTCGGCATTCCCGACGGCCCAAGGCCGAATGCCCAAGGCCGAGAGTGACGGCTGCCATGACGAAGGCCGAGCTCTGTGCTACCGTGCCGCGCATGCCCGGACCACTGACTGCTGCCGCCATCGGCCAGATCGCACTGACCGTGGCCGACATCCCCGCCGCCGTCGCGTTCTACCGCGACGTCCTCGGCCTGACGCTGCTCTTCGAGGCGCCGCCGAACCTCGCCTTCCTCCGGGCTGGCGACATCCGGTTGATGCTGACGCTGCCCGAGGACGGCCCCGGCCCGCCGGGAACGGCGTCGGTGCTCTATTTCAAGGTGAGCGGCATCGTGGAGACCGAGGCCGCCTTGCGCCAGAACGGCGCGAGCTTCGAGAAGGGTGCGCACTGCATCGCGGTCATGCCCGACCACGAGCTCTGGATGGCGTTCTTCCGCGATCCTTCGGGCAACCTGCTCGGATTGATGGAGGAGAAGCGCCCGTCGACGTAGCTCGGGGCGAGTCCCGTCAGCCCCGCCTGACGAACTTCACCTCGAAGACCCACGGCCACAGCTTGCCGGTGATGAGGAAGTTGCCGGTCTTCGGATCGTGAGCGATGCCGTTGAGCACGTCCACGCCGCGTGAGCGCTCGGTGGCGGTGAGCAGGTTCGACATGTCGATCCAGGCCGTCACCACGCCCGTCTTCGGGTCGATGCGCGCGATCCGGTCTTCCTGCCAGATGTTGGCGTAGAGCGCGCCGTCGACGTACTCGAGCTCGTTGATGCGCTCGATGGCGCGATCGCCGTCCCGGACGCGCAGCCGGCCTATCTCCTCTTGCGTCTCCGGGTTCCAGAAGCGCAGCGTGTCGGATCCGTCGCTCATGATGAGCCGCTGCCCGTCGTAGGTGAGCCCCCAGCCCTCGCCGCTGTAGGTGAACTCCTTCAGCTTCGCGAAGGTCTTGCGGTCGTACACGAAGCCGACGCCGGTCTGGTAGGTGAGCTGCACGATGCGGTCGCCGACCACCGCGATGCCCTCGCCGAAGTACTTGCTGTCGAGCTCGATTCGCTGCAATGCCGCGCCGGTCTGCAGGTCGACGCGCTTGAGCGACGACTGCCCGTGCAGGCCCGTGCCCTCGTAGAGCTGCCCGTCGGCGATGGTCAGGCCCTGCGTGAACGACGCCGGGTCGTGCGGGTGGCTCTTGATGATCTCGTAGCCGTAGGACTCGACCGCCGGTGCTGCCGTGGCGACGGCTGCAGGTCGGGCCTGCGTCGACGCTTCGGGTGCGGGCGTGGACGAGGATGCGCCGCAGGCGACGACGAGCGACGAGGCCCCGAGCAGGGCGACGGCGAGGCGGGACGGGAGGGACATGGGGAACAACTTTAACGCTTAACGTTTGACGTTTAACGCCTGACGTTTGACGTTTGACGTTTGACGTTTGATGACGATTGGCCCAGACGTCGACCGGCCGCTCGGACGTAGGCGTCGACCTTGGTCGACGCTGAGGGGGGCGACCGGGGAGGGACCCGGTTGACCGTCGCGCAGTCGTGACGCCTGGACAGGGTCGACTCGGCTTCGCATTCCCGGCATCGCGGCTTGCCCTGAGCGACGTCGAAGGGCATCGCGGCCTTCTCAACCGGCGGTTCGCTCGAAGAGCCGTCGGATGACCTCGAAGTACGTCTCGGCGATGAGGTCGTAGCCGGCCGGGGTCGGGTGCAGGCCATCAGTGCCGATGAGCGGCGACTGCTCGCCGCCAAACGCAGCGTACAGGTCGGCGCAGCCGGTCTGGTAGCGACGACACAGGTCGAGGATGCGGCCGTTGATGTTCCGGATGTCGGCGGGCGGCGTCGTGCCTTTCGACGAGTTCGGCCGCTGCGGCGTGAGCGTGGCCAGGATCACCGACACGCGACGGCCCTGCGCGTCGCGCGTGATGCGCTCGAGGCGCGTGATCACGTCGGTGATCGAGCGGGCGCCCTCTGTGTTCAGGTCATTGGCGCCGCCCTGCAGGATCAGCACCTGCGCGTTGCTCTGCCGCAGCGCCGCCGGGTAGCGGTCCTCGATCTGGTCCATGAACTGCCCGGGCACGCCGGCGTTGGTGAGCGTGAACGACTGGTCCGGGTAGCGCTCGCGCAGCAGGAACTCCAGCTTCTGGACGTACGTGTCGCCCTGCAGCACGCGCTCGAGGCGCGACGTGGTGCCGAACGTGAAGCTGTCGCCGAGCGAGAGGAACCGCTCCACCGAGAGCGTCGGCGCGATCGCCACCGTGACGCCGAAGTTGCAGGAGGTGGTCTGCGCGCGCGCGTCAGTGGCCGTGCAACTCACGGTCGAGGAACCGACAGGCACGGCGACGCCCGAGGCCGGCGTGCACGCGACGCTCACGGGAGCAGTGCCACCGGTGGCCTGCGGCGTGACGTACGTCAACGGCACCGGCTGCCCGGTGGTCGTGCGCAGCGCGACCGGCGCCGGGCACGTCAATGCCAGCGGCGCGGCCGTCGGCGTGGTGGGTTGGGTGGGCGTGGACGGGGACGAGGACCCGCCGCCACAGGCGGCAAGGGTCAGGGCGGCGGAGGCCGCCGCGAGCAGGCGGCGCATTCTGCCCAGATTCTGCGCTGGCAATTTGAAATTTTGAAATTCGAAATTGATGGGTGCGCGACTTCGGCGCTGCCCCTCGGGACAGAGGTAGGGCGCGGTCTCCGACCGCGCCGTTAGCCAGCCAACGGCGGGGTGAGGACACCCCGCCCTACCTGATCTCGAATTTCGAATTGCCGCCTCAGTGGGTGGCGGCGAACGCGTGACGCGGGATGTCCTTCTCCACCTGGCCGTCGCGGATCGAGATGATGCGGTGCGCGTGCGCGGCGATGTCGGGCTCGTGGGTCACCAGGACGATGGTGTTGCCGCCCTGGTGGAGGCGCTCGAACAGCGCCATGATCTCGACGCCGGTCTTCGAGTCGAGATTGCCCGTCGGCTCGTCGGCCAGCAGGATCGACGGGTTGTTCACGAGCGCGCGCGCGATGGCCACGCGCTGGCGCTGGCCGCCCGAGAGCTCGTTCGGCTTGTGGTTCATGCGCTGCTCGAGCTCGACCTTCGCCAGGGCCGCCTTGGCGCGCTCGGAGCGCTCGTTGGCGCCGACGCCGGCGTAGACGAGCGGCAACTCGACGTTGTGGAGCGCCGAGGCGCGCGGCAGCAGGTTGAACGTCTGGAAGACGAAGCCGATCTCCTCGTTCCTGATGCGCGCCAGCTCGTCGTCGTCCATCCGGCTGACCTCCTTGTCGTTCAGGAGGTAGGTGCCCTTGCTCGGGGTGTCGAGGCAGCCGATCAGGTTCATCAGCGTCGACTTGCCCGACCCCGACGGCCCCATGATCGCGACGTACTCCCCTCGCTGGATCTCGATGTTCACGCCGCGCAGGGCGTGGATCTCCTCGGAACCCATGACGTAGGTCTTCCAGAGGTCGCGCGTCTCGATGAGGGCCATGGCAACAGCTTAGTACGGCCCCGGCAGCGCACGGGTTCCGGGGCGTCCCCTGCCGATTGGAAATCTGAACGTTGAAATTCTCGGGGGCGGGCTGTCGCCCGGCCCCATCGATGCCTTCGAAGGCCCAAGGCCGAAGGACGAAGGCCTTCAGGGGGTATTCGTCGGCCGCTGCCCGACCGGCACGTTCGGCAGCGGGTCAGCGTGAGGCACGTGGACCACCACCTCGAGGTCTTCCTCGCCCGGGGCCGGGTATCGGGCCCAGAGGATGCGACGCTCGCCGGCCGCCAGGGGGGTGACGTCGCGGCTCCCGAGTGGGGCGTTCTGGCCGTCGCGCAGCACGAAGAACTTGTGCTCGTGGCTCAGGTCGGCCAGGTACACCTCCGCGAGCGTGCCACGGTCGGGCCCATCGGCGCTGAAACGCTGCGAGATGTCGAGGGCCGGAGAGCCAGCCGCCGCCGTGTACGTCACGGCCAGGCGCAGTTCGAGAGTGTCGGCCGCCACCCGGTCGAGCGAGACCACGCCGATGGTCAGGTGGCCCTCCTCCCCGGTCGTCTCGGCCAGCACGGGAGGCGGGGCGGGCGCGGCAGGACCAGCCGGCGCTGGCGCCGGGCGCGGCGTGTCGGACCGGCGGAGCGCCCCGATGGCCAGCAAGGCCGCGAGGACGAGCGTGAGGCCGGCCGCGGGCAGCAGCCAACGTTGGCGCGACGACGGGGGCGGCGGGGCGGGAGGAAGCTGGGTATCTGTCACGCGGTCACGCGTCGATCTTGTCTCGCTTGCAGGCAAGCGCTTCGGCGCGCCTCCGGACCAGGCGCACCATGATCCACATCACCATGGCATGCAGCCTGGCATCCAGCAGAGCGGCCCGGTACAGGCGCCCCTTCCACCCGGGGAAGACGGCGAAGGTCTCGGCGATGAGACGAGAGCGGCCGGGCCCGCGTTGCTCGATGCGGAACACCAGCTGGTAGCGGGCGAACCGGTGCCGCCCGGCCAGGGCGTACGTGGCCGGCGGCACGACCTCGCAGACCGCGAAGCCGGGCCGCTCGGCACCCAGGACATGAGACCCCAGGCCGTTGCTGGCAGCCGGATCGGCCGCCCAGGCCCACGCGAACGCACGCAACGCGATCGAGGGGTGGGCGCCCGGCGAGAGCGCGAGCACCGCGTCCCACACGTCGCGGGCCGGGGCCTCGATGTCGACGCTGTAGGCGTCGATAAAGGGCAGGAGCGCGTCGTCGGGCACGGACTCCTTTGTATCAGGATCCGGGAGTCGGGAGTCGGGAGTCGGGAGTCGGGAGTGGGGAGACGGGAGTCGGGTGTCGCGCCCTACCCGATTCCCCACTCCCGTCCTAGTCTTCGTGCGTCTCGTACTGAGCCTTCAGCTTGGCGACCACGTTCGGGTCGGCCAGCGTCGTGGTGTCGCCGATGGCCTTGCCCTCGGCGATGTCGCGCAGCAGGCGACGCATGATCTTGCCCGACCGCGTCTTGGGCAGGTCGGCCGCGAAGTGGATCTCCTCGGGCCGGGCAAGCGCGCCGATCTTCTTGACCACGTGCTCACGCAGCGCCTCGACCAGCGTGAACGAGCTGTGCTGGCCGTCCTTGAGCGTGACGAAGGCCGTGATCGACTGGCCCTTGATGTCGTGGGTCCGGCCCACGACTGCCGCTTCCGCGACGGCCGGGTGGTCGACCAGCGCGCTCTCGACCTCCATCGTGCCGATCCGGTGGCCGCTGACGTTCAGCACGTCGTCGACGCGGCCGAGCAGCCAGATGCAGCCGTCGGCGTCGACGCGGGCGCCATCGCCGGCGAAGTAGGCGCCATCGGGCCACTTCTTCCAGTAGGCCGAGACGTAGCGCGCCTCGTTGCCGTAGATGCCGCGCAGCATCGCCGGCCACGGCTTGCTGATGGTGAGGAGGCCGCCGCCCTGCTTGATCGGCTCGCCCTTCTCGTTGCGGACCTCGATGCTGATCCCCGGGAACGGGTGGGTCGCCGAGCCGGGCTTGGTCGTGGTGAGGCCGGGCAACGGCGTGATCATGATCTGCCCCGTCTCGGTCTGCCACCACGTGTCGACGATCGGGCAGCGCTGGCCGCCGATGTGCTCGTGGTACCACATCCACGCCTCGGGGTTGATCGGCTCGCCCACCGACCCGAGCAGGCGGATGCTGCTCAGGTCGTGCCGGGCGGGCAGGTCCTCGCCCCAGCGCATGAAGGCGCGGATTGCGGTCGGCGCCGTGTAGAAGATGGTGACGCCGTGGCGCTCGATGATGCTCCAGAAGCGATCGCGCTCGGGCCAGTCCGGCGCGCCTTCGTACATGAACACCGTGGCGCCCGCCGCGAGCGGCCCGTACACCACGTAGCTGTGGCCGGTCACCCAGCCGATGTCGGCCGTGCACCAGTAGACGTCGTCGTCCTTGAGGTCGAAGACCGCCCTGGCGGTTGCCATCGTGCCCGTCAGGTAGCCGCCCGTCGTGTGGACGATGCCCTTCGGCTTCCCGGTGGTGCCGGAGGTGTAGAGGATGTACAGCATGTCCTCGCTGTCCATCGCCTCGGGCTCGCACCACTTCTCGACGTCCTGCACGATGCGGTGATACCAGTGGTCGCGGCCCTCGGTGACGTGCACCGGGAAGCGATCCGACGAATCACGCTTGACGATGAGGACGTTGCGGATCGACGGGGTGTGCTTGAGCGCCTCGTCGGCGATCTGCTTGAGCGGCAGCAGCGAGCCGCGGCGATACCCGCCATCGGCCGTGATGAGCAGCGAGCACTGGCAGTCGTTGATGCGGTCGGCGAGCGCCTCGGCGCTGAAGCCGCCGAACACCACCGTGTGAATCGCGCCGATGCGAGCGCAGGCCAGCATGGCGATGGCCAGCTCGGGGATGAGCGGCATGTACATCGCCACGCGGTCGCCGCGCTTGACGCCGAGCGACTTGAGGACGTTGGCGGCGAGGTTCACCTCGCGCTGCAGGTCGTAGTAGGTGAGCGTGCGGCGGTCGCCGGGCTCGCCCTCCCAGATGATGGCGGCCTTGTTCCGCTTCCCGCCGCGGACGTGGCGGTCGGCGCAGTTGACCGACGCGTTGAGCTTGCCGCCGACGAACCACTTGGCGTGCGGCGCATTCCACTCGAGCACCGTCGAGAACGGCGTCATCCACTCGAGCTGCCTGGCCTGCTCGGCCCAGAAGGCCTCGGGGTCGGCCGCCGCCTTCGCGTAGACGCCGGGGTCGGACAGGTTCGCGGTCCGGGTGAACGCTTCGGAGGGGGGGAAGGTGCGTTGCTCGTCGAGCAGCGCCTGGATGTCGTTGGAAGAAGACTCCGCCATGGGCGGAAACGATATCAAAAGAGCAAGGTAAGAAGAGTAGAAGAGTAAAAGGAAGAAGGCAGGGCGGGAAGGCGGAAGGCCGGACGGCTTCCGAAGTGGCGAAGCCGGCAAGGCCTGCCTTCTGCCGTCGAACCTTCTGCCCCCTTGGCGTTCCTTCGCCCTTCCCGCTCTGCCTTCTGCTCTTCTGCCCTTCTACTCTTCTTCCTTTTTCGGTGTGCCGTACGTCTCCTGGTACACCTTGACCGCCTCGTCCTCGGAGGGGAGCTTCAGGTTGTCCGTGAACCGGTTCATGAAGGCGAACGTGCAGGTCTGGAGCAGCACTTCGACGGCGCCGCGGGGGCCGAATTCGGTGGTCAGGGCGGCCCAGTCGGCGTCGCTGACCCTGGTCGGGTCGCCGGTCACCTGGCGGGCGAAGAGCACGGCGGTGCGCTCGCGCGGGGTCAGGGCCGTGTCGTCCTTCTGCAGGGCGACCAGACGCGCCGGGTCGACGCCGATGCGCCGCAGCCCCAGCACCTGGTGACGCACGCAGTATCGGCACCCGTTCATCGTCGACACCGCCAGCGACACCTGCAGCTTGACGTCGCGGCCCACCTCCTCGTGCTCGCGAAGGGCCGTTCCGAGCGCGCGCCACGGCAGCGCCAGGCCGGGGGCCCGGAACATGGCGCGCATGGAGTTGGCGATGCCGAGCCCGAGCCCGCCCTTCTGGGCGGCCGGGTCCTTCGCTGCCGCGGCGGCCGCGGCGGTGGCCGCCATCTCGGCGTCGGAGATCAGGCCGATCCGGGGCGCCCCCTTGTCCTCGACCACGTGGGGCAGCGGCACGGACGGGCGCTCGAACGCCCACGGCTCGACCGGCAGGCGGGCGGCCTCGGCCAGCCGCGCCATGTGGTTGAAGAACGCCGTCACGATGGTCAGCTCGACGATCTCGCTGTCGGTGAAGTGGGCCCCGACGTTGGTGAACTGCTCGTCGGTCACGCCGTGCACGTCGCGGGTCAGCGACTCGGCGTACGCCAGGGCCAGCCGCTGCCGCGCCGACAGGGATGTGCCGTTTCCGTCGCGGAAGACGGGGCGCCAGGCCGGTTCCTCGGGGGAGGCGGCGATGACGCGCACCATGTGCGCCGCCAGGTACGGGCTCCTGAGGATCTGCGCCACCCGCAGGCCCATGGCGGCGCGGGTCGACGTGGCGACGCTGCCCTCGAAGAGCACCGCGCGCACCATGTCGGCCATCGGGCGTACCGCTTCCGGCACCACGCCCATCGCCCGGACGACGTTGGGCACGTCGGGGCCGTAGAGCTTCAGCTCGGGCTCGGTCGGCCAGGCGACCTGCCGCGACAGATCGACCCGCGACTGCGCCTGTACGCGAGCCCGGGCCGCCTTCTCGAGTTGCGGCAGCGACGGCAACGCCTCGTCGGCAGCGCCGGCGGCGTGAGGAGTGAGGAGCGCCGCCACGAGGGCGAGCGCGGGCAGTCGGAACGACATCGTGGCCATCCTGATCAGAAGACGAAACGCGCGCCCACCTGCATGGTGCGTGCGTCGAAGGCCTGCGTGGACTTGCCGAACGTGGCCAGCGACAGGTCCGCGTTCGGGAGGAACAGGTTGAGGGTGTTCAGGGCGTTGAAGACGTCGACGCGCACCTGCAGCTGGCGACGACCGCCCATCGAGAAGCCGCGCATGATCGAGGCATCGAGCGACAGGTACCGCGGCCCGCGGAACGTGTTGCGCCCCAGCGTGCCGTTGCGCCCGGGCGCCGGCTTCGGGAACGCGCTGGCCGGGAACAGGCCGTCCAGGAAGTCGTCCTGCGAGAACGACGTCGCGATGCTGCCGGCCGCGGGCGCGTCGGGTCGATCGTAGAAGCCGCCGCCGACCGCGCCGCCGCCGCCGTCGGCATTGTAGTCGCCGCCGGCGGCGAACGCGGCCCCGTTCCAGACCGAGAACGGCCGCCCGGACTGCGCCGAGAAGATGCTCGACACCTGCCAGTTGCGCAGCAGCATCGGCAGCAACCCGCTGCGTCCGGCAAACGCCTGCGGCGCCCACACGACGGTCGCGGCGACGCGATGCGGCACGTCGAACAACGAGGGCGCCTTCTCGCAGCGCAGGCACGACACGTCCTGTGCCCCCTTGCCCGGCTCCGAGTTGTCCTGGAACTGTCCCGTCGAGGTGTCCGACGAGGTGTCGAGCCACTTCGAGTAGCGGTAGTTGGCCGAGAACGAGAGCCCGCCGGCGAACTCGCGCCGGACCTCCGACGTGAACGCGTGGTACGAGGACGACACGCCGTTGGTCACGAACAACAGCACGCTGAAGTTCGGGTTGATGCGGTCCTCGCGGCCGTCGAGCAGGTCGCCCGCGAAGCGGTTCACGTCGTCGATGCGCTCGAGGTTCACGCCGCGCGTGCCCACGTACCCGAGCTCGACACGCCAGCGCTGCCCGAGGCGCTGCTGCCCGTTGAGGAACCAGCTCTGGGTGTACTGGGTCTTGATCGTCGGGTTGACGACGAAGCCGGTCGTGCGGATGGGCGGCTCGCCGGGCCGGCTCTGCACGCCACCCTGGGCGTTGAGGCCGCGGCCGAACTCCGGGTTCATCGGCACGGGGATGTCGTAGAGGATCGTCGTGCCGATGCCCGTGGAGGGCTGGATGACGCCCTGCACGGCGTCCGGCGGCAGCGCGCGGGCGCCGGAGATCGACTGGCCGTGGTGGGGCTGGTACGCGAGCGAGTAACCGGTGCGGATCGACGTGCGGCCGGTGCCGCGCGGATCCCACGCGATCCCGAGGCGCGGCGACACGTTGAACCGCTCGGGCCGGTACAGGCGATCGACGCGGCCGATGGCCGCGGTCCGGAGCTGCTCCTCGAAGGTCGCGCCGGGGCCGAGGATCACCGACGACAGGCGGCCCTCGCGCTCCGACACCGTGCCGAAGTAGTCGTGGCGCAGGCCGAGGCTGATGCTCAGGCGATCGGAGACGGTCCACTGGTCCTGGATGAACGCGCCGCTCTCGTACTGCGTGAAGTAGCGGGGAAAGTTGGTCGGCTCGCCCGTGGTCGGCTCGACGGTGAGGGTCTGCCGGAACGGACGGTCCGCGATGAAGTCGCCGATCGAGTTGAAGGCGAACGTGCCCGCCTGGGCCGGCCCGACGGCCAGGTCCTTGGTGATGCGGCGGACCTCGAGGCCCATGCGGATGGCGTGACGGCCGCGATCGAGCGTCAGCACGTCGCGGATCTCGAGCGTCCCAAGGCGGCTCGCGTCGAGGAACACGTCGCCGTAGGGGGCGGTCATGCCGGTCACGGTGATCGTCGGCACGATCGCGTCGGGGTCGCCGCGCTCCACGTCGGTCAGCTGGTAGGCGACGCGCACGTCGTTGACGGCGTGGCCGAAGACGCTGGTGTAGCCGGTGTTGAGGTTGCCGAACCAGCCCGTGAAGGGGCCGCGGCTGCCGCGAAGCGCACGCCCGAGCGTCGCGGCGTTCGAGCTCGTGCCGCCCTCGTCGCGCTGCTGCTCGGCGATGACGCGAATGGCGAGCCTGTCGCGCGAGCTGACCACATGGTCGATGCGCGCGATGTACTGATCGAACCGCACGTCGTCGGCGATCGTGACGTTGGCGCGGGCAATCGCCGGGATGGGGCCCTCGGGGGTGACGAGCACGCGCTGGTCGAGGTACCCGTTGCCGCTGCGCACCGGCGTCGGCGCCGGGAACTCGCGGAACAGGCGCGCCGCGACGCTGCCGGGGGACACACGCTGGACGTAGTCGCGCAGTTCGGGCGTCTCCACCTGGTAGCTGTAGGGACGTTCGATGTCGTTGCGGGTGCCCTCGTAGGCGCCGAAGAAGAAGGTGCGGTTGCGCCGCAACGGCCCGCCCACCGAGCCGCCGAACTGGTGGAAGTCCTGCTGCGGCTTGGTCGTCGCGAAGTAGTTGGTGGCGTTGAGCGCGTCGTTGCGGTGGTACTCGTACAGGCGACCGGTGGTCGTGTTGTTGCCGGCGCGCACCTGGACGTTGATGACCGACCCGTTGCCACGCCCGAACTCGGCGGCGAAGTTCGACGTCTGCACCGACACCTCGTCGACCGCCTCGGCGCTGGGCACGATGGCCGGCTCGCCGCTGTTGTTCGGGTTGGTGTTCATCGCGCCGTCGAGCACGTAGTTGTTGCCACGATAGCGGTTGCCGTTGACGGTGACGACCGGCGAACTCGTGAGCTTGGTGGAGTTTGCCGCGCCCGGTACGAGCGCCGCGCCGGCGCTCAACGACGGCAGCAGGAAGATGTCGCGCTGCGGCAGGGGCAGGTCCTGCACGGCCTTGCGGTCGAAGGTCTCCGACAGCCGCGGGTCACGCGACGCGGCGATGGTGACGCGCGAGGCGGTGACGTCCACCTGCTCGGCCAGCCCGCCAGCATCGGGCAGATCCACGGTGACGTCGACGGTGGCGCCGCTGGCGAGGCGAAGGTCCGACTGCCCCACCGGCTGGAATCCCTGCGCCTCCACGAGCAGCACGTAGTCGCCCGGCGTCAGACCGGCGAGCAGGAACGTCCCCTCGGGCGTCGTCGAGGTGTTGCGCGACTGCCCGGTGGCGGCGTGCGTGACCGTGACCGTGCCGCCGCCGACGGGCCGGCCGTCGAGGGCGCGGACGTGCCCCTTCAGCGAGGCGTCCGTGAGCTGCGCAGAGGCGCGGCCGGGCGCAAGGATGGCGGACAGCAGGAGGACGAGCGCGAAGAGCCTGGCGAGCATGGAGTGCTGACCGACACACGGGCACCAGGAGCGACGGAAACGCGGGTCGCCGATGAGCCACGCGATGAGGGACGCGTCAGCGTAGCGACCCGGCTGTAGGGGGCAAATAGTACGAACGCGGTAGGCGACCCGGCACGATTGAATCAGGCGCGGACATCAAACGAGACTGGACGGCGAGCAGATCCGTAGGCCTGCCAGGCGACCACGGACACGCCGAACAGCGCGATCGAGAGGAGCACGTCGACCGCGTAGTGCGCCCCCGAGAGCACGGTCGCCGCACAGAGCGCCAGGTTGAGCAGGGCGATGGGCACGAGCACCCACCATCGCTCGCGCACCACCCACGTGACCACCAGCGCGCCGGCGACGTGGAACGACGGCGCCGACACCAGGCCGGTCACCGCGCGGTAGTCGATCAGGGTGAGGGCGCCACTGCGGAAGCCGGCGAACTGCGCGATGAAGTCGCCCTGCGGCAGCGTCGACGTGAAGCCGTACCACTGGAACGCGCAGGCCGCCGGGAACCACGCGAAGCAGGCGATCGTCGCCAGCAGGCAGGCGTGCAGCAGGAAGACATACTCCCAGAGCGCCCGTCGCAGGCCGAGCAGCACCAGCACCGGCGGCGCGACGAGGATCTGCAGGCCGAACGAGCCGTACGCCCACGCCAGTGCCGCGGCGACGCGTGGATGCGCCCGGGTCCACGCCGCCAGGTCGGGCACGTGCACGCCCAGCGCCCGATCCGCGGCAGCCAGCCACGGATCGATGACCGGGCGCGCCAGGGCGGCCCCCGCGTACTGCATCGGCACGCTGGTCAGGCAGAGCGCCACGACCAGCGCGAAGGCGATCAGGCCGTCGGGCACCATCCAGTCCAGCGGCCCTGCGGGGCGTCGACGCACGAACACGACCGCCACACCCAGGGCGGCCGCCATCACGACGATGGGCCAGGCGAGGCTCGAGGCGTCTACACGGAGCCCGAGCCGTGCGCAGGCCAGCAGCGCCAGCGACAGACCGGCGGCCTGCACCGCCGCCAGTTGCCACGCCAGCCTGTACTCACTGCTCGGGGGCATGCGGCCGGCCGGGATCGACAAAGCCCGGCACCGGCGGCGGGGGCGGCGCAGACGGCTTGAAGATGGCCATGCCGAGCAGGCCGCCGAGCGACGCGAAGATCGCGTTGACGCACAGGCCGAGCAGGAACGACAACACCGAGATGACGCCCCCGACGCCACCGCGCGCCAGCGACTGCAGGGTGCCGCGCATCTCGGGCGGAATGTCGTTGCCGCCCTGATCGAGGAGGCGCTGCAGCACGTCGGCGCCCATCGGCCCCGTGATCATGTGGACGGGGATCGCGATCAGCGCGGCGAAGACGGCGCCCGCCACGCCGGCCAGGGCGCCAGTGATGGCCGCGTCCACGCCGTCGACCGGCGTGGGCTGCGCCTGCTGCAGCAGGTAGGTGGCCACCACGCCGCCGAGTACCACCCAGGCGCAGCACAGGCAGTTGCCCATCGAGATGACGGGAAGCGCCGACAGCACCCCGATGACGAGTCCGCCGACCAGCGCCGGCTGCAGCTTCGATGCGCGCATGGCGTCACTCTACTGCACACCACCCGCGCCGTGCGCGCGTCGGTTCGCCGTCCGACGGGCCGCAGCGCCGCGGCGACGCGATGGTAGGCTGGGGGCGTGTCGCTCGCCGAGGTCTTCGCATCGAACGTGCTGGTCCGCTGGCTGCGCGGCGACCCGGGCCGTTACGACCTGCTGACGCGCATGATCGACGCCCGCCTCGGTGACCGCCTGCTGACGGTCGGCGCCGGCGACGCGGGCCTGGTCGCCGCCCTCGCGAAGGTCACGGGCCTGAGCGGCAAGGCGATCGCGCTGGCCACGACCGCCGAGGACGCCAACACCCTGCACCTGGCCGCGGAACGGGCCGGCGTGCTCGTGGAGGTCGCCGAGGTCGAGGCCGCCACCTGGCCGTTTGCCGAAGGCGACTTCGATCTGGTCGTCGTCGACGCCGCCTCGGCTCCGGTGGCCGACGTCCTGCCCGAGATTCGGCGGGTGCTCCGGTCGGGCGGACGCGTCGTGCTGGTGGTACGCCACAAAGCGCCCGGCGCACCGCCGCCGGCCGAGGTCCAGGCCACCTGTGCCGCTCACTTCCGCGGAGCCCGGGTCCTCTTCGACCGGGACGGCGCTGCCATCGTCGAGGCGCTCAAGGGGCAGCCCGGCTGAAGTGTCCCCACGGCAGGACACGCCTGTCCTGCCCGTCGCGCCCGGCAAGCCCGCTGGCGCGTTTCCCGCGAAAGATCGCCAGATTTCGCCCCGGTGGGCATCGGGCACGGTTGTTGCGCTGAGAGTCGGCGTTCATACACCCCGCGGGGGGACGGATGCCACACACACCTCTCACGCTGCCCGACGTCTTCACCGCCCGCGAGATCGCCAGGGCTGCCGGAGTACGTCCCAAGCTGGTCGCCGACCTGATCGCGGCCGGGACGTTGCGCAGCATCGACGGGGAGTTCGTCGCACCGGACGACGCCGTGGATGCCGCCCGTCGACTGCGCGCCGGCCTGCCGTTCCCGCTGGCCAACGCGGCCGCGGTCACCGCCACGCCCGGATCGTTGTTCTCCCGCGCCAACGGCTCCAGGCGCTCGCCGGGCCTGCCGGCCGCCGCCTCGGCGGCCGTGCACGGCGCGATGATCGGCGGCCTCCTGCTGGCCACGCTGGTGCCGCTCGGCTCGACGTCGGCGCAGGCCATCGAGCGCCCCGCCGAGAAGATGCGCCTGGTCTACCTGAATTTGCCGGGTCCCGGCGGCGGCGGTGGCGGCGGCGGGCTGCGCATGAAGACGCCGGCGCCGCAGGCACGGCGTGAAGGCACGTCGCCGCTGAAGAGCCCGCTCCCCGAACGCAAGCCCGTCGTGGAGAAGCCGGCCCCGACCATCGAGGAGCCGCCTCCCACGCCGAAGGCCCCCGAGCCGCTCCCGCCGGTCGAGGCGCCGGTGGCTGCCCGCAGCCACGATGCCGACACGCAGGCCGGCGTGCTCGAGCAGCGCCCGCCAGCCCCACCCAGCCGTGGATCGGGTGACGGAGGCGGTGCGGGCACCGGCTCGGGAACCGGCCTCGGCGAGGGGCAGGGCTCCGGTGTCGGCGAGGGCGAAGGGGGCGGCGAGGGCGGTGGCCCGTTCCGCCCCGGCAGCGGCATCCAGCCGCCGCGCCTGCTGAACGAAGTGAAGCCCGACTACACCGAGGACGCGCGGCGCCGCGGGGTGGAGGGCGAGGTGGTGCTCGAAATCGTGGTGCGGCGCGACGGACGCGTGGGCGACGTGCGCGTGCTGCGCGGACTGGGTGCCGGCCTCGACCAGCAGGCCATCCAGGCCGTGCGTCGCTGGTCGTTCGCGGCCGCGACGCGCAAGGGTCGCCCCGTCGACGTCATCGTCGAAGTCGCCGTCGAATTCAGGTTGCGCTGAGGAACTCCCATGTTCATCGTCACCATTGCCGCCCTCGTGATGGCCGCCAGCCTCGGCTGGTTCGCATACCGCCTGCTGCGTGAAGAACAGCGTCGGTCCGACGCGCGCGTCGCGGTGCTGACCGCCGCGCTCGACGGTGACTCTGCGTACGCCGCCGGCCTGCCACGCGCGACGCCCGTGGGCTTTGCCGCCCGGGCCGCCGCGCCGGCGGCGGCCGCGCCGCAGGTGGTGGGACCGCGCACTCCCGACGTGGTCTATCTCGAGTCGGACACGCAGCAGCTGCGGGCGTTCAGGAGCGAGGCCGTCGACGACGACGCGCCGACGATCGACGCGCCGTTGCACGATGCGCTGGCGCACCAGTGGGCGACGACCTCGTCGCCAACGCCGTCCGACGGTCCTGCGGCGCGCACCGGCGGACTTTTCGGCGAGGGGCCGGACACGGCGACCGGCACCGACCTGCGCAAGTTCATCGCGCTCGGTGGCCTGGTGCTGGTGAGCCTGATCGCCGCCGCCTATCTGCTGTTCGGTCGCCCGGCGACGCCGGCGGCAACCTCCACGACCGCCCCGACCCAGGCACTGGCCACGACCGGCATTCCGCTCGAACTGGAGGCACTGGGTCACGAGCGGAACGGCAACACGCTGCTGGTGCGTGGCCGCGTCAAGAACCCCGTGGCCGGCTCGGCGCGCACCAGCCTGGTTGCCAGCGTGATGCTGCTCGACCAGGCCGGCGGCTTCCTCGGCAGCGCACGGACGCCCGTCGATGCCGCCCGCTTGCGGCCGGGCGAGGCAGCGAGCTTCGCGGTCGAGCTCCCCGTGCACAAGGACGGACGCCGCTACCGCGTCACGTTCCGCGGCCCCGACGGCGCGCTGGTGCCGCACGTGGACAAGCGGTAGAACCGGCGGCCTTCGGCAGGCGGCCTTCGGCCTTCGTATCGGTCACAACCGTCAAGCGTCGGGTCATTCGACATCAGGCGTTAAGCGTCAAGCGTCAGGCGTTCACCCATGATCACCACCCTTCGTCGCTCGCTCGTTCTCCCCCTGGTCGCGGCGGCTTCGGTCGTGCCGCTCGCAGCGCAGGACGGCTTCAAGTTCCGCAGCACGACGGAGCTGATCAACGTCACCGCGACGGTCACCGACGCGTCGGGGCGGTTCGTGTCCAACCTCCGCAAGGAGGACTTCGTGGTGTACGAGGACGGCGAGCGCCAGCAGATCTCGCACTTCAGCAGCGAGCGCGTCCCGGTGAGCCTCGGCATCGTGCTCGACGTGAGCGGCAGCATGTCGGGCGAGAAGTTCCGGGCCGCGCAGGCGGCGCTGGATCGGTTCATGTACGACCTGCTCGCGCCGGAGGACGAGCTGTTCCTCCTGAGCTTCTCGGACCGCACCGACCTGGTGAGCGACTGGACCACCGACCGCCGCCAGTTGTCGGCGGGCCTGCAGCAGATTCGCCCGCGCGGCGGCACCGCCCTCTATGACGCGGTGGCCGAGGCCGTGCCCATGGCGCAGGGCGGACGTCACAAGAAGAAGGCGGTGGTCGTGATTTCCGACGGCAACGACACCGACAGCAGCACGGATCCGGTGGCGCTGCAGCGGCTGATCCGCGAAACGGAAGTGCTCGTCTACGCAATCGGCATCGATGGCGGCGGCACGCCGAGCGGCTACTCGTCGGGTGGCACCTGGCAGGGACCGGCGCGCGTGCAGCTGCCCTTCCCCTTCCCGTTCCCCGGCGGCACCTGGGGGGGCGGTCGGCAGCCGCGCACCGGCAGCCGCGGTCGCACCGGCAACGACGACGCGGTGAACGTGAACGTGCTGCGGGCGATCACCGACGACAGCGGCGGCCGCACCGAGGTGATCCGCTACGCGAACGACCTCGACCCGACCACCGCGAGCATCGCCGACGAGCTCTCGCGCCAGTACTCGATCGGGTACGTGCCCCCGCGGGCCCGCGACGGTCGTTGGCACGCCATCCGCGTCGACGTGACCGGCGGCCGCCACCAGGTCCGTGCCCGGCGGGGGTATCTGGCGCAGTAGTACCGGGTACCGGGCACCGGGCAGCGCGCGCCGGGCAGCGGGCAGCGGGCAGCGGGTAGCGGGTAATGGGCAGCGCGCCCTGGTACGCGCTGCCGGACAGTTCTTCGCCGAAGCGGAGTTCGTTCGGCTTCGGCATCGGCGTTTCACAGCCCTTCCCCCGTCGCCGCCGGGAAGCGCGCGGGGGCAGGCCGCCACCAGTGTCCCGATGGGCCGGGAGCCCTGAAGGCGCTGGTGGCGGGCACGGTGCCCTTATGATCGGGGCGCGTGTCCGTCTCCCCCTTCGTTCTCGCCATGGCGCTCAGCCTCGCCGGCAGCTTCGCCGGCGTGCTGGTCGCCTCGGCGATCTACCTGTTCGGCGACGAGGCACGTGAGCGGCTGGTGTCCTGGCTGGTCTCGTATGCCGTCGGGTCGCTGCTCGGCGTCTCGCTGCTGCACCTGCTGCCGGGCGCCCTCGAGACACTGCCGCCCGAGCGCGCGCTCGGCGCGCTCCTGTTCGGCATCCTCACCTTCTTCATCCTCGAGAAGCTGGTGCTCTGGCGTCACTGCCACGACACGCACGAGTGCGAAGTGCACAGCACCGCCGCCAGCCTGGTCATCATCGGCGACGCGTTCCACACGTTCATCGACGGCGCGATCATCGCCGCCGCGACGCTCACCTCGCCGTGGCTGGGCGTGACGACGGCGCTCGCGGCGGCGGCGCACGAGATCCCGCAGGAACTCGGCGACGCCGCAATCCTGCTCAAGGCCGGGTACGGCCGCGTGCAAGCGCTGGGGCTGAACCTGTTGTCGGGACTGGGCGGGCTGGTCGGCGCGGTGTTCGTGTACCTGGCGCTGAACCAGTTGCCCACCGTGCTGCCGTACGTGATCGCCTTCGCGTCGGGCAGTTTCCTCTACGTGGCGATGTCGGACCTGATCCCGAGCCTGCACCAGGGCCACATGGAAGTGAACCCGGTCGCGCAGGTGCTCCTCATCAGCGCCGGGCTCTTCACGCTGCTGATGCTCTGACCGACCGGCCACGCGTCTCGGGGATGAACACCCAGAGCACCGCGGCGAGCACGAACGCCATGGCGACCAGGGTGAACGCCGTGGCGAAGCCGCGCGTATCGGCAAGCGACCCGACGACGAACGGCGCGGCCGCGCTGGCCAGCCGGCCGGTGTTGTAGGTGAGCCCCTGTGCGGTGGCGCGCACGGCGGTCGGATACGACTCGGCCGTGACGATGCCGAACCCCGTGAAGTAGCCGGTGCCGAAGAACGCGACGAACGGCCCCAGCAGCAACAACACCAGCGGGACGCGGACCTGCGCGTAGAGGCCGAGCAGCAGCGCGGCCATCAACAAGTACGTCACGTACGTACGCTTGCGCCCGGCACGATCGGCGACCGCGCCGAAGGTCACGTAGCCGAACCACATTCCGACCTGCATGAAGACGACCAGCCAGGCCATGGTGCCCGCCGAGAGGCCGATGCCGCCCTGCGCGGGCGGCAACGACAGGTAGGCCGGAATCCAGGAGTTGAAGCCCCACCACGCAAACAGGCAGCACGCGTTCATGGCCGCCAGCGCCAGGGTGATGCCGAGGCGGCCGTCGGCCACGACGCCGCCCAGGCCGGCGCGTGACGCGTGCCCGGCGGTCTCCCGCCAGAGCGCCGGTTCCGGGACGGCCCGCCGAATCCAGACGGTGAAGAGCGCCGGCAGCACGCCCACCAGGAAGACGGCGCGCCACCCCCACCACGGGAGCACGAGGCTGGTCACGACGGCGGCAAGCGCGTAGCCGACGGCCCACGCGCTCTGCATGAGCCCGAGCGCCTTGCCGCGGTGCTCGTCGGGCCAGCTCTCGGCCACCAGCGCCGCCCCGCTCGCCCACTCGCCGCCCATGCCGAGGCCGAGGCCGATGCGGAAGGCGGCCAACTGCGTCGCCGTCTGCGCCACGCCACACAGCGCCGTGAACACCGAGTACATGACGATGCTGGCCATCAGCGCGCGGGTACGGCCGTGGCGATCGGCCACCAGGCCGAAGACCACGCCCCCGACGGCCCCCGCCACGAGCGTCACCGACCCGATGAGCCCGGCCGTCGCCTTGGTGAGCCCGAGATCGGCCATGACCGCGGTGAGCACGAGCGCGTAGAGCATCACGTCGAAGGCATCGAGCATCCAGCCCAGCGCCGCCGCCCAGAGGGCGCGCCGGGCCGCCACGGGGGCGTCCTGCCACCAGCCGAACCAGCGCGCGTCAGGGGTCATGGGGCGGTCATTGTCCCACCTGTCCCTCGCGTGGGACATCCCGACCGCGGCCAGTCGCCTGCCGATCACAGGCGACAGGGGACATCACGAGCATTTCTCGACTTTCAGCGCGGCTGCGTCGCCTCACGGGAGTGGCACGGGGTTTGATCAAGAGGAGGGCACGGAGGACGCTCCGGGGCAGTGGCATCGAATCGCCTGCCGCCACGAGCGTTGACCACAGATGATGACCGTCACTCGACTTCTCACCGCCGGCCTGCTCGCCCTCACTCTCGCCGCCAGCGCGCGCGCCGAAGACGTGGTCGAGCGCAAGGACTTCCAGATCTTCCAGGGCGTTGCTCGCCAGGTGCAGCAGTACGTCAACTTCACCGTGTTCGACAGCGTCAACGCCTCGGTGCAGGACGGCGTGGTGACGCTCACCGGCAAGGTGACCATGCCCTACAAGGTGCAGGACCTGACGCGCCGCGTGTCGCGCGTCGAGGGTGTCCGCAAGATCGACAACCAGATCCAGGTGCTCCCGGTGTCGCGGTTCGACGACGAGCTGCGGCTGCGGATCGCCCGCGCCATCTACGGCAACCCGTCGTTCTGGCAGTACGCGTCGATGGCCAACCCGCCGATCCACATCGTGGTCGAGCAGGGGCGCGTGAAGCTCGAGGGCACGGTGAACAGCCACGTCGAGCGGATGCTCGCGCAGTCGCTGGCCATCGGCTACGGCGAGTTCTCGGTCGAGAACCGCCTGAAGACCGACGCCGAGGTGGAGGCCGAACTCGAACGGATCGACTGATTCGTTCCACGGGGACCGGCGCCCCCGCGACGCGCCGGACAGACAGCCGCAAGACCTCCTGTTGCCCCACGGACTCCTTCCTCCGTGGGGCTTTTTCTTGAGCCTTGGGCCTTGGGCCCTGGGCCCTGGGCCTTGGGCCTTGGGCCTTGGGCCTTGGGCCTTGGAACCTGGAACTTACCAGGGCCGGCGGCCGAAGCCCGAAGGCCGCCCGTGCTCTTACTGAGGAAGCACGACCCTGAACGTGCTGCCCTCCCCCGGTGTGCTCGACACGGTGGCAGTGCCGCCGTGGGCCTCGGCGATCGCGCGGACGATCGACAGCCCGAGGCCGGTGCCCCCACGGCTGCGCGAGCCGTCCTGCTTGAAGAACCTGTCGAACACGCGCGCCTGACTCTCGGGGGGCAACCCCACGCCCGTGTCGCGCACCTCGAGGCACAGCCCCTCGGGCACCAGTGACGCCGTGACGTGCACCTGGCCACCCTCGGGCGTGAACCGCAGCGCATTGGCCACGAGGTTGGACAACGCCTGCTCCAGTCGCCCGATGTCGGCGGTCACTTCCAGGGTCGTGGGCTCGAAGGCCAGCGTGACGCCGACGGCAGTTGCCGAGGGCCCGTGCCGGTCACGCAGGCGCGACCACAGGAACGACAGGGGCGCGCGCTCGGGGCGAAGGCCCAGGCCCCCCGCCTCCATCTTGGCCAGGTCGAGCAGGTCGCCGATGAGTCGCTCCAGCCTGATCGCCTCGTCGTCCACCACGGCGAGATAGCGTGCGCGGTCGTCCTCGCTGATCGGCAGGTCGCGCATCTGCAACGTCTCCACGTACCCGCGGATGGTCGTCAGCGGCGTGTGCAGCTCGTGCGAGACGTCGGCCAGCAGTTGCCGACGGATTTCCTGCTCCGACGTGACGCGCTGGATCTGCGTCGCGAGCGCGTCGGCGGTCTGGTTGAAGGCGCGGGCGACGCGGCTGATCTCGTCGGCGCCTTCCTCCGGGGCGCGCGCCGACAGGTCACCCTGGCCGAGGCGGACGGCCGCCGACTCGAGCGCCTGCAGGCGGCGATGCGCCGGTGCGAAGGCGAGCCACGCCAGCAGCGCGGCGACGCCGATGGCCGTCATGGCCGCGCCTGCCAGCGCCATCGGGCCGAGGTCGCGCAGCACCGCCAGCCCTGGACGACGCGGCAGGACCACCACACGCCCCTCGAGTTCACCGAGGACCTCGACACGCGCGATCCCCACCGGTCGCTGGCGGCCATCGTCGGGAGTGGTGGCGGCCGAGGCGACCAGGGCAGCCTCGTCGTCGGGAACGGTGACGCCGTCCGGGCCACGGACGCGCCCGCCCGGCGTCACGAAGAACGCCGGCAGCGGTGTGTCGAGATAGCGGGCCAGCACCTGCGGCACGTCGGCGGCGGGGTCCACCTCCAGGGCCTCCGAGAGGTCGCGGGCGATGGTCTCGGCCAGTTGCTGGGCCGTGATGCGCGCGTGCAGGCCTTCCGGACGCGACAACTGCGCGACCACGAAGGCCATCTGCACCGCGAGGCCCGCCGCGAGCAGGCCGAGACAGGCGAGCGCGATGCGCCAATAGAGCGACCGCACCCACCGATCGCCGTCGCTCATGGCGTCGCGACGTCGCGGAACTTGTATCCGACGCCCCACACGGTGAGGACGCGGGTGGGCTCGGCGGGATCGGCTTCGATCTTCTGCCTCAGGCGCTTGACGATCGTGTCGACGCTGCGCTCGGTGACGTGCGTCCCCGGCCCCCAGGCGCGCCTGATGATGGCCTCCCGCGAGAAGACGATGCCGGGGTTGGCGGCGAGCACCTTGAGGACGGCGAACTCGTGCGCGGTGGTCTCGACGACCCGGCCGTCGACGGTGACCTGATGCCGCGAGGGGTCGATCTCGAGTCCGTCGCGGCGAATCACGTCGGTGGCGGGCTCGTCGCCGTTGGCCGGCGCGCCGGTGGAGGCACGGCGCAGCAGCGCACGCACCCGCGCCATGAGCTCACGGACGCCGAACGGCTTGGTCAGGTAGTCGTCGGCGCCGCTGTCGAGGCCGAGCACCTTGTCGGTCTCGTCGCGGCGGGCGGTCAGCAGGAGGATGGGGGCCTTCCGGGTCGACGGGTGCTGGCGCAGGGCGCGGCACAGCGCCACGCCGTCGATGCCGGGCAGCATCACGTCGACGATGAACAGGTCGTAGGCCTGGGTCTTCGCGGCCTCGAGCGCCGCGCGCCCGTCGAGGAACCTGTCGCTCGTGTGCCCTTCGAACGAGAGGTGCAGCGACACCAGTTCACCGATGTGGGCCTCGTCGTCGACGACCAGCACATGCGCCATGGCCCCCAAGGCTACCCCGCCTCCGGGAGGCGTGCGCAGGCCTGTCATGGATTTTTCACAGTCGGGCCTCCCCCGGCTCCGGTACTGTTTGGGATTCCGGCACCTGCAGGCGACACGGTCGTTTCACACGCGCGCCACCTCCCGGGGATGGCGACGGGCGACACTGCGGGGGACGGACTCGGGCGTGGCTTCCGAGATCGGCGAGACGGAGCAAACCGCATGCGGCGAGAGAACGTGACCAAGCGCGTGAAGTGCACGACGGCGATCCTGGCGTTGACGCTGGGGGTCGCGGGCGCGGCGTTCGCGCAGCCGCCGCAGGGCGGCCGCGGTTCCGGCCCCGGCATGCCCCCACCGCACGGGGGCCCCGACGGGCCAGGCGGCCACGAAGGTCGTGGATTCGGCCCAGGGCGTCCCGGGGAAGGTGGCGGACGGATGATGGGTCCGCTCGGCGGACTGCTGGCGCTGAACCCCGACGTGCCCCTGGCCAGCCTCAACCTCACGGACGCGCAACGGGAACAGGTGCGGACGATCCTTCAAGGCCGCCGCGACGAGGGGCGCGCCTTGATGGAGCGGGCGCGAGGCGCCATGGAGGCCATGCAGAAGGCCACCGCCGGGACGGCGATCGACGAGGCGGCCGCCATCGAACGCGGTCAGGCGCTCGGAGCAGTGATCGGCGAGGCCGCCGTGCTGCGCGCCCGGCTCAGGAACGAGGTCCTCGCGATCCTCACGCCGGAGCAGCAGGCCGAAGCCAGGGCCATGGCCGCCGACCGCATGGAGCGCCAGCGCAAGGGGTTCGAGCGCATGCCGCCGCCCCCGCGCCCTCGCCCTGACGGCGTGCCGTTCTAGGCGCCTTCGTTTCTTCACAACCACGACACCGGCGGGCCATCGAGAGCCCGTCTCATGCATCAGAACGACGCGCCGGTCCGGCCTGCCGGGCGGCGCACTCGGGGCGATGGCCGCCCCCAGGAGGGTGTGTGCGATGCGTGCGATGACGAAGACGCTGATGGCCGGCGCGATGGCCCTGACGCTCGGCCTGGCTGGCGCGGCGACGGCTCAACCGGCGCCTGGTGGCCCGGGGGGGCCTGAGGGGCCGGGCCGGCATGGACGCGGCCCCGGTGGCCCGATGATGGGCGGCCCGCTGGGTGGCCTGTTGGGCCTGCACCCGGAACTGCCGCTGCCGGCGCTCAACCTGACCGATGCGCAGGAAGAGCAGGTGCGGGCCATCATGCAGGGCCACCGCGACGAGGGCCGGGCGTTGATGCAGAAGGCTCAGGCGGCGATGGACGCCCTGCGGACGTCGACGACCGGCACGGTGGATGAGGGCGCGGCGGCGCAGCAGGGTCAGGCGCTCGGCGCGGTCATCGCCGAGGCAGCGGTGCTGCGCAGCAAGGTGCGCAACGAGGTGTGGGCGATCCTCACGCCGGAGCAGCAGGCCGAGGCCACCAAGATCAACGCCGAGCGGCAGGCCCGCCAGGCTCAGTTCCGTCAGCGGATGGAACAGCGCAAGCCCAAGGGGTAGGGCGCGGTCTCCGACCGGGCCGTTTCAACGGGGTGCGGCGGCGTGGAACACGCCGCCCTACCCTCGTGCCGAAGCGGCGGCGCGTTGGTGGCCCTTGCGGACCACCCACCAGATCAGGCCCGTCAGGGTCACCGCGGCGGCCGCCATGGCGGCCAGGAACAGCGCCACGGTCATCACCAGGATCCGCTGCACCCCGAATCGCGCCTCGATCCGAAGCGGTTCGCCGGCCAGCCGCGCCTTCAGCGGCTGTTCCCACGACAGGATGTTGCCGCGCTCCACGAGCCGGCTCGGGGCGTTGTGGAACGTGACCCGACTCGGGACGTGCATCCGGACCGCTACCAGTTCGCTGCCGTCCCAGCCGACGTCGCCGACCGCCTTGTTCACCGAGGCCCCGAGTTCCTGCACGTACTGCACCGCCTCGCCCTGCCGCGCGAACGTGTACCGCGCCCACGCGAATGGCCGGGTCTCGGGCAACCGCCGCACGTCGCTCACGTCGAGGCGCACCTGCACGAAGCGGCGGCCGTCGCGTCGCCATGGACGGCTCACCCGCGTGACCTCCGTGACCGGCGAGGCGTAGAGGGCGCGAATCGCATCGCGGTCGATGGGCACGGCCGGATCCAGCGGCACGTCGAGCCCGTGCAGCGCCGCCAGAGCCGCCAGCGACGTGTTCACGACGACGCGCGCCGAGCCGTCGAGGTCGATGTAGATCTCTTCTTCGTACTCGTATTGCCGGCCGAACGGGCGAGCGCAGGAGGCGAGGAGCAGGAGGGCGAGGGCCGTCAGCGCCAGCGCCTGACGGGGCAACAGCGACATGGAGCAGTAGTGTAAACCCGGAGTACGAGGGACCAGGGACGAGTACGAAAGGGACAAGGGCGTCGAGGGACGAGAGACAGGCGGCAAGGGACCGGGGAAACGGTCCCTCCTCCTCGCCGTCTCGTCGGTTGCGTCCTTGTCCCCCGCTCCTCGTCTCTCGCTGCCCCTCGTGTCTGGCGTACGTGTCCCTCGTCCCTTGCGCTGCCCGTCTAGAATCTCCTCGTGCCCGAACGTCCGATCCTGTTCCTCATCGACGGCAACAACCAGATGTACCGCGCGTATCACGCCATCCGCGGACTGACGGGGCCGGACGGCAAGTCGACCAACGCGGTCTACGGGTTCGTGACGATGCTGCGCAAGCTGATCGCGGACCACCAGCCGGCATACATCGCGGCCGCCTTCGACCTGGCGGGCCCCACCTTCCGCTCGGCCATGCAGGCCGACTACAAGGCCAACCGGTCCCCCATGCCGCCTGACCTGGTCGAGCAGGTGCCACTGGTCCACCAGGCCTGCGAAGCCATGGGCGTGCCCGTCCTGACGCACGCCGACTACGAGGCCGACGACGTCATCGCGACCCTGGCCACGCGCGCCGTCGCCCACGGGTTCGACGCCGCCATCGTCACCGGCGACAAGGACTTCTTCCAGATGGTCGACGGCCACGTGCGCGTGTACAACCCGCGCGACGAGGGCACGTGGTACGACGCGACCGGGGTCGTCGAGAAGTTCGGCGTCCGGCCCGACCAGGTCGTCGACGTGCTGGCGCTGATGGGCGACGCCATCGACAACGTGAAGGGCGTGCCCGGCATCGGCGAGAAGGGGGCCCGGGAGCTGATCGCGCAGCACGGCACCCTCGATGCACTGCTCGAGGCCGCGCCGACGCTGCCAGGCAAGCGCTACCGCGAAGCGCTGACCAACCATGCCGAGGACGCCCGCCTGAGCCGCGAGATGGTGCGTCTGCACTGCGACGTGCCGGTGGCCGACGACATCGCCGGATTGCGCTACTCGGGCCCGGACCAGCCGCGCTGCTACGAGCTGTTCAGCCGCCTGGGCTTCAAGTCGCTCGTCACCGCCTTCGCGCCGACGGCAGCCGACGTGGTGCGCGCCTTCAGCACCTGTGGCGACGCCGAGGACCTCCGCGAGCTGGCCGACCACATCCGGGCGGCGGGCCGCTGCGCCGTGTACCTGGTGACCGACCAACGCCCCGCGCTGCAGGCCGACCTGGTGGGCATCGCGATCGGCACGGGTGAGGGTCGCGCCGCCTACGTGCCGCTCGGCCACACCTCCCTCGACGCCTGCCCGAACCTGTCGGCGCAGGCGCTGCGCGACGTCATCGGGCCGCTGCTCGCCGATCCCGCCATCGCCAAGACCGGCCACGACATCAAGGCGATGCGCCTGGTGCTCGAGCGCCATGGGCTCGCGCTGGACGGCGTGCGCGACGACGTGATGCTGGCCAGCTACGTCCTCGACGCCTCGACCGCCGCCCACGCGCTCGAACCCCTCGCCCTCGAGCGGCTCGGCTACAAGGCGATGGACTCGGAGACCCTGCGCGGCAAGGGCGTGAAGGCGCTGCCGGTGTCGCAGGTGGCCGTGGAGGCGATGACCACCTGGGCCTGCGAGCGCGCCGACCTCGGCGTGCAACTCACCCGCGACCTGCGCGAGGCGCTCGACGCCGAGCAGCTCACCGGCATCTACGAGGACTTCGAGCTCGCCTTGCTGCCGGCGCTGTGCGCCATCGAGCAGGCGGGCATCCGGGTCGACACGCAGGTGCTCGCCGGCCTGTCGACGCGCATGGACGCCGAACTGGAGACGCGGTCGGCGCGCATCTTCGCGCTCGCCGGGACGACGTTCAACATCAACTCGCCCAAGCAGCTGGGCGAGGTGCTGTTCGAGAAGATGCAGCTGCCGGTGCTCAAGCGCACGGGCA
Organism: Luteitalea sp. TBR-22; assembly: GCF_016865485.1. Taxonomy (NCBI): domain Bacteria; kingdom Pseudomonadati; phylum Acidobacteriota; class Vicinamibacteria; order Vicinamibacterales; family Vicinamibacteraceae; genus Luteitalea; species Luteitalea sp. TBR-22. Next base: position 560,348 of record NZ_AP024452.1, on the reverse strand, counting down.
AGGAGCGCACGGCGTCGACGGCGGCCGAGGTCCTCGACGAACTCGCCCTGACCCACGACATCGCCCGCGAGATTCTCGACTGGCGCGCGATGATGAAGCTGAAGGGCACGTACGTCGACGCGCTGCCCCACCTGGTGCACCCGAAGACGGGCCGCGTGCACACGACCTTCAACCAGGCCGTCGCGGCCACCGGTCGCCTGAGCAGCAGCGACCCCAACCTCCAGAACATCCCGATCCGCACCGAGCTCGGTCGCGAGATCCGCGGCGCGTTCGTCGCCGAGCCCGGGCACGTGCTGATCTCGGCCGACTACTCGCAGATCGAGTTGCGGGTGCTCGCCCACATGGCGCAGGAACAGAGCCTGATCGACGCCTTCCGGCGTGGCGACGACATCCACGACCAGACGTCGGCGCGCGTGTTCGGGACCGACAGCGGCCTGAGCGCCCACGAGCTGCGCCGGCGCGCCAAGATCATCAATTACGCGCTGCTCTACGGCAAGACCGCGTTCACGCTCGCCAAGGACATCGGCGTCACCCAGCAGGCCGCGCAGGCCTTCATCGACGCCTACTTCGCCGGCTACCCGTCGGTGCGACAGTTCATCGACGAGACGATTGCCAGGGCGCGCGACACGGGCGTGGTGAGCACGCTCTTCGGCCGGCGGCGGCGCGTCCCCGAGCTGACGAGCCGCAACGGCCAGATCCGCGCCGCCGCCGAGCGCGTCACGGTCAACCTGCCCATCCAGGGCACTGCCGCCGACATCCTCAAGCGCGCCATGATCGACCTGCACACGGCGCAGGCGTCGGTCCCGGGGCTCCGGATGATCCTGACCGTGCACGACGAGCTCGTGTTCGAGGCGCCCGAGGACCGGGCCGAGGAGGCCGCGGCGCTCGTGAAGCACCACATGGAGCACGCCGTCACGCTCGACGTGCCGCTCGACGTCGACGTGGGCGTGGGACGGACATGGAACGACGCCAAGGCCTGAGGTCCGGATCGATCGATCGCCGCACGTGCCTCGGTGCGCTGGCCGCGCCGGTGGTCGCCGCCACGTGGGACGCGCAGCCAGGCGCGCCGGAACGTGGCCCCCGCCTGCTGTTCACCCGCGAGGAACTCGATCGCGTCCGCGCCCGCGCCTCGCACCCGCAGCTGGTCCGCTTTCGCGATACCACCCTTGCCAAGGCCGAGCAATACGTGTCGGCGCCGCGGCTCGTGCCATCCATCACCGGGCGTGGCGAGCCCGATCCGCCGGGCGAGGACAAGGGACTCGCCTGCGCTCGCGCCCTCCAGGGCCGGGTGGTCACGCTCGGCATGGCGTGGGAACTGACCGGCGAGGCACGCTTCCTCGAGAGCGCGATCGCCCAACTCGAACACGCTGTCCGCTCCTGGCACATCTGGGTCGACACCGCCCATCAGCCGCCGTTCGACCTGATGACCGGTGAGCTGTCGCTCACCTTTGCGCTCGCCATCGACTGGCTGCTGCCGGCCGTCGCCGACGACCGTCGCAGGCCGACCGTCGACGGCGTCGTGCGGCGCGCGCTCGACGCGTTCCTGGAGGCCGTCGAACGGGAGAAGCCGCCGGCATGGCACACGGCGCAACACAACTGGAACACCGTGTGCAACGGCGGCGCGGCGATGCTGGCGCTCGCGCTGCAGCCGACGCACGCCGACAAGGCGGCGCGCGTGCTCGCCAGGGCCGTGCCGGCGATGGAGCGCTACTGGGATCACCTCGGTCCCGACGGCGCCTGGGACGAGGGGACCGGCTACTGGCGCTACGGCCACCGCTACGGCCTGATGGCCGCCGAGGCGTTGCGTCGGGCAGGACATCCGGCCGGCGCCGCGGTCTTCGCGCGCAGCGGCGTCCGCCAGACCGGCTACTTCCCCATCGTCTTCAATCCGGGGACGACGCTGTCGGCAAGCTTTGGCGACTCGAACGGCCGGGCCGCCGACGCCATCTTCTACCTCCTCGGAGCCACGTACCGCGACCCTGCGTTCATCTGGTACCAGGACCGCGTGCCCGTCCCCCGCCAGGCCGAGGGCTGGCCCGACGAGGCGCTGGCGCTCCTGTGGCGCCCGGTCGATCAACCGTGGCTGCCCGAACGGCAGCGCGACTACCTGCCGCGGGTGCCGGCCGCCGCCGTGTTCCCGAGCATCGGTTGGGCGCTGCTCGCCCCGAGTCAGCCCGATCCCGCGCACTTCCTGGCGTTCAAGAACGGCTCGCTCGCAGCCAACCACACGCACCTCGATCTCAACCACGTGAGCCTTGCCGTCGGCGACCGCTTCCTGCTGGCGGAACTGGGCAGCCGGCCATATCCGGCCGACTACTTCCGGGCCGACAAGCGCCATGGCTATTACGAGATCGGCACCGGCGGGCACAACACGGTGCTGGTCGGCGGCAAGGGGCAGGTGCATCGCCGCAAGGGGCGCCTCCTGCCGCTCGTCGATCGGGACGGGGTGCAGGTGCTGACCGGCGTGGCCGACGACACGTACGACGTACCCACGCCGATCGCGCGACGCCATGTCATCGCGCTCGACGAGCGCCAGTCGTTCGTCATCGTCGATGAGATCGAGACGGCGGAGCCCCAGCCGATCGAGTTGCGCTGGCATACGGGCGGCACGTGGGCACTGGGCCCGAGCGGCAGCGCGGTGGTCACCAATGGCCCGGTGCGCGCCGCGGTGCGCACGCTCGCCCTGAGCGGCGTGCCGCCGCTGGAGGTGGCGACCCCAGAGGGGTGGATCCGGCCGGTGCAGGTGTTGAGCGCGCGCCTGGCGGCCTCGCCGCAGCACCTGGTGGTCACCGCCATCGCGCCGGGCGAGGCGGAGGCGCCGTCGCTGTCGCTGGCCCGGAGCCGGGATGGAAGGCGCATCCAGCTGCGCGTGGGCGAGCGTCAGTTGCGGTTCAGGACGACCGCCGAGGGCGGATTGCAACCGGTGTGAGCGCCGAGGGCGCGGACGCGGCAGACCCCTGACCGTCGACATGAATGTCGACGGCTACGGACCGTCGGCCAAGGCCGACGGCTACGCCCGCAGATGTCAAACGTCAAACGTCAAACGTTAAACGTCACTTCCACCGTCCCTTGGCCTCGTCCCACTCGGCGGTGAAGCGTGCGCTGGCCGATCCCGCGTCGGGCTCGTCGACCATGCGCTTGACGCGCTCGGGGATCAGGGCGGTAGTCACGAGGCGATCGAGGTCGGCGCGCAGGGTGACGCCGGCGCCGGGCGCCAGCGTGGAGCGCACCCAGCCGGCCACGGCGAGGTCCCATGCCAGTTCGAGGTCGCCGCGCGCCAGGGCCGACGCCGGCAGCCAGTAGGATGCCGCCGCCGAGTCGGGGTAGCGCGCGAGGTGCCGCGAGAGCCGGTCCGAGATGTCGTGATAGATGGCCGGGCGCTCGTCGGGGCCGCGCGTCTGCGCGTGCCGATCCATCGCCGTCGCCCACCAGTCGAGCACCTGCTCGCGGCCCTCGGGCGCCAACAGGCCCATCTGCTCGAGCACCGGCTCCAGCATCGCGGCCGCGGAGCGGTACTGGCCGTCGAGGTAGAGCGCCTCGCCGAGGCCGACTACCAGATCGACCCGGCCGCGGTCGTCGAGTCCCGCCGCCGCCACTCCGCGCAGGGCGGCGCGGCCATCCACCAGGTCCTCGGGGGCACGACTGGCCCGGTGGCGCTCGAGCAGCGCCCGACCGAGCAACAGGCTGGCTTCCGGGCGGGCTCCGGGGCGCGCCGCCGCCTCGCGGGCCGCGCTCACGGCCTCGTCGTACTTGCCGCTGTTGTACAGCTGCCGGGCTCGGGCGAGCGGGTCGGTGGCGGCCGGCTGCGCCGCGGCCGGCGCGACGGCCCCCAGCAGGACGACGAGCATCGCAGCTCGCGCGAAATCAGTAAGTGCTTCCATGTCAGCGACTTCCAAACCTCGCACCCCGGCGGCTTGCTATACTCCCGAGGCGTGGTCACTCCAATCGTCGTCCCGCGGAGCGAGCATGGGCTCTCTCGCCAGGACATCGACCCCGACGCTCTCCGCGTCCTCTATCGCCTGCACGCCTCCGGGTTCGAGGCTTACCTCGTAGGGGGCAGCGTACGCGATCTGCTGCTCCATCGTCGCCCGAAGGACTTCGACATCGGGACGAGCGCTCACCCGCACGAGGTCAAGCGACTCTTCCGTAACTGCTGGATCATCGGGCGACGGTTCCGCCTCGCGCACGTCCGCTTCGGGCCGAAGACGATCGAGGTGGCGACGTTCAGGCGACAGGTGAGTCTCGCGCAGGAGCCGCAGGAACAGCACTTCCGTTCCGACCATCCCGACGAGAGCGAACTGCCGGTCGTGGCCGATCCGTCGGTAGATGTCACCGCCGAGCAGATCGACCGCCCGATCCAGCGCGACAACGAATACGGCACGCCGGAGGAGGACGCGTTCCGCCGCGACTTCACGGTGAACGCGCTGTTCTACGACATCGGGTCGTTCTCGATCATCGACTACACGGGCGGCTTGCAGGATCTCGAGCAACGCCTCATCCGCTGCATCGGCGACCCCGACGTGCGGTTCGTCGAGGACCCGGTGCGCATGCTGCGCGCGCTGGTCCTTGCCGCGCGGCTCGACTTCGCGGTCGACGGCGCGGTGATGGACGCCATCGAGCGCAAGGCGACCCTGATCGCCGAGGCATCGTCGGCGCGCCTGCTCGAGGAGTACTACAAGATCCTGCGCAGCGGCCACGCGCGCGCCTGCTTCGATCACCTCGCCGACAGCGGCCTGCTCGAGCACATGTCGCCGGAGCTGCTCAACGACGATGGCCCGCTGACCGAGGCCTTCGAGGCCGTCGACGCCTATCGCCGGCGCTTCGACGACGCGCCGGACACGCTGACCAACCCGATCCTCGCCGGCACGCTGCTGCTCCCCCTGGGGTTGCTGCGCGACGAGGGCCACCGCTACCGCTACGCCGACGACGACTGGGAGCGCGAGGCGCCCCACATGCTGGGCCGGATGCAGGTGGCCCGCAAGGACATCGAGAAGCTGCGGCACATGATGGCGCTGCAGAAGCGCCTGCTCGACATCGACGCGCCGCAGAAGGCGCAGCGCGCGCTGATGCAGCGCGGCGCCTTCCGCGACGCGCTGACGTGGCTCGACATCCACGGCGAGCGCCCGAAGGTCGTGGAGCACTGGGAGACGCTGCTGCGCGAGGATCCGCCGCCACCGCCAACGGCCGAGGAAGAGGCCGAGCGTCGGCGTCGCCGCAGGCCGCGACGCCGGCGTGGTGGCTTCAATCGGTAAGGTGGCAATTTGAAATTTGAAATTTGAAATTCTCGGCGGGGCGTAGCCGGCGCGCCGACATTTCGAATTTCAAACTTCAAATTGTCAGAAGGCCACCCGCACGCCGCCGCGGATCCGCCGCGGCGGTCCCACCGTGCGCAGCGGCGTGCGGCCCGTGTCGTAGTCGGCGTCGAAGAGGTTCTCGATCGCGACGAACGCCCGGAGCGCCTCGGCGAAGCGGTGCTCGCCCATCAGGTCGGTCACGAAGGAACGGCCCAACTCGAACAGATTCCGGTCATCGTCGTACTGCGTGCCGGTCCAGCGCATCTGCGTGACGATCATCGAGGCGGCCAACGGCTGCCAGCGGACGTCGAACCCGCCCTGCGCGGTCGGCACCTGCGGCACCCGGTTGCCCTCGAGGCCGGGTTCGTCGGACTCGTCGAAACGTGACCGGGTCCACGCCAGCGTGCCGGCCACCGAGAGCGACGGCAGCAGCTGCACGCGTCCCTCGACCTCGAGCCCGCGCGCGCCGATCGTGCCGGCGTTGCGGCGTTCGCGGGTGATGAGCGTCGGCGTCGTGGTCACCGTGACGTTGGTGATCGCATCCTCGAGGCGCGCCGCGAACAGCGTGGCGCGCAGCGACACGCGACGCGGCTCCCAGGCCAGCGAGACGTCGCCGCCGGTGGCACGCTCGCGATCGAGCGCGGGGTTGTTCTGCGTCAGCGTGTTGCCGGCGCGGAACGAGCGCAGGCGCTCGTTGAGCGTCGGCGCGCGGAAGGCCTTGTAGGCGCTGCCGCGCAGCGTGAACGCGCTGCCGAGCGTCCAGGCCACCGAGCCCTTGGGGGAGAACGCGTCGATGTCGCGCTGCCCGCCAGGGGTCGTCTCGACGTCGATGCTGTCGGCGCGCACGCCGCCGACCACCACCACCCGAGACCAGGCCGCCCACGTCGCCTGCGCGAAGCCGCCGAGCATGTCCTGGCGGCCATCGGCGACCGTCGGCGCGCCGACCGGGCGCCTCTCGATCATGTCGCCGTCGACGCGACGGAAATCACCACCGGCCAGCAGCACCACGCGTCCGAGCGCCCGCACGAACTCCGCCGACCCGCCGCCCATCGTCGAGGCGACGCGCTGGCGCGAGCTGAGCGTCTCGGCCGTGCGCGTCGCGTTGACGGCAGAGAACGCCTGATCGTAGCCCTGGCCCAGCGCGAAGGCGCGGAGTCGCAGGTCGCCCCACGGGCCGGCGCCGGCGATGTCGAAGCTGGCCTGGCGCTGGTTGGTGTCGTTGTCCTGCAGCGGCGTGCCGTTGGTGCGGTCCTCGTCGTAGACGTGCCCGCGCAGCGAGGCGCGCCAGAGCCGCGTGATCGCGCCACCGACCGTCGCCGACAGCACCGACGACTCCACGCCGGCCGGTGTGTCGATCGGCCCGCGAATCTCGGGGGCGATCGGAATCGCGCCTTCGGTGGTGTTGAACTCGCCGGCCAGCATGCCGGTCCATGGGCCTCGGCGCGTGCCCGCGAGCGCCGACACGCGGCCGGACTCCTGCGTACCGCCCTCGACGAGCGCGCGCATCACCGGCGATGAGGGTTCCACCGACAGCACCTGGATGACGCCACCGGCGGCGTCGGCGCCGTAGAGGTCGCTCGCGCCACCGCGGACCACCTCGACGCGGTCGATGGCCACCTGCGGGACGCGATCCCAGCTCACCCAGCCGCCGAAGGGATCGTTGAGCGGCACGCCGTCGGCGAGCACCAGCGTGCGGCTGGCGCCGGAGGCCGACAGCCCGCGCAGCGTCACCCCCTGGGTGGTCGGGTTGGCCGTGCGCGACGGCGAGCGGCGGAACAGCGAAAAGCCCGGCGTGAGCCGCAGCACGTCGTCGATGGTCCCGGCGGCCGCCACCTCCAGGTCGCGACGCGACAGCACCGTGGCGTCGGCAGGCAGGTCGGCGCCGCGCACTGCCCGGCGGCCAGCGGTCACGGTGACCTGCTCGGTCCGCGCGGCCGGCTCGAGCGTGACGTCGAAGGCCGCCGAGCCCGGCTGCAGCGCCTCGACGTGCTCGCCGAACCCGGGGGCCGACACGCGCAGCACGAGCGGCAGCGCGAGCTCGGGCACGGGGACGATGGCGACGCCGTCGGCGCCGGTGATGACGGCCTTGCCGCGTCCGCGGTCGTCGGCGTCGACCACCGCACTCGCGCCGGCGATGGGATCGCCGAGCGCGTCCATCACCCGCACGCGCAGATCGGCGGCCGGCGGCTGGGCATCGGCGCGGAGCGCGCAAGCGAGCAGGACGAGGAGCGTGAGGGTGGCGCGGAATCTCTGGGGGAGCACGTGCGTGGCTTTCGGGAGAGAGAGCATCGGGGTAGGGCGCGGTCTCCCCTTCGACTACGCTCAGGGCGAGCGACCGCGCCGTTGGCTGGCTGACGGCGGGGTGGGTCCCCCGCCCTACCTGGGTGCCGTGCGAGACAGGCTATCCGTGAATACGCTCGAACTCGCGCATGAACTGCACGAGCGCCTCGACGCCCGACTCGGGGAACGCGTTGTACATCGAGGCGCGGAGACCGCCGACCGAGCGATGCCCCTTCAGTCCGTCGAGTCCCTCGCGCGTCGCGGCCTGCGCGAAAGCGTCCTCGAGCGACTCGTCCCGCAACCGGAAGGTGATGTTCATCAACGACCGCGAGTCGGCATCGGCGTGACCGCGGTAGAAGCCGGTGCGGTCGATCTCGGCGTACACCGCGGCCGCCTTGCGCGCGTTGCGCGCGCCCAGCGCCTCGAGGCCGCCCTCGGCACGCATCCACCTGGCCACCAGGCCGAGGATGTAGATGCCGAACGTGTTCGGCGTGTTGTACCTGGACCCGTGCTCCGCGTGCACCGCGTAGTTCAGCATCGTCGGCAGCGACGAGGAGGAACGCGCGAGGAGGTCCTTCCTGATGACGACCAGCGTGACGCCGGAGGGGCCGAGATTCTTCTGCGCCCCCGCGTAGACGACGCCGTAGCGGGCGACGTCGATCGGGCGGCTGAAGATGTCCGACGACGCGTCCACGACGAGCGGCACGTCGCCGACGTCGGGCATCGCCGGCCACTGGCTGCCGTAGATCGTGTTGTTCGTGGTGAGGTGCACGAAGGCCGCCGACGGGTCCAGGTCGAGCTCGTCCTGGCGCGGCACGCGCCGGAAGCCGCCGGCCTCGGTGGAGGCGGCCACACGCACCGCACCGAGCTTGCGGGCCTCGGCGATCGCTTTCTGCCCCCACACCCCCGTGATCACGTAGTCGGCGCTCCCGCCCGGGGGCAGCAGGTTCATCGGCAGCATCGAGAACTGCAGGCTCGCGCCGCCCTGCAGGAACAGCACGGCGTGCGAGTCGGGGATGGCTGCCACCTCGCGCAACGTGGATTCGGCCTCCTCGAGAATCCGGTCGAAGGGCCTCGACCGGTGACTCATCTCCATCACCGACATGCCGGCGCCCGGGAACTCGAACAGGTCGCGCTGCGCCTCGAGGAGCACCGGCTCGGGGAGCACGGCGGGCCCGGAGGAGAAGTTGAATACGCGATGCGTGGCGGTGAGGGTCATGGCAGGGGCCATTGGAAATCTCAGAATTTCAGGATTTCAGAACTTCATTCAGGACTTCAAGTAGCACCGGAGCTGGTCGACGGTTGGCAGTGCCGATGAAATTCTGAAATTCCTGTACTTCTGCAATTGCTAGATCTCGTGGCTCAGCAGCCCGTCGCGGAGCTTCGGCTCGAACCACGTCGACTTGGGCGGCATGATGGCGCCCGCGTCGGCGATGGCCATCAGTTCGTCGAGCGTCACCGGGTACATCGAGAAGGCGATCGCCGCCTTCCTGGCGTTCACGAGCTTCTCGAGTTCACCCGTCCCACGGATGCCGCCGACGAAATCGATGCGCGTGTCGGTGCGCGGATCGGCGATGCCGAGGATGGGCGCGAGGAGGCGGTCCTGCAGGCGCGACACGTCGAGCGTCCGGATCGGATCGGCAGGGTCGGTGGACTGGTCGCCGAGCGTGAGCGTGTACCACTTGCCACGGACGAACACGCCGCACTCGCCCTTGCGGGACGGCGACGGCGTACCTGCCGACATCGGGAACTGCTGCGACAGCACCGTCAGCAACGCCTCCACCGTGTGGCCGTTGAGATCCTTCACCACGCGGTGGTACGGCAGGATGCGCATCTGGCTGTCGGGGAACGCCACCGCGAGGAAGAAGCTGCCCTCCTCGTCCGGCTCGGCGCCGAGCGCCTCCTGCGCGCGTGCGGCGCTGGCAGCCCGGTGGTGCCCGTCGGCGATGTACAGGCGCGGCACATCGGCGAACGCCGCCACGAGCGCCTGCGCCTGCTCCGGCGTGGCCGCCCATACCGTGTGCGCGATGCCGTCGTCTGCCGTGAAGTCGTAGAGCGGCGTGCCGGCGGTCACGGCGGCGATGGCAGCCGTCGAGGCATCCGTGCCGCGATAGGTGAGCAGCACCGGGCCGGTCTGCGCACGCAACTCCGTGATGTGCCGGGTGCGGTCGTCTTCCTTGTCCTTGCGGGTCCGCTCGTGCTTCAGGATGACGTCGCGGCGGTACTCGTCCACCGAGAAGGCGCCGGCCAGGCCGGTCTGCTCGTGGTCGCCCATGCGCAGGCGGTAGACGTACAGGGTCGGCCTGGCGTCCTGGACCAGGGCACTGGAGCGAAACGCCTCGAACGTCTCCCAGGCGCGGGTGTACACCTCATCGGCGTAGGGAGAGACGGTCGACGGCAGGTCGATTTCGGCCCGGGAGACGTGCAGGAAGCTGTTCGGCTTTCCGGCCGCGAGGGCGCGCGCCTCCTCGGTGCTGACGACGTCGTAGGGGACGGCTGCGATCTCGGCGGCGAGGTCAGGGCGGGGGCGGAGGGCGCGGAACGGTCGAACGAGGGCCACCCGACGATTCTATCGGTCGCCATTTGAAATTGGAGAATCTGAAATTCTGGCGCGCCGGCTCCGCCTTGGCGCGGGCGAGGGCCAGGGCCCGAGCCTCTGGCATTTCCAATTTCAAATGTCGAATTGCGCGCTGGATCACAGTTGTGGGGGGTGGAAACGATACACAATCGGCAACCGAACAAAATTTCGTAGCGGGGTTGTTCAAAAGTTTGTATCCTGACGGCCCGGAATGACGACCCGCTCCTTCTCCTTCGCCTTGACGGTCGCCGTGCTCACGGCCGGCTGTTCGCAGCAACCGGCGCCCCAGGCGTCGGCCACGGCGCTGGCGGCGGTGCAGGTGCATGAGCAGGCCACCCGGCTGATCGAGGCCCGCGTGCCCCGGAACGCCACGCTGGCCAGCCTGCTGCGCGCCCACCAGGTCAGCGACGACATCGTCAACCACTTCGTCGAGACCGCGAAGAAGCGGTTCGACCTCCGCCGTCTCCGCGCCGACCGGCCGTATCGCCTGCAGGTCGGGCTCGACGGCGCGATTCGCGAGTTCACCTACCAGATCGACGCCGACAAGTTCCTGAAGGTGGTCGGCGGCGACGAGAAGGCCGCGCCCGACGCCCTGCCCGAGTACGACGTGCAGGTGGTGCCCTACGAGAAGCACAAGGCACTGATGTCGATTCGTGGCGAGATCTCGAGGGAGACCCCGTCGCTCATCGGGGCGGTGAACGCCGCCGGCGAGAGCATCGGCCTGGCGCTCGAGTTCGCCAAGATCTTCGAGGGCGAGGTCGACTTCGGCAACGAACTGCAGCCGGGCGACTCGTTCGAGATCCTGTTCGAGAAGGTCGTCCGCGAGGGCGAGTTCGGCGGCTACGGCGACATCCTCGCCGCCCGGTTCACGACCGGCGGCCGCAGCTTCGAGGCCTTCCGGTACGAGATCCCCGGCCAGAAGGCCGACTACTACGACCGCGACGGCCGGTCGATGCGCCGCTTCTTCCTCAAGACGCCGCTGAAGTTCGAGCCGCGCGTGACGTCGGGCTTCTCGTTCCGTCGCGTGCACCCGGTCCTCAAGACCGCCCGGGCCCACCGCGGCGTGGATTACGGCGCCCCGAGCGGCGCCCCGGTGCTCTCGGTGGCCAGCGGCACGGTCGTCCGGGCCGGCTGGACGGGCGGCGGTGGCAACTCGGTCTACATCAAGCACGACAACGGCTACGAGACGCGCTACCTGCACTTCTCGCGCATCGCGCCGGGCCTGCGGGCCGGCATGCGGGTGTCGCAGGGCGAGCTCATCGGCTACGTCGGATCGACGGGCCTGTCGACCGGTCCGCACCTCCACTACGAGCTCCTCAAGGGCGGCGTGCACGTCAACCCGCTCGACGAGCATCGCAAGCTGCCCCCGGGACAGCCGATCCCGGCCGGCGCCCTTGCGGCCTACATCGCGCACCGCGACCGTCAGGCCTACCGCTTCGCCGGCTCGCCGGACCGCCCCCTGGGCCGTCTCGCCCAGGCCGTCGTCCCGACGAGCAAGCCGGCCGCCGCCACCGGCAACTGACGTCGAAGGGCAGGGCCGGCGCTGGCCGGCTCTCTGCCCCGTCTCGGGGCGGCTACCGCCCCCGCCTTCCTCACTGAATCAGGACCTGATACCGATAGCAGCCGACCGTCGTGTCGGTGTAGTCGCCGACGACCAGCACATAGGTGCCGGTCTGCGGGGTCACGAAGTCGATCCGCGAATTCCCACCTTCCCGCAGCCGTCGGCGGGGCACGGGACGACAGGCTAAACTGATCGTTTGGCGCGGTCGGCCCCGTCCGGCGTGCCTGCCCGATTCAAGGAGCTGAAGAGATGCTTCGACTGTCCTCCCCTCGCCACGCGCGCCGCGCCCTCGTCGGCGCGACCCTGATCGCCGGACTGCTCGCCGCCCCCGCGGCCGCGCAGACGCGCGACCAGGCCGACCTCGACGCGCTCACCCGCATCAAGCAGGAGGGCACCAGCAACTCCAAGGTGATGGAGACGCTGAGCTACCTGACCGACGTCAACGGTCCGCGGCTGACCAATTCGCCCCTGATGTACCAGGCGTCCGAGTGGGCGCAGCAGCAGCTCAAGGCCTGGGGCCTGGCCAATGTCCACACCGAGAAGTGGGGTCCGTTCGGGCGCGGCTGGGTGAACGAGCACACGTCGGTGCGCATGGACGCGCCGCAGCCGTTCGTGATGCTCGCCTACCCGAAGGCCTGGACGCCCGGCACCGATGGCGAGGTCAGCGGCGAGGCCGTGGCCGTGACGATCGACAAGGAGGAGGACTTCGCCAGGTACAAGGGCACGTTGAAGGGCAAGTTCGTGCTCGTGTCGCCGCTGCGCGACATCGCCGCGTACTTCGAGTCGCCGACCCGTCGATACACCCAGAGCGGGCTCGACGAACTCTCGCAGGAGCAGTTCGGGGCGCGCCCGCGGTTCCCGGCCGGCATGAACTTCGGCGCCCCGGCGGCGCTGCGCAAGAAGCGGATGGCCTTCTACAAGGAAGAGGGCGTGCTCGCGGTGGTGGAGATGTCGTCGGGCATGCGCGGCGACAACGGCACGGTGATCGCGCAGGGCCCGGCGCCCGGCGAAGGTGACCGCACCGTGGACGGCCAGGCGCCGCTGCCGCAGGTGGTGCTCGCGGCCGAGCACTACGGCCGGCTGATGCGCGTGCTCGACAAGAAGCTGCCGGTGAAGCTCACGATGAACGTCCGCAACCGCTTCGTGGACACGACGCTCGACAGCCACAACATCATCGCGGAGCTGCCCGGCACCGACAAGGCCGACGAGATCGTGATGATCGGCGCGCACTTCGACTCGTGGCACACGGGCACGGGCGCGACCGACAACGCGGTGAGCTCCGCGGTGATGATGGAGGCGATGCGCATCCTGCAGGCCTCCGGCCTCAAGCCGCGTCGCACCATCCGCATGGCGCTGTGGACCGGCGAGGAGCAGGGCCTGCTCGGATCGCGCGCCTACGTGAAGGAGCACTTCGCCGACCCGACCGACATGAAGCCGAAGCCGGAGCACGGCAAGCTGTCGGTGTACCTGAACATGGACAACGGCGGCGGCGCCTTCCGCGGCGTGTACCTGCAGGGCAACGAGGCGGCGGCACCCGTGTTCGAGGCGTGGATGAAGCCGTTCCACAACCTCGGACTCCAGTCGCTCACCATCCGCAACACGAGCGGCACCGATCACCTCGCATTCGACTCGGTGGGGCTGCCCGGCTTCCAGTTCATCCAGGATCCGCTCGAGTACTCGAGCCGGACGCACCACACGAACCTCGACCTCTACGAGCGTGCCGTGCCGGCCGACCTGATGCAGAACGCGATCGTCGTCGCGTCGTTCGCCTACCAGGCCGCCAACCGCGACGCGCTCTTCCCCCGCAAGCCGATGCCGAAGGCGCGCCCGGCCGGGCAGGGCACGCCTGGCATGCCGCCGGCAGGGACGCCGGGGACCGCGGCGGCGCGGCCAGTGACGCAGCGATAGGGACCGGGCACCGGGCACCGGGCGCCGGGCACCGGGCGCCGAGAACCGGGAGGTCGGGTCGGCTGTCTCGGCACGGCCGACGTGGCAACGGGCGCGCTCATCACGGGCGCGCCCCTTCTCGTTTGCTCGTCGTGCCGCAAGCTGCAAGGCCGGAGATACCGGGGGCGGGCCGGCAAGTGGGCCAGGCCTTCAGCGCGGCGTGGCGATCGCGTCGCGGAGCTCGCCGAACAGCCGCGTGACCTCAGCGCGCGGGTCGTAGTCCTTCCGCCGCATCGACAGCGTCTCGATCGGCACGTACCCCCGGTAGCCGGCACGCCTGATGATGCCGACCAGGCGCGGCACATCGAGCCGCGGCGACGCCGTGCTACTGTCCAGCGTCTCCTTCACCTGCCAGTTCACGGCGTACGGCGCCACCAGGGCGATGTCGGCGTACGGGTCGTCGGTGAGGTACTTGCCGGTGTCGACCAGGGCGGCGCACCACTCGTGGTCGACGCGGTCGAGCAGGGACAGGTGCTGCGGGCCCGTGCTGATGAAGTCGCCGTGGTTCTGCACGGCGACGATCACCCCGAACCGCCGGCCGTGCTCGGCGCATTCGCGCAGCGCGTCGGCCATCCAGCGCTCGACGGTGTCCCGGCTCGCGTCGCCCGACGCCTGCTGCCAGGTGCGGAAGGGCGGCTGCGCGTCGGCGAACGCGCGCACGGTCGGAGCCCCGAGCCTTGCCGCCACCTCGATCCACGTCCTGATGCGCGCCACGCCTTCGGCGCGCACGCCCGGGTCGGCCGCCGTGAAGTCGTTGCGCACGCCCGTGCCGCTGATCGCCAGGCCGCAGTCGAACGTGTGGCGCTTGAGCCGCCGCAGATAGTCGTCGGCGGGCGAGGCCGGATAGCCGGGGAAGAAGTAGCCCGTCAGGTCGACCGCGTCACTGCCCAGCTCGGCGCAGAAGTCGCACACGCCGAACAGGTCGAGGCCCTGGCGCGGATCCCTGGCGTTGGCGTTGAGCAGCTCGAGGAACGAGTAGGCATTGACGGCCGGCTTGAGGCGCGCGCCACCCACCCGCCTGATCGGTGGCGCAGTGGCCGCCGCCGGGACGGCAAGCAGGCTCGACCGGCCCGCGAGCGGCAGCATGGCGGCGTACTCGAGAAAGGTCCTGCGCGGCTGTGCCATGGGAAGGCGCTAGTGTATGGCGATTGCCCGCCGTGCCGCCTGGAGCCGCTCATGATCCTGCCGGAACGCTTGCGTCACCACTTCCTGACGGGTCGCACCAGGCCGGCACGCCCCGACCAGGTCGTTCGCTGGTTCGGCGCCGTCCAGGCGCAGGACTTCGCGGGCGCACTCTGGGCGCTGGCCCAGCGCCTCGCCGCGCCGACCACGGAAGCGGCGTTGCTCGCGGCCTTCGACGAGGGCGCCTTCATCCGCACGCACGTGCTGCGTCCGACCTGGCACTTCGTGGCGCCCGAGGACCTGCGGTGGATGCTGGCGCTCACGGCCCCCCGCGTCCACGCGGCCAACGCCGCCCGATACGCCGAACTGGGGCTCGACGCGCGGACGCGCGCGGCCGCGGAACGGGCATTGGCGAAGGCCCTGGCGGGCGGCGTCTCCCTGACGCGGCAGGAGCTCGCCGAGGCCCTCGGGGTCGCCGGCATCCCGCCCGACGGCCAGCGCCTGCCTCACCTGCTGATGCACGCCGAGCTCGAGGGCGTGATCTGCAGCGGGCCGCGCCGCGGCAAGCAGTTCACCCATGCCCTCGTGGATGCGCGGGTGCCCGCCTCCCCCGCGCGCAGCCGCGACGAGGCCCTGGCGGCGTTGATGCAGCGCTACGTGGCCAGTCACGGCCCGGTGACCGCACGCGACGCCGCGTGGTGGTCGGGGCTGACGATACAGGACGTGCGCGCGGGACTGGAGGCCGCAGGCGACGCGTTGACGCGGTGGAACGAGGACGGGATCACGTGGTGGGTGGCGGCGGGTCCACAGGCGCCGGCGCGCAGCCGGCCGCGACCGGCTGGCGGCGACGACGCCGTGCACCTGCTGCCGAACTACGACGAGTACGTGGTCGCGTATCGCGACCGCACGGTGCTGCTGCACCCGTCGACGCCTGTCACGTCGCTGGCGCAGTCGGCGCTGCTGATGCAGCCGGTGGTGCACGAGGGCGTGCACGCGGGCACGTGGCGACGAGCGCTTCCGACACGTCGCGGCGGACCCGTGACCGTCGACGTGCAATGGATCGAGCGCCCTGACGAGGCGGAGGCGAGCGAGAGCGTGGCGGCAGCGGAGCGCTACGCCGCGTACCTCGGCGCTCCGCTGGTGGTCGAGGTGCGGTGAGAATGCCGCGATACCGGGAATGGAGACCGGCGGGCTGGGGGGCAGCGGCGAGCCGCCCCCCGCAGTCCGCTTTTGGGCGGCCGCATGCTTCAGGAAGACGGCAGGAGCGCCGGTCGCCATCGACTTCGTTCGGTGCGGGCCACCCCGGCCCTCACAGCACCGTAAACCCGATGTCGACAAAGTACTGCCATGTCTCGTCGAGGCACTCCAGCGGCGGGACGAAGATCGCGCATGCATCACGACCGCGCGTCAACAAGACCCGGTAGGAGTTCAGGCGCAGCTGCATGGCGTCCTTGACCATGCCGCGACGCTGGTACTTCGACGCGAGCGAGTTGGACCAGGCGCCATCGACCAGTCGCAGGTCCGAGCCCCATGCCAGCAATGTGGCGTCGAGTTCCAGCCCCTGTGCCGCAAACTCCGTGACGCACTCTTCCATCAACCGGCAACTGCGACTCGCGTACGCGTCCTCCGCATCGCCATACCAGGGGCCTACGCGTACGCGCTTGGTCGACTGAAAGTCGTTCATCACGCCGAACTTCACCAGGTCGCGATCACGGGAGGATGCCAGCACGCCGAAGCGCGCGTCCCTGTCGTCGCCATAGCGCTCCCGCATGTAGGCCTTGGCGACCTCCAGTGACCGCGTGATCCGGAAGTTGAATCCCACATGCTCGAGTGCCGCGGCTTCGGGACGCAGTTCTTCCGCAGCGGCCGCCTCGAGAAGGCGTCGTACGAAGGCGTGAAGTTCAGACGCCTGGTGTTGACGAAGGCTGGTGTCGAGGTTGAGTGCGGGATGGACGCGAAGTGGCACGAAGGCCCCCTCGAAGACCTCCGCTACAGCCAGTGGCGCATGGACGGTCCACTGGTTGGCAAGCCTCGAACCCTCCACAGCGATGCGCCACTGCCCGAGGCCGCCCTCCTCGCCCACGTGAATCTCCTGGCCTGTGCCAATCAGCCCCAGGACCACACACCACCCCTTCACCCGATCCGCAAAATCGATGAAGTGCTCGGGCTCGGACCTGGCCGGTCCATGCTGGTCGGGATGCTTGGCCGCGACCATCTCCGCATCAAAGGCACGCTGCGCTTCGTCGAAGATGAGGATGTGCTCGGGAGGCACGAGGTCAGGCCTGCGCGAGTACGTCTTGACGTAGTCCTTGACGCCGCGCACGAAGGTCTTGCCGCCGCCGCCAGACGAACGAAACTCGTACTGGAGGACCTCGACAAGGGGGCCGTTCCCACTGAGGAACACGGCTGGCGACGCCGGACGACCTCCGCCCCGCGATACGGCAAGATCGTCGAGGAATCGCGCGTGCGCGGTTTGCAGCCCCACGAGTGTCTTGCCGGCGCCAGGCACTCCGGTGAGCAGCACCAGGTGGCGCGTGCCGGTGGCGGCCGCGTGGTGGATGATCTCGCTGATCGCGTCGAGCGCGGGCGCAGTGTCCGCGTGCGCCCTGTGGATGCGGCGCAGCGTTCGTGACTCGAACAGCTCGCGTGCCGCCTCGATGAGGGTCGGGAGCGGGCAGTAGGCGTCCTCGTCGAGGAAGCGCTCGCGAGACAGCACGTCGCCCCGCACCGCCCGCGCCGACAGTTGCTCGACCAGCCAATCCACGGCATCGGGGCCGGCCACGTGCACGTGGCCCTCCTGCCCGACGTAGCCACGCGCTCTCGTTGGCACGAGCACGGGTACGACTTCGCGCTCCCAGCATTCACGGTGGTAGCACTTCAGATCGCGGGCGTACGCCGCAGCCTGGTCGATGTCTGCCTGTGACGGTTGCTCCTTGCCCTTCAGTTCGATGACCAGCACGCCGTCGCCCACGAGCAGGACCACGTCTGGCCGACGCGACTCGAGCGGGAGCTCATACTCGAGGATGGCCGAGTACTTCCCCGCCAGCTGATCCCTGAGCAGGACCTCACCGACCTCACGCTGGAGTGGCGGAATCGAGTCCGTCCACGCGCGCAGCTGTTCGGGCGAGGCATCCCGCACGAACGATTGCAACCTGTCTCGGATCGCCTTGGGATCGGACGCGGAGAACCCGGGGAAGTCAGACTCCCAACCGTAACGCGCGCGCTGCTCGGTCATGCCGCGCCAGGATACTCACGGACACTGCCGCTGGCCATGGAGTACTTCTCCTCGCCCTCACATGCCAGGCCGCGAGTGGCCGAAGGCCCTCGCCCGAGCATTTCACATGTCCAATTTCACATTGCGGAGGGCTCGCCAGCGTTGCTCGAGGGCGACAATCGTCACGGCGTAGACGGCGACGATGACGAGCGGCAACACGATGAAGCGCTGACCGGGGAACAGGTAGTGCGCGGCGACGAGCAGGAGCGTGCGTGCACCCGCGTGGAAGTAGCCCACCCAGTGCTGGAGCAACCACGACACCGGCAGCCACATCAGCCCGCTCAGGATGCCGACCGAGAGCGGCAGCGACGAGTGCTCCACCATGAAGAACGGAATCGCGATGCCGTACACCAGCAGCGACATCCCCACGGTGTGGAAGAACAGGGCGTCGAAGGCGTTCTTCGGCCGCGACCTGTCGAGAAAATCCTCGCCGGTGAGTTTCGACAGGCCGATACCGAGATAGGCGATCGAGCCGGTCGCGATGAACAGCACGAGCCAGGCGGCACGCGGCGCGAACACGCCGCCTGCGGCGACCACCAGCCACGCGACGGTGCCGGCCAGCGGCATGGCGAGGAACCGCCGCGACGCGAACTCGCGCCGCTGCTCGTCGAGGGACTGCGCGGGTGCGGCCATCAGTGGGTCGATGCGTGACTGTCGGCCTTTGACGCGAGCCCGGCGCCCGCGGTTCCGGAGCCGTGCTCACGGGCGGCTCGCCCGGCCGACGGGTCCGACGGCTACAGACTGCCTCGTGGCGCGGCTTGCCGACGTCGTGCGGCCGGTCCTGGCGGCGAGAGGCCGACGGGGCCAGACACGGGTCGGGCGATTACCTGCCGCGCGCGGCGGTGACTGATTCGTCACGCGCGGACCGAGCCGGCTGCGGCAACGGCTCGAGCGGGGGTCGGGAGGCGGGCGCCTGCTCGGCACGCGCGCGCAAGTCACGCAGCAGCGCCCTGAAGGCGGGGACGTCGCGCACCGGCGCGAACAGCGTGTCGTGCTCGATGTACGGCACGCACGGGAATCCGCTGTCGGCAGCACGGGTCAGCCACGTCACGCTCGCCTGCGGATCACGGAGTTGGGCATACGCCGCCGCAAGGCTGTACGCCACGTGGTGGTCCATGTAGCCAGTCCGCAGGATTGCGCCGATGCGCCTGCGGGCCTCCGCACGCCGCCCGCTGGCGGCCTCGATGGAGGCGAGTGAGGCCTGCGCGCGGACATCCGGATGGCCGCCGCGGCGGATCCCCGAGAGCATCGCGCGCGCCTCCTCGACATGCCCGGTGTAGTAGCGGGCCATCGCGAGGTACTGCCGAATCGCGGGCACGTCGGTCCGTGTCTGGCCGAGGACCTGAGAGGCGAGCGTGGCCGTCTGCTCGAACTCCCCGGCGGCCAGATGCACGGCGATCGTGATGCGGGCGGTCTCCAGGTTGGGGAACGGGTTCAGGGTGCGAACCCGCGCCGCTTCCGCTCGCGCCTCGTCGAGTCGCCCCAGGTGGTAGAAGGCGCGCATGCGGACCACATGCGCGAGATCGAGGGAGGGGTCGAGCGCCAGGGCGCGGCTGGTGTGCGACAGGACGGCACCCCAGTCGAACCGGCCATAGAGGGTGCCGGCCGCGTTTGCCAGCGCGAGGTGCGCGTCGGCCAGGCTCGGGTCCTGGCTCAGGGCCTGTTGTCCCTCGCGCTCCGCACGGGCGCCCCAGGCGTTGGCCTCTTCCTCGTAGGCGTACCGCACGCTGAACCAGGCGAGCCCCGTCGCCAGCGCAGCACGTGCCAGCGCGTAGCCGGGATCGCGCGCAAGCGCCTGTTCGAACAGGTCCAGCGCCTCCCGCATGTGGTCTTCCGAGTAGTCGACCAGGCGCGCACGGCCGCGCAGGTAGAGGTCGTACGCCACGGGGTCGCGCGTGTATCGCACGTGCAACCGCGCGACCTCGGGCGGCGACAGCTCCACGCGGAGCGCGTGCACCACCTGCTCGGCAATCGCATCCTGCACGTGCAGCAGGTCCGTGCGGGGCTCGTCGTAACTGCGCCCCCAGACGGCGACCCCGTCGGCCTCGACCAGTTGAACGCTCACGCGCCAAGTGCCGGCCAGCGGCTGGATGGTGCCGACGAGCAGGTGCCCGACGCGGAGGGCGGCTGCGATGCGAGCTGGCTCCAGTGGGCCGTCGCGAAACGGCAGCACGGCAGAAATGGGCCGCACCCTGAGCTGCCGCACGTTGGCGAGCCGTGTGGTGATCGCTTCCGCGATGCCGACGCCCATGTAGGAGATGTCGCCCGGCTCGGGCGAGGGCAGCACGCGCAGCGGCAGCACCGCGAGCTCGACCGACGAGGTGACCGGCGCTGCCGCTGCTGCGGACGCATCGCCGTGAGGCATGACGAAGCGGACCGCGGCGGTCATCGCCGCGACGAGTAGAACCGCTGCGGCGAGGGTCCACCACGCGTGGTCCCGCAGCCAGGCGTGCCGCCGCGTGGTGGCGGCCGCGAGCCCGGCAGCGTGCGACAGCTCCGTCGGTACCGGCACATCGGCGCCTGGCGGCGACACGACCCGCTGCACGGGCGCGATGAAGCGGTAGCCACGCCTGGCAAGCGTCTCGACGAACTCGGGCGCGTCTGCCGAGTCGCCGAGCGCCTGCCGCAGCTTCTTGATCGCGGTGTTGAGCCCGTGCTCGAAGTCGACGAACGTGTCCTGGCTCCACAACCGCTCGCGCAGCGCCGTGCGTGAGACCACCTCGCCCGGCCGTTCGAGCAGCGCCTCGAGCACCTGGCGCGGGTGCTCCTGGAGCCGAACGCGCTCGCGCCCGCGGTGGAGTTCACCTGCCGCAGTGTCGAGCTCGAATGGACCGAAGCGGAGGCGAGCCTTCGTCGCCCGGGTGTCCATGTGTCCTGCTGTGTGCGCCCAGTGTAGGCGTGCCCCTGGGAGGGGTCAAACACCGCGCGGATGAGTTCACGGCGGGCCCATCGCCGGGGCCACGCGGGCCAGTTCACGCGAAGTTCACCCGGGTCACCATCGTTTCACCACGCGTGCATCGCATCGCGCGCGCCGGTCGCGTAGGGTCAGGCCTAACCCACCACGGCACCCGGCCACGCCCGTCCGCCTGGCACGGGGATCGGCTACCCGCAGGCCGGCGGCGCGCGGCGCGCCTCGCCGCGATGCGACAGGAGGAGCGATGCGTCACTCGATTCGTGTCTACACGACCCTCGGGGCAACGATGGGCCTGGCCTGCTGGGGCGTGGTCACCCTGCCGGCCGCCAGCACCTGGCCGGGCACTGCCGGCACCATCTGGGTGGCCAACCGGGGCGCCCACAGCATCCGCGGCTTCGACGCAGCCACCGGCGCGGTGGTGCGGACGGTTCCCATGGCCACCAACTCGCAACCGGGCGACCTGGCGTACGCCAACGGCAAGCTCTATGTCGCGGAGGAGTTCGGGGCCAGCCCGGCCGTGGTCGTCGTGGACGAGGACACGGGCGAGACGCTCACGCGGATCATCCCTCCTGGCGGCATCCGCCCACACCACGTCCACGCCAGTCCGGGTGGCACCCTGGTGGCAGTCGGCCTGTACGGCACCGACAAGGTCGCGATCATCGACACGCACGCCGACATGCTGATCGGCACGTGGGACGTCGACCCGGACGCTTCCACCGCCCGCGTGCATGCCGCCGTCTTCTCCAACAGCGGGCGCACGATCTATCTGACCAGTGACGCCACCAGCGAGGTCATCGCGATGGATCCGTTCACGGGCACGGTCCTCTGGCGACTGGCGGTTCCGGGGGCACACGAGCTCGCCATCACGCACGACGAGAGGATCGCGTACGTCAGTCGCCGCACGGCCAACCGCATCGCCGTGATCGACCTCACGCAGCCCTACGGGTACGAGGACAGACTCGAGGTCGGTCTGCCCGACACGCTTCGCCTCTCTGCCAACGAGAAGCTGCTGACGGTGGGACTGCGCACCACGCCGGCGCGACTCGCGGTCGTGAACACCGAGACGTTCGAGCACACGCTCGTCACGCTCGGCAGACCGGACGAGCTCACGACGCTCGGCGCTCACCAATGGACGGCGCCGAACGGGCGCTACACGTTCGCCGCGTACGAGGGCGGCACGGCGCCTGGCGTGGCGGTGATCGATCACCCAGCCGGCCACGTCGTGGTGGACCGTTGGCCGTACCCGGGGCGGCCGCACGGCGTGACACACGCTCATCCGTGATCCGACTGCGAGAGCCCTCCCGCTTTCGCGCCAGAATGGGTCATGACCATCCCCCAGCGCGCGCTCGGTCCCGCGAAGATCCCCGTCTCGGCCCTCGGCCTCGGCTGCATGGGCATGTCCGACTTCTACGGCCCGCGCGACGACGCCCAGTCGATCGCGACGCTGGTGCGCGCCGTCGAGCTCGGCGTGACGCTCTTCGACACCGCCGACATGTACGGGCCGTACACCAACGAGCAACTGGTGGGCCGCGCGCTGCGGCCCTTCCGCGACCGCGTGCTCCTGGCCACCAAGTTCGGCATCGTCCGCGATCTCGCCGACCCGTCGAAGCGCAGCATCCGCGGCACCCCCGAGTACGTCAAGGCGAGCTGCGACGGCAGCCTGCAGCGTCTCGGCGTGGATCACATCGACCTGTACTACCAGCACCGCGTGGACCCCGACACGCCGATCGAGGAGACCGTCGGTGCAATGGCCGATCTCGTGAAGGCCGGCAAGGTGCGATTCCTCGGCCTGTCGGAGGCCGGCGCGCAGACCATTCGCCGGGCCCACGCCGTCCACCCGATCGCGGCCCTGCAGTCGGAGTACTCGCTGTGGAGCCGCGACATCGAGGACGACGTGATCCCGACGTGCCGGGAACTGGGCATCACCCTCGTGCCGTACAGCCCGCTCGGGCGCGGCTTCCTCACCGGCGCGATCCGCCGCTTCGAGGACCTGGCCGAGGACGATTTCCGCCGCCGCTCGCCCCGATTCCAGGGCGCCAACTTCGCGAAGAACCTGGCCCTGGTCGACGCCGTCGCGGTGATGGCCCAGGACAAGGGCTGCACGCCCGCGCAGCTCGCGCTCGCCTGGGTGCTGGCCCAGGGCGACGACATGGTGCCCATCCCGGGCACCCGCAGCATCGCGCGCCTCGAGGAGAACCTCGCCGCCGGCGACCTGCGCCTCGACGACGCCGACCTGTCGCGCCTGGAGTCGATCAGCCCCAAGGGCACGGTGGCCGGCGAACGGTACACGCCCGACGGCATGGCGTTCGTGAACAGGTAGCGGGACCGGAGGCGGGAGTCGGGAGTCGGGAGTCGGGAGTCGGGAGGCGGGAGTGGGGAGGCGGGACTGGGGAGGCGGGAGGTGCGGGCGCTAGTCCAAACGTCAAACGTCAAACGTTAAACGTTAAACTTCCCTCCATGTCCGATGCTCTTCGCTACCCGGTAGGCCGCTTCGTCTTCGACGAGAGCGGCGACACGTCGGTACGCCGCGACGCCATCTCCACGATCCGGCAGTTCCCGCAGACCCTGCGAGCGGCCGCCGCCTCCCTGAGCGAGGCGCAACTCGCCACGCCGTACCGCGAGGGCGGCTGGACGGCCCGGCAGGTGATCCACCACGTCGCCGACAGCCACGTCAACGCGTACGTCAGAACGCGGTGGCTGCTCACCGAGGACCGCCCCGACCTGAAGGCCTACGACGAGAAGGCCTGGGCCGAACTGCCCGACGCGGCGCTCACCCCGATCGAGCCGTCGCTGGCGCTGGTGGAGGCCCTGCACCAGCGCTGGGCGACGCTGCTCGAGGCGTTGCCCGACGAGGCCTTCGCACGGGAGATCGTCCACCCCGAGCGCGGCCCGATGACCCTCGACAAGCTGGTGCAGATGTATGCGTGGCACGGGCGGCACCACGTCGCGCACCTGCAGATCGTCGCGGGAACGCAGGCATGACGGCTCCGTCCCGATTCGCCCGCGCCATCGTCGCGGCAGCCGTGGCCGTGGCGTGTGGCGCCACGATGGTCGCGCAGGACCGGCTCTCGGGGCGCCCGTTCGCGTCGCGCTCGGAGGTGATCGCGCGGCACGGCATGGTGGCCACCAGCCATCCCTTCGCCACGCAGATCGCGCTCGACGTGCTGAAGTCCGGCGGCAACGCCGTGGACGCCGCCATCGCCGCCAACGCCTTCCTGGGCCTCGGAGATCCCGGCAACAGCGGCATCGGCGGCGACCTGTTCGCGATGGTCTGGGACCCGAAGACGCGCCAGCCGTACGGGCTCAACTCCTCGGGCCGCTCGGCACGCGGGATGACGCTTGCCGAACTCAAACGGCGCGGGCTGTCGCAGATCCCGGCCAACGGCCCGCTGGCGGTCAGCGTGCCCGGCTGCGTCGACGGCTGGTTCATGCTGCACGCGCGGTTCGGCCGCACGCCGATGGCGCAACTGCTGGCGCCGACGATTGCCTACGCGCGCGAGGGCATTCCCGTCGCGCCCGACATCTCGGACGATTCACGCCTGCGCCTCAGCCAGCGCCTTCCAGCCACGCCGGCTGGCAGCTTCGCCAACCTGCGCGCGCTCTACATGCCGGGCGGCCAGTTCCCGGCCAAGGGCGCGATCTTCCGCAACCCGGATCTGGCCACCAGCCTGGAACTGATCGCCAAGGGCGGCCGCGACGCCTACTACAAGGGGCAGATCGCCAAGGCCATCGCCACGCACATCCAGGCGCAGGGCGGCTTCCTGTCGGTCGAGGACTTCGCCGCCCATACGTCCGACTGGGTGACGCCGGTGAGCACCACCTACCGCGGCCACCGCGTATGGGAGATGCCCCCCAACACGCAGGGCAGCGCCGTGCTGGAGATGCTGAACGTGCTCGAGGGCGTCGACCTGGCGAAGGCCGGCTTCGGCAGCGCCGACCACGTGCACTGGTTCACCGAGGCCAAGAAGCTCGCCTTCGAGGACCTGGCCGCGGTGTACGCCGAGCCGGGCTCGATGAAGGTGCCGGTCGAGAAGCTGCTCACGAAGGAGTACGCGGCGCAGCGGCGCGCCCTCGTGAAGCCGGACGTCGCCGGCGTGTACGACTCGGGCTTCCCCGTCGACAGCCACACCGTGTACCTCACCGTCGCCGACAAGGACGGCATGATGGTGTCGCTCATCCAGAGCAACTCGCTGTCGTTCGGGTCGATGGAAGTGGCGGCGGGCACCGGCTTCGCGCTGCACAACCGCGGCATGTGGTTCGAGCTGCGCGAGGATCACCCCAACGGCTACGCGCCTGGCAAGCGGCCGTTCCACACCATCATCCCTGCGATGGTGACGCGCAACGACGAGCCGTACCTGAGCTTCGGCCTGATGGGCGGCGACATGCAGCCGCAGGGCCACGTGCAGGTGCTGCTCAACCTGATCGACTTCGGGATGAACCTGCAGGAGGCCGGCGACGCGCCGCGCATCTACCACGTCGGCTCGTTCCCGCGCAGCGGACACGTGCCCAACGTCGGCGAGCTGAACCTCGAAGCGGGGTATCCGGCCGAGACGATCCGCGAGCTGATGCGGCGCGGCCACAAGGTGACCCACGCCTACGGCATGTACGGCGGCTACCAGGCCATCATGCGCAAGGACGGCGTGTACTACGGGGCGTCCGAGAGCAGGAAAGACGGATACGCCGCGGGGTACTGATGGCTCGAGGCCCAGGGCTCAAGGCTCAGAATGCTCTCTGAGCCCTGAGCCTGAAGCCCGGAGCTTCGGGACTACGAGACCAGCTTCGCGTCGAGCGTGATCTCCACCGACGCGAGCGCGCGGCTGATCGGGCAGCCCTTCTTGGCCGCCTCGGCGTGCTCGAGGAACGTCGCCTGATCGATGCCCGGCACCACGCCCTCGGTCACCAGGTCGATGCGGGTGATGCTGAAGCCATCACCCACCTTCTCGAAATTCACCTTCGCCTCGGTGTTGATGCGCGTCGCGTTGATGCCGGCCTTGCCGAGGCCCGCCGACAGCGCCATCGAGAAGCACCCCGCGTGCGCCGCGGCGATGAGCTCCTCCGGGTTGGTGCCCGTGCCGCTCTCGAAACGCGACGTGAACGAGTACTGCCCCTCGTACGCGCCGCTCCCGAGCTTCACCGTCCCGTTGCCGTCCTTGAGCCCACCGTTCCACTGCGCCTTCGACGTACGAATCATCTGTGTGTCCTCTCCTGAGTGAATGTTCCGTCGACCTGGAGGTCGACGGCCACGAACCACTGCCATCCGTCGACGTGAACGTCGACGGCCACGTGTTCTGCAGCGTGCTACTCGCGTCGGCCAAGGCCGACGCCTACGTGATGCGGAGCGTGCGGACCTCGCCCGAGGCGATCTCGATCACCCGCACCGCGTGGTTGTTCGTGTCGGCCACGTACACGTGGGTCGACGATGCCGACAGGCCCCCTGGCTCGTAGAAGCAGGCCTGGTGGGGCGCGCCGTCCACGTGTCCGGGACGTCCCGACCCGACCCACCGCGTCACCCGCCCCGACACGGGGTCGAGGCGCCTGATCCGATGATTGTACGTGTCGGCGACCAGGACCTGCCCCTCCGACACCGCCAGCCCGAGCGGGTGCTGGAACCGGGCCGCGTCGCCCTCCCCGTCGACGTCGCCGAATTCGAAGAGATCCCCGCCGGCCAGGGTTCGTACCGTGTTCTCGGGCGGCAGCGCCACTGCGCGCACGATGTTGGCCTCCGCGTCGGCGACCAGGAGCGTCCGGCCGTCGATGGCCAGGCCCGACGGCTGCGCGAACGCCGCGGCGTCGACGTCGCCGTCGGCACGCCCCTCTGCCCCGGTCCCGGCATACCGCAGCACCAGACCGCGCGCCGGGTCGAGCAGCCATACCTGATGGGGGCCGGCCATCGCGATGAACAACAGCCGTCCGTCCCACGCCAGGTCCCACGGCGAGTTGAGGGACGTCTCGAGCGCCGCGCCCCCGTCGGACTGCTGCCACGTCGCCTGGCGCCCCGTCCCGGCAACCGTGCTGACCATCCCGCTCACCAGGTCGATGCGTCGGATGAGGTGGTTGCCCGCGTCGGCCACCCACAGCGTGTCGCCAGCGAGGGCGAGCCCTTGCGGCTCCTGGAACTGCGCGGCGTCGGCCGGCCCGTAGTCACGCCCCGGCGTGCCCGTGCCGAAGACGCGACCGATACGCCCGTCGAGGTCGGTCTCGACGATGCGGTGGTGCTGCGTGTCGGCGATGAAGAGTCGGCCGCCGGCCTCGTCGGCGAGCACCTTCCCCGGGAACGCCAGCGGGCCGTCGTCGGCGCGGTCCACCGGCGCCAGCGGACGTGGTGTGCGATCGAGCAGGCCTTCCTGCTCGAAAACCGTCGCCACGGCGCCGATCACCTCTTCGAGTTGCGCGCCGTGTCCTTCACCCGTCGCCGTCCCGACCACGTAGCCGCGCGGGTCGATCAGCACCTGCGTGGGCCACGCCCGCACCGTGTAGGCCTGCCAGATGCGGAACGCCGCGTCGTTGGCCACCGGGTGCCGGATGCCGAGCCGCTGCAGCGTGCGCCTGATGTTCTCGGTGCTGCGCTCGTTGTCGAACTTGGCCGCGTGGATACCGATGACCACGAGCTCGTCCTGGAACTTCGCCTGCAGACGCTGGAGATCGGGCAGCACGTGCAGGCAGTTGATGCAGCCGTAGGTCCAGAAGTCGAGCAGGACGACCTTCCCGCGCAATTGCGCGAGCGTGATCGGCGCTGGCGTGTTGAGCCAGGCGATTGCGCCATCGAGTTCGGGCGCACGGACGGGGCCGACTTCTTCTTCCATGCGTTCCTGATGTGTGACCGTCGGTTTCGCGAATGTCGCCGTCGCGCTTGCGCGACGGTCGGTGATCTGTCGCTGAGGCCGTTGATGTGTAGCCGTCGACCTTCAGGTCGACAGTCAGTGATGATTCGCTGGGCGTCGGCCAAGGCCGACGCCTACCTCCCTGACGCGTCGACCATTGCGCGCAGGGTCTCGGCGCGCTCGCGTCCCTGCTCATCGTCGAGCAGCCGGTCGACGGGGATGTGTGAGGCCCAGCTCCAGTTCCCGGGGCCGACGGTCGCGGGCACGTTGATGCGATCGCGCCAGCCGAAGAGGTCCTGCAGCGGGAAGATCACCAGGTCCGATCCCGACTGCAGCAGCGTGGCGATCAGCGCGTCGCGGATCGCCTCGTCGAACGGCTGCTCGGGGGTGAAACCGGCCCCGGCGAGCGCCGGAATCGCGAGCAGTGCCGTCTTCTCCTCCGCCGTGGCCGTGTCCCACCAGTCGGCGAGCATGTCGGTGTCGTGCGTGCCCGTGGTCGCCAGCGAGGTGGGTCCGTACGCAGCGGGATCGTGGAAGGGCTGCCCCTCGGCGTGCCAGTCGCGCTCCCAGCGCATCACCTTGTAGCCCGGGAGCTGGAGTCGCTGGAGCGACTCGCGCACGAAGTCGGGGATGGTGCCCAGATCCTCGGCGATGAGGGCCGCACCCGCCGACGCGAAGGCCTCGATCACCGCCTCGCCGAGCGCCCGCTGCTCCGCCTCCTCGCCAGGCACGAAGCGGGGAGCGGCGCCGTCGAGCGGCCGCCAGTACGTGCGGTAGAAGCCCACCAGGTGGTCGATGCGGAAGCCGTCGAACATCGCCGCCATGCGCCGCCCACGGGCGCGCAGCCAGCCGAAGTCGTCGGCGCGCATCTCGTCCCACAGGTACACGGGCAGGCCCCAGTCCTGGCCCGTCTCAGAGAAGGCGTCGGGGGGCGTGCCGACGGTGTACTCGCGCGAGAAGAGGTGCTGGTGCGACCACACGTCGGCGCTGTCGGCACTGACCATGAAGGGCAGATCGCCGACCAGGGCGATGCCGTCGAGATCTCGTCGAGCCTGCTCCCACTGCCGCTGCGCCACCCACTGCAGCCAGCAGGTCTCGAGCACGGCCTCGGCGTGCACGGTCCGCGCCTCGGCGAGCGCCTCGGGGTCGCGCGAGGCCAGCCCTGCCGGCCAGTCCCACCACGCCCGCGCCTCGTGGTGATCGTGGAGCACGCGGAACAACGCGTAGTCGTCGAGCCACCAGGCCTGCTCGGCCAGGTAGGCGCGCAGGTCGCCGGCGCGCGCCGAGTCACGCCTCCACTCGTGGTCGCGGAACCGGAGGAAGGCCCGGTGCAGCGCGCCTTCCTTGAGGGCCATCGCTTCCTCGTACGCGACCCGCGGCGAGGCGTTGAGCGCCGCGAAATCCGGGCGCGTGCCGGACTCGAAGACCGCATCGCCGAGTGCCTGCGCGTCGGGCACCTCGTCGACCGCGATGTACAGCGGCTCGAGGGCCATCGCGCTGAGGGCCGAGTACGGCGAGGTCTGCCCGGTGGCCATGTCGTTGACCGGCAGCACCTGCAGCAACCGCAGTCCCGAGGCGCGGAGCCAGGGGCCGAGGCGAGTCATGTCGGCGATGTCGCCGATGCCCCAACTGCGCGTCGAGCGCGCGGAGAACAGCGGGAGGAGCAGGCCGGCGCGGCGGCCGAGGGACGGATAGGGCATGGTCGGGATCAGGCCGGCTGCAGCAGGGGCAGCCCGCAGAGGACGTCGAGGCCCGCCCGCATGTCGGCTTCCGGCGCGAGCAGGCTCAGCACCAGGTATCCGTCGTGCGGCAGGTCGTAGAAGTAGCCGGGATGCACCACGACGTCGCGCGCCAGCAGGGCCAGCGCGAGATCGTCGGGCTCGCCCACGCAGGGCACGCGGAGCACCACGCTCCATCCGCCCTCGGGCATGCGCACGTCGACGGCGGTGCCGGCGACGCGGGTCATCAGGTGCGCGAGGTTGGCGCGCAGCCGCGCGGCGATGGCCGTGCGTACGACCGCCCCGTCGGCGATCAGGGTCGGCGCGGCCAGTTGCACGGGCGTGGACACGGAGAGGTACGTGTCGGCGATCAGCTCGAGCGCCTCGAGCGCCTGACGAGCGAGGCCGTCAGGGCCCTCGACGACGATCCAGCCCAGCTTGGCCTGTGGCAGGCCGACGAGCTTGGACAGTCCATTGAGCCTGAAGGTCAGCACATCGTCGAGGCGCGGCGTGCGCACGTAGTCCACGCCGGGAGCCAGTGGATAGGCCGCGAACACCTCGTCGACGATCAGGGCGAGGCGGTGGGCGCGGCAGGCGTCGGCCAGCGCCGCCCACTCTGCGGGCGAAGGCACCGATCCCGTCGGGTTGTTCGGCGACACGACCACGAGCGCGCGGGTGCGTGGGGTGATGCGGTCGCGCAGATCCGCCTGGTCGAGTTCCCACCGGCCGGCATCGCGGAAGGTGTACCTGTCGACGGCCACGGCGTCGAGCTGTGCGAGGTGCTCGAACAGCGGGTAGCTCGGGCACGGCACCAGGACACGGTCGCCCGGGTTGCAGAGCAACTTGAAGAGGTGGGAGTACGCCTCGCTCGTGCTCGCCGTCAGGATGAGGCGGTCGGCGTCGATGACATCGCCGACCGAGGCGTGCCAGTCGGCCACGGCGGCGCGGGCGGTGGCCAGACCCCGTGGATCGGGGGCATAGCGCAGGGCCGCCACGTTCGACCAGGCGGCGGCCAGCGTTTCCGGATATGCCACCCCTGCCGTCGTAGGATTGGACTGCGTCAGGTCGATGAGCCGCCCCGGGCGCGCGCGCCGGGCCGCCACCGCGGCAGCCAGCGGAGACGGCACGAGCGAGGAAGGCAGGCGGGTCGAGAACATCGGCCTCCGGCAGCTTACCATCCGCGTTCCGACGGCAAGATGACGGGCGGAAGCAGGGCCTCCGGGCCCGGGAGAACATGCATGCGTTACGTGAAGATGGCCCTGCTGGCCCTCGTCGCCTCGGTGGCGGTCGGCTGCATCTCGATCGATTCGGTCATCAAGATCAAGGCCGACGGCTCGGGCACGATGGAGCAGACGATGCTCATCAACAGCTCGGCGATGGGCATGATGGGGATGATGGGCGGCGGCGACAACAAGGCCGCGGCGCCCAAGATCGACCCGACGACGATCTTCTCGAAGGAGAAGCTGCAGGCGCAGGCCGCCGAACTCGGCGAGGGCGTCACGTTCGTGTCCAGCGAACCGGTCACGCAGGGCGAGATGAAGGGCGTGCGCGCGGTCTATGCGTTCAAGGACTTCAACACGCTCAAGGTGAGCACGGCGCTGCCCGACATGGACGAGGGCGGCGCGAAGGCGACGGGCAAGGGCGAGCCGCTCCCGATCAAGTTCAGCCGCGGCGCGGGCTCGTCGATGCTGACGATGAACATGCTCGACGAGCTGGCCAAGGCCGACGCCAAGCGCAAGCCGGAGGCGAAGAAGGCCGAGGGCCAGCCCGAGATGCCCAAGGAGATGCTCGCGATGCTGGCGCCGATGTTCAAGGACATGCGGGTGGCGATCGCCGTGGAACCGGTCGGCGCGCTGGTGCGCACCAACGCGACGCACGTGCAGGGCAAGCGCGTGACGCTGTTCGACGTCGCGTTCGGCGAGCTGTTCGCCGATCCTGCCGGCCTCGAGAAGATGGAAAAGCTCGGGAACAACCCGTCGCTGACCGAGATCAAGACCGCCCTCAAGGGCATGAAGGGCATCAAGATCAACGAGGTCGAGAAGCTCGAGATCGAGTTCAGGTAGCACGCTCGTGGTGGGGACGCCTCAGCGAGGCGTCCCCACCACAGCGGGCCTAGACCAGCGCGTTCGGCAGATACTGCGGCGGGCGCCGCAGCTTCGTGCGCTGCTCGTAGGCGTACGCGATCGCGATGAGCGCGCCTTCGGACCACGCGGGACCGGTGAACGACACGCCGACCGGCAACCCCCGCACCAGGCCCGCCGGCACCGTGATGCTCGGATAGCCCGACACGGCGGCCGGCCCCGAGCTGCCGCCCGTCCCATAGTCGCCGTTCACGAGGTCGGTGAGCCACGCCGGCCCGCCACTGGGCGACAGCAGGGCGTCGACCTTCTTGAGCGCGAACACCCGGTCGAGGCCCTCGGCGCGCGACAGGCGCGCGGCCCTGGCCTTCGCCGCGAGATACGCCTTGTCGGTCAGCGGCCCCTTCTTCTGGGCCGCGAGGAAGATGTCCTGTCCGAAGTAGGGCATCTCCTCCTTCGCGTGCGCCTCGTTGAACGCGATCAGGTCCTGCAGCGTCTTCATCGGCGCCGACGGCCCGAGCGTCGCGAGGTACGCGTTCACGCCCGCCTTGAACTCGTACAGCAGCACCTCGTACTCGGCGTCGCCGAACTGCCCGCGGGTCGGCAGGTTGGCCTTGTCGACGATGACCGCGCCGGCCGCCTCGAGCGCCTTGATGGCGTCCTCCATGAGGGCGTCGACGCGCGCGTCGAACCCGAAGAAGTTGCGCATCACGCCGATCCGCTTGCCCTGCAGCGCGTCGGCCTGCAGGTATTCGGTGTAGTCCCTGGCACGCCGCTGCGCCGTGGTGGCCGCGTCGCGGGCGTCGGTGCCGGCCAGCACCTGCAGCAGCGCCGCGGCGTCGGCGACGGTCCGCGCCATCGGCCCGGCCGTGTCCTGTGTGGCCGAGATCGGGATGATGCCGCTGCGGCTGACCAGTCCGACGGTCGGCTTGATGCCCACCAGGCCGGACCGTGACGAGGGGCAGATGATCGAGCCGTCCGTCTCGGTGCCCACGGCGACGGCGCACAGGCTCGCGGCGGCGGCCGTGCCGGACCCGGAGCTCGATCCGCAGGCGTTCCGGTCGAGGGCGTACGCGTTGCGGGTGAGCCCGCCGCGGCCGCTCCACCCGCTGGTCGAGTGTTCCGACCGGAAGTTGGCCCACTCGCTCAGGTTCGTCTTGCCGAGGATCACGACGCCGGCCTCGCGCAGGCGGGTGACCAGGCCGGCATCGGCGAGCGGCCGGGCATCCACGAGCGCCAGCGATCCGGCGGTGGTCTTCATCCGATCGGCGGTGTCGATGTTGTCCTTGATCAGGACCGGAATGCCGTGCAGAGGCCCGCGGACCTTGCCCGCCTTCCGCTCGATGTCGAGCCGCTCGGCGATCTCGAGCGCGTCGGGATTGAGCTCGATGACGCTGTTGAGGGTCGGCCCCTGCCGGTCGAGCGCATCGATGCGCCGCAGGTAGGCCTGGGTGAGCGCCCGCGCCGTGAGCTGGCCGGACTCGAGCCCGCGGCGGAGATCGGCCACGTCACGCTCGGCCACCTCCTCGCCGACGGCAAGCGGCGCGCTCGTGACCCGCGGCGGCTCCTGGGCGAGGACGGGCTGGGCGCGCGGATGTGAGCCGGTCGCGAGCACGGCGGTGCCGGCGACGGTGTGCTGGAGGAACTGCCGACGATCCATGGGGGCGGATGTTACAATCCCGGCCTCTCCGGAGGCCACTGATGACCCGCTCCTGGCTGGGCGCGCTCACGCTCACCGCGCTTGCGATCACGTCACCGACACAGGCGCAGCCGGCGTCCGGCTATCGCGTGCCGCCGGAGCCGATCCCGGCCATCCTCGACGCGCCCCCGGTGCCGACCGCGCAGCTGTCGCCCACCGGCGATCGCCTGCTCCTGCTGCAGGCACGCGCGATGCCGACGATTGCGGAACTGGCCGAGCCGGTGCGCCGTCTCGCCGGCGCGCGCTTCGCCGCGGCGTCGGGCGCTCCGGTCGGCGGCATCGGCTATGCCGCCCTGTCGGTGGCCGGGCTCGACGGACG
The DNA here is from genome assembly GCF_016865485.1 of Luteitalea sp. TBR-22. NCBI lineage: Bacteria > Pseudomonadati > Acidobacteriota > Vicinamibacteria > Vicinamibacterales > Vicinamibacteraceae > Luteitalea > Luteitalea sp. TBR-22. The sequence continues at coordinate 526,743 of NZ_AP024452.1, read as the reverse complement.
TGCACCGCGCCCCGTCGCGATTGCGCTCGACGCTGCCGATCGCCTGCTGCCCATCGGCTTTGCCCCGGATGGCTCGCGCTACGCCGTCGCCGTGGTGCGCGCCGACCATGTGCAGTTGTGGCTGGTCGATCCGGTCGCGGCCAGTGCGCGACAGGTGCCGGACGTCCGCCTGAGCGCGCCGCTCGGTGTGCAGTGCTCGTGGCTGTCCGACAGCCGGTCGCTGGCATGCCTGACCGTTCCCGCCGACCGCGGCGCGATGCCAACGGCGCCACGCGCGCCCGCCGGGCCGAACGTGCAGGAGACCCGCGGCACGCCGGCGCCGGTGCGCACCTACCAGGACCTGCTCACGAGCGCACACGACGAAGCGCTGTTCACCTGGTACACGACGAGCACCATCGCCGTGATCCCGGCCGCCGGTGGCACGCCGCGCATCGTCGGGGCTGCCGGTCAGTACACCATGGTCAGCCCGGCGCCTTCCGGACGGTTCCTGCTCGTCGAGTCGATCGAGCGCCCGTTCTCGCGGCTGGTGCCCTACGACGACTTCCCGAAGCACGTGCGCGTGATCGACATGGGCGGCGCCGAGGTGTACTCACTTGCGAAGCTCCCGCTGGCCGACGCCGTGCCGATCAATGGCGTGCCGACGGGTCCGCGCCGGTACGACTGGGATCCGACGCAGCCGGCGCGCCTGACGTGGGTCGAGGCGCTCGACGGCGGCAACCCGAAGGCGACGGCCGCGCACCGCGATCGGTTGATGGCGCTGACGGTGCCCAGCCGCATGGCGCCGGTGGCCTGGCACCAGACCCAGCATCGGTGCGTGGGCGTGGCGTGGACCGAGGATGGGCAGGCGCTCGTCAGCGAGTTCGACCGGCCGACACGCGGCACGCGGCTGACCCTGGTGGCCCGCGACGGCACCGTCCGCGTGCTCTCGCAGCGCTCGGCCGAGGACGCCTACGCCAATCCCGGCACTCCGTACAGACTGCCCGGGCAGGACACGGTGCTGACGCACGACGGCGGCATCTACCTGCTCGGGCAGGGCGCCTCGCCCGAGGGCGACCGGCCGTTCGTCGACCGGCTCGACCTGGCCACCGGCACGGCGACGCGCCTGTTCCGCAGCAGCGGGGAGCAGTACGAGCAGGTCGTCGCCGTGGTGACGCGCGACGGCAGCCGGATCCTGACGCGGCATGAGTCCAGGACGTCACCGCCCAATTACGTGTTGCGCACGCTCGGCCAGGGCGGGGCCGGAGATGGCGCCAGGCTCGCCCTCACGTCGTTCGCCGACCCGGCGCCACAGCTGCGCGGCGTCACCAAGGAGCGCCTCAGCTACACGCGCAAGGACGGCGTCGCGCTGAGCGCCACGCTCTACCTCCCGGCCGGCTACACCGCCGGGACCCGACTGCCGCTGCTGATGTGGGCCTATCCCCAGGAGTTCACCAGTGCCGCGGCAGCCGGCCAGGTGAGCGGCTCGCCGTATCGGTTCGACGTCGTCCGAGGCGCCTCGCACCTGCTGCTGCTCACGCAGGGCTACGCGATCCTCGACGATCCGTCGATGCCGATCGTCGGCGAAGGCGAGACCGCCAACGACCACTATGTGGAGCAGCTGGTGGCGAGCGCCGAGGCCGCCGTCGACGCGGTGGTGGCGCGCGGCGTGACCGATCGCGATCGGATCGCCGTCGGCGGCCACAGCTACGGCGCCTTCATGACGGCCAACCTGCTCGCGCACACCGACCTGTTCCGGGCCGGCATCGCACGGAGCGGGGCCTACAACCGCACGCTCACGCCGTTCGGCTTCCAGTCGGAGTCACGGACGTTCTGGGAGGTCCCCGAGGTGTACGCGCGCATGTCGCCGTTCTGGTACGCCGACCGGATCAAGGAGCCGATCCTGCTGACGCACGGCGAGGCCGACAACAACCAGGGCACCTTCCCGATCCAGTCGGAGCGCTTCTACATGGCCCTGAAGGGACACGGCGCCACCGTCCGGTACGTGACCCTGCCCCATGAGGCGCATGGCTACGCGGCACGCGAGTCGGTGTTGCACACCGTTGCCGAGATGCTCGACTGGCTCGACACGCACGTGAAGTCCGCGCCGACCCGTCCGGCGACGAGCGCCACCAATCGCTGATCCTTCAGGAGACGTCGCCGCGGGACTCGTCCCACGGCCAGACGGCCGGACAGGACCGGACGCCACCACTCGCATGCACACCCACACACGCGCGCTGCTGATCACGCTGTCCGTCCTCACCGCCGCCGGCATCGCCCCGCCGGCCGTCGCGCAAACGGCGCCCGCCACGCTCGCAGAGCGCACGAAGGCGTGGACGCGGATGGACGGCTTCGTGCCGATGTACTGGGACGAGGCCTCGGGCAGGCTGTACCTGGAGATCTCGCGGTTCGACCAGGAGTTCCTCTACCAGGTGTCGCTGCCGGCAGGCCTCGGCTCCAACCCGGTGGGGCTGGATCGCGGACAACTCGGCCCGACCTCGGTGGTGACCTTCCAGCGCGTCGGCCCGAAGGTGTTGCTCACGCAGGCCAACTACCGCTTCCGCGCCCTGACCGAGGATGCCGCCGAACGGCAGGCCGTGGCCGATTCGTTCGCGCGGTCGGTGCTCTGGGGGTTCAAGGTGGAGGCGCAGGAGGGGGGGCGCGTGCTGGTCGACGCCACGGACTTCGTGCTGCGCGACGCGCACGGCGTCTCCGACCGGCTGCGCGGGTCGGGCCAGGGCGCCTACCGCGTGGACGGCTCACGCACGGCGCTCTACCTGCCGCGCACCAGGGCCTTCCCGAAGAACAGCGAGGTCGAGGCGGTGGTGACCCTGGTCACCGAGGCGTCGCCAGGGCCGCTCGTCAGCCAGGTGACGCCGACCGGCGCGGCGGTGACCGTGCGCCAGCACCACTCGTTCGTCGAGTTGCCCGACCTCGCGACGCACCCCTTCAGGCCCCGGGTCGCCGACCCGCGCGCCGGTGGCATCGACCTGATGTTCCACGACTACGCGTCGCCGATCACCGCGCCGATCGAGAAGCACTGGGCGCTGCGGCACCACCTGCAGAAGAAGGATCCCGCGGCCGCCGTGAGCGACGTGGTCGAGCCCATCGTGTACTACGTCGACAACGGCACGCCGGAGCCGATCCGCACGGCGCTGGTCGAGGGTGCCCAGTGGTGGGCGAAGGCCTTCGAGGCGGCGGGCTTCCGCAACGGCTTCCAGGTGAAGGTGCTGCCGGCCGACGCCGACCCGATGGACCTCCGCTACAACATGATCAACTGGGTGCATCGCTCGACGCGCGGCTGGTCGTATGGCGCCGCCGTCGAGGATCCGCGCACCGGCCAGATCCTCAAGGGCAACGTCAGCCTCGGCTCCCTGCGCGTGCGACAGGACATCATGCTCGGCACCGGGCTGACGGCGCAGGCCGGCAACGACGCGGCCGGCGCGCCTGTCGCGGGCGCCCTCGCCTGCGCGGCCGGCGACTCGCCCGACGCCGAGTACCTCGCCGCCCTCGACCCGAGCACCGACGCGACGGCGATGGCCCTGGCGCGCATCCGCCAGCTGTCGGCGCACGAGGTGGGACACACGCTCGGCTTCACGCACAACTTCGCCGCGAGCACCTACGGCCGCGCCTCGGTGATGGACTACCCGGCGCCGATGGCGAAGATCACCAACGGCAAGGTCGACCTGTCGGAGGCATACGGCGTCGGCGTCGGCGCCTTCGACGAGTTCGCGGTGAAGTACGCGTACAGCCAGTTCGCGCCGGGCGCCGACGAGGCCGCCGAGCTCGCGCGCCTCGTCGACGAGGCCACCGCGAAAGGCCTGTTGTTCATCGCCGACAACGACGCGAGGCCGGCAGGCGCCGCGCACCCGCTGGCCAGCCTGTGGGACAACGGCAGCGACCCGATCGCCAACCTGAAGCACGAACTCGCCGTGCGCGCCCTGGCGATGGGCACGTTCGACATCGGCAACATCCCCGAGGGCCGTTCGCTCAGCTTCCTGGAGCAGCAGTTCCTGCCGCTCTATCTCCACCATCGCTACCAGGTGCAGGCGACGGTGAAGTCGGTGGGCGGACAGTTCTACACCTACGCCGTGCGCAAGGGCGGAGCGCCGGCGCCGGCCGCCACGCGGATCGTGGCTCCCGAGGTGCAGCGCGCCGCGCTCGACGCCCTGCTCGCGACGTTGTCGCCCGACGTGCTGGTGGTGCCCGATCGAATCCTGGCGCTGCTGCAGCCGCGGACGGAGGCCTTCGGCGGCTACAACACCGAGATGTTCCCGCGCCGCACCGGCCTCACGTTCGATCCGGCGTCGGCCGCGGCCATCGCCGCGGACCTGACCATCTCCGGCCTGCTCAATCCCGAGCGCGCCGCGCGCCTGGTGGAGTTCCACGCGCGCGACGCGAAGAACCCGGGCCTGCACGAGGTGATCCAGGCGATGCGCACGGCGCTGCGGCCGGCGAGCGGTCGAGAGGATGCGGCAGCCCTGGCGCTGCGTGCCGCGCAGACGGTGTTCGCGATGCGGCTCATGGAACTCGGCGCCAACGAGTCCGCTGCCGCCGATGTGCGCGCCATCGCGCAGCAGCAGGTCGGCCAGCTCGAGATGCTCACGATGGCCCGCGGCACGGCCACGCCAGCGAGCCCCGAGTGGGTCGCGCATGCCGCGGCACTGCGCGACATGGTGACGCGGTACCAGGCACGGCCGTTCTCCCCCTACACGCCGCAGAAGCTGCTGCCGACGCCGGCAGGCGATCCGATTGGCGGGATGTAGCCAAGGGACGAGGGACAACTACCTTGTCCCTCGTTCAGCTCGCCAGGTTCACGCGCCTGATGACCGGCTTCTGCAGCGTGTCCATCGAGGCAGGAACGCCGGGCGCAGTGAAGCGGCGGATCTGGCTGTTGGCGATGTAGTAGAAGCCGTCACCGACCACCACGCCGGCCGTGGGCATGTCGTGGTCGGGGAGGTTGGCGTCGAGGACGTCGAGCGCCCGGACGTTGAGGCCGTCCGGCGTGAGTCGCAGGCGCACCACGCGCGACAGGCCAGGCAGGCCGTTCTGCACCGCCACCAGGTCCGACTTGTGTGTCGCCAGACCGTCGATGCCGACCAACGTGACCGATGCCGGATGGCCCACCGGCTCGATGGCCCTCGTCGAGAGCATCACCCGCGACACGCCCTCGAGGTGGGCGACGTACAGCGCCCGTCCGTCACCGCTCCACGCCAGGCCGGCAGGACGCAGGTCGGGGTCCAGGCGCACGAAGGGCTCGAGCGCCCTGGTGCCCGGGCGCCAGCGATACAGCACGCCGGCGCGCGCGTCGGTCATGTAGAGCGCGCCGTCAGGCGCCTGCACGATCTCGTCGAGGCGATGTCCACCAGCGGCCAGCGGCGGCGCCAGCCGCGTGACCTGCCGCCCCGACGACAACTGCAGCCGATGCAGGTACGACTGCCCCTCGTCGGCTGGCGCATACGCCTGCATCTCGGGTCCGCCGGCGCTCAACACGTAGAGCGCCCCCCTGGTGTTGTCGGCCTCGAGGCCGCGCACCCCCAGGAAGCCGGCCTCGCGCGACGTCGCGTAGTCGGCGGCGCGCCCCGTCACCTCGTCGACCACCACGACCTTCCGCTTGTAGAGGCTGCCGACGAGGAACCGGCGTGATCCCCGGTCGTACGTCATCGCCTCCGGGAAGAAGTCGGGCTCGTTGAGGCGGAAGGCGACGACGCTGTGCTGCGCCGGCGCGACGAGTGCCTGCAATCGCTCCTGCCACTCGGGCCAGCGCGGCTGGTCGCGCAGGACCTCGAACGAGGGCGACACCAGCACGTCCGCGGCGATGCCCTTGTCGGCGAGCAGGCCGAGCGCGGCGAACGCCTCGTCGTAGCGCCCCGCCCGCGCCGCGGCGTGGACCTGCGCATGGAGGATGAAGGGATGGTTGGGCGGCGCCCGCCGGGCAGCTCGCGCGACCGCCTCGACCGCCGCCGCCACATCGGCGCCTGCCAGCGCGACGAGTGCCTGCTCGTAGAGGGTCACCCATGGCAGGGTGGGGTCGGCGGCCGCGCGCGGGAGGCGGCCGCGCGCCGGCACGACGGTGCCGAGCACGGCCGCGAGGGCCAGGGCGAACTGTCGGCGGCGCATGCCGCGATTGTAGTTACTGGAGCTCGGTTGCCGCCATCACCGCTTCCTGGGATCGCGCCCGCACCCAGTCCGTGCGCGTCTCGAAGTAGCCGGCCACGAAGCCGCCCAGGGTCGGCTGCTCCTGCTTGCCGCCCGTGATCGCCTGGAAGAAGCCGTGGTTGGCGCGGGCGAACTCGCGGATCGTGACGTTGGCCTTGCCCGCCTCGCGGACCGCCTGCTCCATCCGCGCGCGATGCACGCGCGGCGGCACGATGGAGTCCAGTTCGCCGTACAGCACGAGCATCGGAACGGTCAGCTGCTTCAGGACTGGCAGCGGGTCGTACGAGAACACGTGCTCCCAGTTCCAGCGGAGCGAGTCGAGCGAGGTCGGCGCGTTGACGTAGGACAGCCAGCCGCCCCGCGCCGCCGTGCCGATGGCCGCCTCGAGCCGATCCCAGCCCTCGCCCGTGCGGGCGACCTCGAACTTCTGGTCCATGAAGGCGACCGCGGCCGCGATCGCCTCGCCCTTCTGCCCGTCGGCGCGCATCGTCGACTCGACGCGCAGCCGCTCGTGCTCGAGCGGCGTCATCACCGGCGCCGACTCGACGATGACGAACGCGACATCCGGGGACCTGACCGCCGCGAGGGGGGCGACCCACCCACCGAGGCTCATGCCATGCAGCCCGATCGCCGAGGCCTGGATGTCGGACCGCGACCTCAGGTACCGCACTCCCGCCAGTGCGTCGTCGGCCAGGTCGTCGAACGTGGCGCGTGCCCATCGGCCGGTCGAGACGCCCGTCCCACGCTTGTCGGTGATGAGCACGGCGACGCCGTTGCGGGCGAAGTGATCGGCGAACGGGCGCAGGGTGTCGCGGGTGACGGCGCCCGACCCGTGAATCATGACGATGGCCGGATGGGGACCGGGGCCGGCCGGGAGCAGCAGGCTGCCGGCGATGCTGACCTCGCCGCTGGCATAGCGCACGAACTGCTCGGTATAGAACTCGCGGCGCTGCGCGGCGACGACGTGGCCGCGGCGGGCGTACTCGATGCGCCGCGCGACACCGTCGGCATCACGCTGGGCGCGGATGCGCACCTCGACGGGATAGCCCGTGGACAGCGACGGGCCGGCGACGAATTCGTCGGCGCTGATGGGGAACAGCATGCCGGTGCGCCCCGACTCGTAGTCCACGTACACGGGCGCGTCCTGCCCGGGGGCCACGAGCAGCACCTTGCCGGGCGCCCACTCGTACGTCCCGTACACCCCCTGCATCTGCGTGGGCGTCGGCTCGGCCAGGCGCAGCATCTCGAAGCGGGCGTAGGCATAGCCCTGGCGGACGTTGCCCTGCAGTCGTCCCTCGCCCTCCAGGCGGCCCTCGAAGAGAAGGTTGCCCTGCTGCCCGGGCACCTCGAAGGAGAGTGAGCGGCCCCGCTGGGTGACCGCGCGCAAGGGGATGCCCGCCTCGCCGCGCTGCGGGAGCGCGATGGTGCCCGACAGCGAGTCCGTGGTCGTGAACGTCGCATCGACGGTCACCACGGTGTTGCGGTTCTCGAACCCGCCGATCCATCGCCCCTCGATGCCGGGCGCAGACGCGAGTGCGGGCGCCGGACAGAGGGCTGCGAACATGGCGAACGTACCGATACCGACCTGCAGCAGGCTGACCTGTCGCATCGAGTCCTCCGTGATGGATGTGGCAGAGGAGACGAGGCGCGAGCGCGAGCGTTCGGGTTATTACGCGATCAGGAAGGGCGCAGGGACGGCGCGGCGCACGCGCGTGACGAGCGAGAGGCGAGGTGACCGCCGCGAGGGGCGCGACGGCCGAGTCTCGGGGAAGCCCTTCGACTCCCGACTCCCGATTCCCGACTCCCGATTCCCGGCTCAGAAGATCCGATACACCAGGCCAGCGCCGATCGTCACGGCGTTGGCGTTCTCGGTGATGCGGCGCCCCGAGGCGCCAGACCTGAAGGTGATCTCGGGCTGGCACCAGGCGTAGGCGACGTTGCCGCGGATGGCGAACTTCTCGTTGAAGTCGTGCCACAGGCTCCCCTGCAGGCGCCAGGCGAACGAGATGTTGGCGTCGCCGGTGATGGCGCCGGAACCGAGGGCGAGGTCGGGCTTGATCTCGTCGGCGACCTTGAAGCTGTTGAAGGACGGGCCAGCGGCCAGCGCGACGTCGTAGCTGAGCGGGTGCTGGACCCACGTACGCCGCACGCCCACCAGGACGGGCCGTACCGTCAGCCGGCCCATCGGGGTCGTCGGTCGGGCGAGGGCCACGGCGTCGACGTCGGCCCGGAACCAGCCGAACAGCGGGGAGATCGCCCAGCCGCTCTTGGAGGGGGCGCGGAACAGGAAGCGGTACGGGAACGGGTTGGACACGTGGCCGGCGGTGGTGAAGACCTTCTCCCACCCGGCGCCGACCGCCAGCCCGGTCCAGAACCGCTGTCGCTCGACACGCGTGATCTTGTTCGCCTCCGGCGGTGGCGGGGGGGCCGGCGCGGGGTCCTGGGCCCGGGCCGGCACCGACCACAGGCTCGCAGCCATGCACGCGGCCGCGAGCAGGCGACGACTCACGAGGCCGGCTCCGCCTGTCGCGCCGGCACGACCACGCTCACCAGCAGCCCGACGACGACCACGCCGACGGCGCCGATGACGTTGTGCCACAGGAAGGAGATCTCCGGGCGCGTGAAGGCCACCGTCGCGACCAGCGACATGCCGCCGATGAGCCCCACGAAGGCGCCGGTGCCCGACGCGCGGCGCGTCAGCATGGCGAGCATGAAGACGCCGAGGATTGACCCGTAGAAGAACGAGCCGAAGCGGTTCACCACCTCGATGAGCGACCCCAGGTTGGTTGCAAACAGCGCCACGACGCAGGCGAAGATCCCCCAGAAACCGGTGGCGATGCGCGAGACGTGCAGGTAGTGCGCGTCGGGCGCCTCCGGCCTCACGAGCCGGCGATAGAAGTCGATGACGGTGGTCGTGGCGAGCGCGTTGAGCTCGGAGGCGATGCTCGACATCGCGGCGGCCATGATGGCGGCGAGGATGATGCCGATCAGGCCGATCGGCAGGTGCGTGGTGACGAAGGTCGGGAAGACGTAGTTCACGTCGCGATAGGCCTTGTCTCCGGTCACCTCCTGCACCAGCGCCGTGGCTTCCTTGCGGACGGCCTTGAGGTCGGCATCGGCGGCGAGAAAGGTCGATTCCGCGGCGGCGCGCGCGACCGGCTCCTCGACTCTGGCCAGGATGGTCGCCGCCTCGCGGCGCGCCGCGAAGGCCGTGTCGAACCGCTGCTCGGCGGCGGCGTACGCGCCAGCCTGTGGGCTGGCCTTCACCTTTGCCTCGTGCACCGGGTTGAACAGCATCGGCGGCTGGTTGAACAGGTAGAACACGAACACCAGCACGCCGATCATCAGCACGAGCACCTGAAGCGGAATCTTCCAGTAGGCACTCATGTAGAGCGAGGAGGTCGCCTCCTGCTCCGACTTCGCGGTGAGGTAGCGCTGCACCTGGCTCTGGTCACACCCGAAGTACGACAGCATCAGGAACAGGCCACCGATGAGGCCCGACCAGAACGTGTAGGTCTCGTTGAGCGTGAACCGGAAATCGAACGCCTGCATCCGGCCGGTGGCGCCGGCCACGGTGAGCGCGTCGCCGAGGCTCACGTCCGCAGGCAGGCCGACGACCAGCGCAATCGCGACGGCGACGAGGCCGAACACGATGATGTACATCTGCTTGACGTCGGTCCACGTCACCGCCTGCACACCGCCGAGCATGGTGTAGATCGCCGTCGGGATGCCGATCAGCAGCACCGTGAGCGTCAGGTTCCAGCCCATGATGATCGACAGGATCACCGCGGGCGCCGAGATGATCGTGCCGCACGAGAGGCCGCGCGAGACCAGGAACAGCGCGCTCGTCAGCGTCCGCGTCTTGATGTCGAACCGGCGCTCCAGGTACTCGTAGGCCGTGTACACCTTCGCCCGATGGAAGAAGGGCACGGCCGTGACCGAGAGGATCACCATCGCCAGCGGCAGGCCGAAGTAGAACTGCACGAAGCGCAGCCCGTCGGCGTAGCCCTGCCCGGTGGTGCCGACCATCGTGATGGCGCTGAGCTGCGTCGCCATCACCGAGAGGCCGACCGCCCACCAGGGGTTGCTGCGGTTGCCGAGGAAGTAGCCCTCGATCTCCTTGCTGCCTCGCGTGTGCTCGACGCCGGTCCAGATGATCCACGCCAGGTAGGCGCCGATGATGATCCAGTCGATGGGGTGCATGGCTAGCGGGTGAAGGCCTGCTGCAACGCGAACAGCGCGAGCAGGGTCACGATCTCGACGACGATCACCGAGATCGCCGACGTCGCCGTCTTCTGGTGTCGGGACTCGCTCGAGGTCACAGGGCCTCCACGGCCTCGCGCAACCCGCGCGACGCCTCCAGCAGCGCATTCCGCGTGCGTGTCGTCCAGGCGCGATCGGCGGACAGGCTCGCGGCCTCGGCCGCCAGGGCCTCGGTCGTCCGCTCCGGCGACGGCCCGCCGAGGGTGCGACGCACCTCGACGAAGTGCCGCGCGCTCAACACGTGCTGCAGCTCCTCCTCGGTGTACGGCAGGGTCCTGCCGAGCACGGCGGTGGTCGCGGCGTCGAGCACCGCCACGAGCGGCGCCTCGGGCTGCTGCCGGCGACCGGCGACGAAGTGCGCCGCCACCTCGTGGCTCACCCGGAACGGCAGCGCGTGCGTGCGCGCCAGCGTGTCGGCCAGCTCGGTCACCGTCGTGCCGCCCTCGGCAGCGCGCGAGGCCATCTTCGCCACGTCGAAGGTGGCCTGCGACATCGCGCCGGCCACCAGCCGGATCGCCCGGATCCCGTCACGGAAGGCCGTCGCCACGAGCGGCTGCAGGTCGTCCTCGGTGTCGACGATGTCGCCGAAGGGCGTGTTGTGCACGGTCACCGCGACCGCTTGCGCCTGGGCGAACGCCTTGCTGCCGAGCGCCCGCGCGTGCTCGAGCGCCACCGGGTTGCGCTTCTGCGGCATGATGCTGCTGCACTGCACGTAGCCGTCCGAGAGCCGCAGGTAGCCGAATTCGGCGGTGCACCAGAGCATCAGGTCCTGCACGAACCGGCCGGTGCCCACCAGCAGCACCGACAGCGCGCTCGTCGCCTCGAGCAGGTAGTCCACCGTCGCGATGCTGCCGTAGGTGTTGCCGGTCGGGCCGGAGAAGCCGAGCAGCGCCGAGGTCCGTTCGCGGTCGATCGGGAAGCCCGTGCCGGTGATCGCGCAGGCGCCGAGCGGGTTGCGGTTGACGCTCGCGTACGCCGCGCGCAGGCGCTGGTGGTCGCGCCCGAGCTGCTCGACCACCGCGAGCAGGTAGTGGGCGACGGTGCTCGGCTGCGCCGGCTGCGTGTGGGTGTGCGCGGCATACACGGTGTGCACGTGCCGCCCGGCCAGCTCGATCAGCGACGCCCGCAGCTCCTCCACCGCCACCGCGGCCTCGAGCACCGCCTGTCGGAGCCGCATCCGGTACATCGTCATGTCGATGTCGTTGCGGCTGCGGGCGGTGTGCAGGCGCCCCGCGATCTCGTGTCCGCATGCGTCGACGAGGATCTGCTCGAGGTAGAAGAACAGGTCCTCGTAGGTGCCGTCGAAGGTGACGGTCCGGACGTGGTCCTCGTCGATGCGATCGAGGCCGGCGCGTATCAGGCGCGCGGCGTCGCGGGCGACGATGCCCTGCTCGGTGAGCATCACGAGGTGGGCGTAGTCGATGGCCCGGAGCTGGACGAGGAAGAGGCGCTTGGCGTCCTCGAAGATGTCATTCAGGACGAGGTCGACGTACTCGGGAGCGAACGAGGGCATTTTGCGAAAAGTATTTCACGCCTCCCCGGAGGGGGCGAGCTCGGTGTGTGTCAGGGCGCGCCGCGCCACCGCGGCGACGCGGAGCGCCACCAGGAGCGCCGCGACCAGCCCCGTCGCGAGCAGGACGTACTGGCCTGGCGTGCGGGGCGGGCGGGCGCCCGCGGCGACGGCGGCCACGTCGCCGATGACGTGGCCGTAGTACACGTACAGGAACGTCCCCGGCAGCGTGCCCGGCGAGGCCAGTACCATGTCGCGCCAGCGAATCCGGGTCAGTCCCAGGAGGTAGTTCAGCACGGTGAACGGGATGAGCGGCGTCAGTCGGAGCAAGAACACCATCCGCGTGCCCTCTGCGGCGACGGCGCGATCCACGGCCGCAAACCGGGGATGGCTCGAGGCCCACGCCTCGACCCACGGACGTGCGACTTGGCGGGCCACCAGGAAGGCCAGCGTCGATCCCGCGGTCGAGGCGCAGAACACCACCGGCACGCCGGGCCAGAGGCCGAACAGCGCCCCGGCGGTCAGCGTGAGCAGCGAACCCGGCACGGCGAACGGCACGGCCAGCGCGTAGATCAGGCCATACGCGACCGGGGCGAGCCAGCCGAGGCTGCGCACCCACTCCAGCAGCGACACCACGTGATGCAGCTGGCTGCGCACGAGCAGCACGACGACGGCGAGCGTGGCCAGCCCCAGGGCGGCGCGTGCGGCGAGCCGGGTCGTCACCGTCGCCACGCGAGCCAGCGGTCGAAGAGGCCGCGTACGGTGGGCGTGAGGCGGCCGCGGTTGTGGAGATCGCCAATCTTCCGGAAGGCCTCGGCGCGCGTCGGGTAGGGGTGGACGATGGCGGCCAGCTGCGACAGCGTGGTGCGCGTCGCCACCAGCACGGCGACCTCGCCGATCAGGTCGCCGGCGCCCCGCCCGACGACAGTGCCGCCGACCACGCGGCCGTCGCGCGCGTGGAGTCGGACGCCGCCCTGCCGCTCGTCGTCGGTGCGGGCGCGATCGACGTCGGTCCAGGCCACCTCATGCGTGACGAGGCCCGGCCCGGACGTCTCGCCGACGTGCGCGACCTCGGGGTCCGTGTACGTGCAGCGGGGGATGGCGCTCGTGTCGATGCCCTTGCGCCCGAGGAACAGCGCGTTCTGGATGACGGCCCGCGCACTCGCGTCGGCGGCGTGGGTGAACGCCTGCGGGAGGCACACGTCGCCGGCGGCATAGATGGCCGGGTTGGACGTGCGCAGGTGCGCGTCGACGGTGATGCCGCGGTCGGTCCAGGCGACGCCCGCCGCCTCGAGGCCGAGGCCCTCGACGTTGGGCTGCCGGCCCGCGGCCACCAGCACCGCATCGACGTCGACCACCGCCGCGCCGGCATCGCCGTGCACGTGGACCCGATGCGCCCCGTCGGGGGCGGCACCGGCGTCGATGCGGAGGATGCGACTGCGCGTGTACACGGCGACGCCGTCGGCCAGCAGCGCCGCATGCACCGTCGCGGCCGCGTCGGCCGACTCGCGCGCCAGCAGCGTGGGGTTGGACTGCACCAGCGTCACCTGCGTGCCCAGGCGCTGGAAGGCCTGCCCCAACTCGCAGCCGATCGGCCCGCCGCCGATCACGAGCAATCGCCTCGGCTGCGCCTCGATCTCGAAGATCGTCTCGTTGGTGTGGGGCCGCGCGTCGGCCAGTCCCGGGACGTCGGGCATCTTCGGTCGCGCGCCCGTCGCGATGACGCCGCGCGCCAGGCGGAGCGCTGCCCCACCGACCTCCACGGTGTCGCGTCCCGTGAATCGCGCGTCGCCGAGGAACACGTCGACACCCAGCCCGGCAAAGCGCGCCACCGAGTCGTGCGGGCTGATCGACTGCCGCACCGCGCGCACCCGGGCCATCACCGCCGCGAAATCGACGCGATCGATCGTCGCGTGGACGCCGAAGCGGGCCGCCTCGCGCACCGCGTGGGCGGCGTGCGCGGCGCGGATGAACGCCTTGGAGGGCACGCAGCCGACGTTCAGGCAGTCGCCGCCGAGCGCCCGGCGCTCGACCAGCGCCACCTTCGCCCCGAGCCCGGCCGCGCCCGCGGCGCACACCAGTCCCGCCGTGCCGCCGCCGATGACGACGAGGTTGTACCTCGCCGCCGGCACCGGGTTGCGGTGCGTCGGCGGGAAGACCTGCGCGGCAAGCTGTGGGTCGGGGCTGAACATGGGAGGGATCTGCAATTTCAGAGTTTCAGAATTTCAGAATTGGAGCGCCTCCAAGGCGGGATCACCGCCTCGGTGTTGCGACGTGTGGCGAGACCTGGGCAATTCCTGAAATTCCTGAAATTCTGAAACTGCTCCGCCTACCCGTGCAGATACAGCAGCCCCACCGCCAGCACCCCGAGCGCCCAGTGTCCTGCCGCAAGATCGCGGGCGCGGCCGGCGACGACGAATGCCACCACGTGCGCGACGAGCCCCCACAGCAGCCCCTGCGTGATCGACAGCGTCAGGGGAATCAGCACCAGCGTCAGGAATGCCGGCACCATCTCCTCGAGGACCCCGAACGGCAGCGTGCGGCAGGTGCGGAACATCAGGACGCCCACCACGATCAGCACCGGCGCGGTCGCGTACGACGGCACGGCGGCCGCCAGGGGCGCGAGCAACAGCGCTGGCAGGAAACACAGCCCTGCCACGACGGCTGTGAGGCCGGTCCGTCCACCGGCGTTGATGCCTGCCGCACTTTCGACGTAGGCCGTGCCGGAGGAGGTCCCCAGCAGGCCGGCGCCGAGCGTCGCCCAGGCGTCGACGATCAGGCCCTGCCGCAGCCGGATGGGTCGGCCCTCATCGTCGGTGAACCCCGTCGCCTCGGCCACGCCGATGAACGTGCTCAGCGAGTCGAACAGGTCGGTGAACAGCACCGCCACGATCGACGGCCACAACGCCGGCGCGAGCGCGCCCCACAGGTCGAGTTGCAGCGTGACCGACGTAAGGTCAGGCTGACTGAACCATGAGGCGGGCGGCGTCACCAGGCCGAAGCCCCATGCCAGGGCGGTCACCGTGACCATGCAGGCCAGGAAGGCCACCGCATAGCCCCGCACCATCAGCGCCACCGCGATCATCAGGCCGACCACCGCGAGCAGCACCTGCGGCGTCATCGGGCCCGGCCGCACGATCGTCGCCGCGTCGGCGACGATGATCCCGGCGCCCTTGAGCCCGACCAGCGTGATCAGCAGGCCGATGCCGCAGGCCATCGCCGTGCGGAGCGAGGGCGGGATCGTCGTCGCCAGGCGTTCCCGCAGCGGCGTCAGCGAGATCGCCAGGAACAGCACGCCGGCCCAGAACACCATGCCGAGGGCGGTCGGCCAGGGCACCTTCTGGCCGACCACCAGCGTGTAGGCGAAGAACGCGTTGAGGCCCATGCCCGGCGCCACCGCGAAGGGCAGCCGCGCGTACACGCCCATCAGGATCGTGAGCGCGGCGCAGAGCAGCACCGTCGCCGTCAACACGCCGTCGAAGGGCATCCCCGTGCCATCACTCAGGATGGCCGGATTGACGACGATGATGTAGGCGGTGGCGAGGAAGGTGGTGAGCCCCGCGACGATCTCGGTGCGGACCGCCGCGGGGGCCGGCTCCGTCACTTGTCGGCCACCTGCGCGAGGAACGGCTCCAGCGTCGCCATCACGCGCGGCCAGCGGTACCACGTCTCGACGTACGCGCGTCCCTGCGCGCCGAGGCGCACGGCGAGGTCCTCGTCGGTGGCCAGCAGCGACAGCCCCTCGACGAACTCGTTGGCGTGGTGGTAGTAGAGGCCGCCGTTGGCGCGCAGCGTCTGGCCCTTCAGGACCTTGCAGCCGCCGTTCACGAGCGCCGGGACGCCGTGGTTCCACGCCTCGAGCAGCACGAGGCTCAGGCTCTCGTACGGCGACGGCATGATGAGCGTGCGGGCGCTGCCGAGCAGCGTCTCGCGCAGGTGCTCGGGCACGAAGCCGAGCGGACGAATCTGCGGATGGCTCGGCACCTCCATGAACTCGGGCCCGGCGAGGACCAGCGGCAGCGAGGGCCTCCCCTGCTCGACGTAATGGAGGTAGTGCCGGAACAGCGTGTCGCAGCCCTTGTTCTTCTCGAGGCGACCGAGGTAGAGCGCGTACGGGAAGCTCACGCCCATGTTCTCGAGCTCACCGCGCAACTCGGGGTGCGGCAGTTCCGCAGGGGCGAGCCCCGACCCGACCACGCACGAGGGCGGCAACGGCCCCCGGGCGCGACTGGCGACGAGATCCCGCTCCTCCTCGGTGAGGAACACGATGCCGGCCGGCTGCGTGAAGTAGTCGGCGAGCACGTCGAGCCAGATCGTCGGGTCCTCCTCGGCCGTCGGCACGAGGATGGCCCGGTCCCGCACGAGCGGCAGCCCGAAGTAGCTCGGATAGTAGCGGTACGACCAGAAGAGCACGAGGTCGTACGTCGTGCCCTCGACGCGCAGGTGCTCGAGGAGCCCCGGGACGGTGGGCCCGTTCTCCTCGAACCAGGCGTGCTGCTGCTCGGTGGTCGATCGGCGCCCGAACACCTCGTGACTGAGGTCGGCGAACCGGTGCAGGTGCCGCTGGTGCGAGACGGGGAACCTGCGGATGGCGACGCGCCCCAGCCGGCTGTCGCCGGGCGGGTACGCGTTGCGCCACGTGAGGTAATCCTTCGCGCAGCTGGTGAGGACGGTGACCTCGTGGTGCTCGGCAAGGCGCTCGGCGACGGCGCGGCAGTGCGCCTCGGCGCCGCCCGTGACGTCGGCACCGTAGCGCTGGACCACGCAGGCGAGCTTCACGAGCGCCCCTCCGCGTCGGTCGGGGCGACGCGCTGGCGCTCGAGGGCCTCGACACGCGCGGCCAGCCGCGCATGCTCGATCGCCAGTTGCTGCAGGCACGCCATGAGCACGAAGTTGAGGCGCTCCTGGCGCGCGAAGTTCTCGCGGCTGTAGTCGTACAGCCAGCGCGTGACGGGGAGCACCAGCTTCTGCTTGAGCCACACGATCGCGCCGCCGGCGACCGGCCGGTGGCTCGACAGCCGCAGCGACGGATTCACCCGCCAGTCGTCCTCGTCGTCGAGCAGTTCCGGCAACAGCAGGAGGGGGCGGTCGCACTGCTGCAGTGCGCGCTCCAGCAGCTGCTCGGCGGCGAGGAAGACCGCTTCGTCCTCGAACTCGCGCACGCCGCTGCGGACCAGGCGCGCCCGGACCTCGGCGCGCACACGCGCCCGCACCTCGGCCATCAGGTCCTCTGTGGCGATCCAGGTCCGGTCCGAGGTGTCGGGGGTGGCTGGCGGGTGCGGCGGCGTGGTCACGGCAAATCCCTGTTGCGCGACAGTTTAGCCCGTTTCAGGGGCGGTGGCCCGGCAGCCGCGTTCGGCGTTCGGCGCGGCCGTCCCGTATCCTTGACGTTCGGCCGTCCCGTCCGGGGCCGCCTACCTGTCCCGCATGGAACTGCTCGCCGATCTCCTCAACTGGGTCCGCACGCTGCACAGCGACGAGGGCGTGCGCGCCCTGATCGCGTGGGGCGGGCTCGGCGTCCTGGTCGCCATCGTCTTTGCGGAGACCGGCCTGCTCGCCGGGTTCTTCCTGCCCGGCGACTCCCTGCTCGTGACCGCGGGCGTCGTCTGCTCGGGTGCGTTTCCCGGGCTGCCGCCGCTGAACATCTGGGTCACCAACCTGCTGCTCGTCGCGGCGGCGGTGATCGGCGACCAGGTCGGGTACGGCCTCGGGCTGAAGGCCGGTCGGGCCATCTACAACCGGCCCGATACCCGGTTCTTCAAGAAGAAGTACCTGTACGAGGCGCAGGAGTTGTACGCGACCAAGGGTGGCTCGTCGCTCATCGTCGCGCGCTTCGTGCCGGTGATGCGGACGTTCGTGCCGTTCATCGCGGGCGTCGCGCAGATGCCGTACCGCAGCTTCGTCGCTTACAACGTGGTGGGCGGCGTCCTGTGGGTGACCAGCCTGCTGTGGATCGGCTACTTCCTCGGCCTCAGCCCGCTCGCCAAGCAGGCGCACCACGTGATCCTGCTGGTCATCATCGTGTCGGTGCTCCCGCTCGGATGGGAGATCCTGAAGCGGTGGCGGCACGCCACGGGACGGGCGTGAGATCCCGGCTCAGGGCGGTGCGACGCCGTGATTCCAGCCCGGACGGCTCAATCCGCGGCTCGGGATGCTCTCTGGGCCCTGGGCGCTGAGCCTCGAGCCTGCTACCGCGCCCTGAGCCCCCAATGAACCAGCCGCCCACCGGTTCCACGGCCGCCCGGAAGCTCGCGCCGCTGGCGATCGTCTCGCTGCTGCTCCCCCCGCTTGGCGCGGTCCTGCTCATCGGGTACCTGTCGCGGCTCGGACCGTGGTTGCAGGAGCAGGGTCTCGAGGGCATCGCCATCTACGTCGCGGGCTTCGCGCTGCTCGGGGGCTTCGCGCTGCTGCCCACCTACGCACCCGCGCTGCTCGGGGGGTGGGCGTTCGGCGACCGCATCGGGATCCCGGCGGCCCTGGCCGGCTTCGTTCTCGCCTCGGCCATCAACTACGCCTGGGCGCACCGGTGGTCGGTGGTGCACGCAGCGCAACTCCTGCAGGAGCGCCCCCGCTGGCTGGCCGTCCGGAACGCGCTGGTGGGCCGTTCCTGGTGGAAGACCCTGCTGGTCGTGGCGCTCGTGCGCGTGCCGCCCAACTCGCCGTTCGCCCTCAGCAACGCCGCCATGGCCGCCGCGCGCGTGCCGATCGGCGCCTACCTGCTCGGCACGCTCCTCGGCCTGGCGCCACGCACGGCCGTCGCGGTGAAAGCCGGCTCCCACCTCTCCACCCTCGACTTCAGCCAGCGCGATGCGTTCGGGTCGGCGGCCATCGCCATCGGCCTGGCGATGGTCGTCCTCGGCATCCTGGGCTGGCTGGCACGCCGGGCCCTCGACACCGCGATCGGCAGCGAGCAAGGCGGCTCAGGGCTCTAGGCTCGGGGCTCAGAAACCATGGTGCCGGTTCGCTGGTATCCGCCGGAGCCGGGTGACACGGTGATGCTCTCGGCGCCTCGAGCCCGTCGCCTCGAGCCGTTCGGCGTTCGGTGTTCGGCGCTCTGGATTCCCGTGTACGATCGACGCGTTCCTCCGCGAAACCGACACCCGAGCCGACCGTGCCCTTCGACTGCCGCCATCAGTACGCTTACGGGCACGACGCCTGCGTGGCCGATTGCCCGACGCGGCACCCGACGAGCGGGTTCATCTACCAGCGGGTCAACACCCATGACGATGCCCCCATGGCCGAGGAGGGCACGGTGGAGGTCGCCATCCTCGACATGAACCACGGCTGGCCCAACCTCGGGCACGCTGCCGTGGTGCGCTCGCTGCGCCAGGTGGTGTGCGACCTGCGCGAGGCGCTCTCGGAGGCCGGCCTGCGTGTCCGCGTCTCGTCCTACGACGTCCGCAGGCACGGCGGCACGCCCGACGTGCACGACCGCGACGGCCTGCTCTGCATCGGGACGGGCGGCCCCGGTCACCTCGACCCGCGCCGCAACGACGGCTGCAGCGCCGGCAGCCAGGGCATCGTCGAGGATCCCGCCTGGGAGCCGCAGGTGTTCGGCCTGTTCGACCAGCTCCGCACCCATCCCGAGGGCGTGCTGCTCGGCATCTGCCACACCTTCGGCATCATGTGCCGCTGGCTCGGCGTCGCCGACGCGCACCTGCGCGGCCCGGAGAAGGGCGGCAAGAGCGCCGGCATCATGGAGAACGCGCTGACGCCGGCCGCACGCGAGCACCCGTGGTTCCGGTACCTGAGCACGCAGGCGGGCCCGTCGCAGCGCATCGCCGTGCTCGACAGCCGGCTGTACGACCTGCTGCCGGCAGGTCCACTACCTGCGCACATGCAGGCGATCGGTTACGAGACGATCGGCGTCGGCGGGCCGGTCGGGCCGGCGCTGACCATGCTGGAAGTCGCCCGCGACGTGGCCGACGGCATGCCGCGCATCCTCGGCGTCAACCACCATCCCGAGATCGTCAACCGCCCGCGGCAGCTGTCGCTGCTGCGCCGGCGGCACGCCGCGGGCAAGATCGACGACACCTGGTACGAGGAGCGGCGCCGGACGCTGATGGAGACGCTCGACGACCGCGCGGGCGAGCAACAGCTGGCACTCACCTCGAGCTTCTCCCTGCACGGCCCCCTTCGCTACCATCTGGGCCGACGCCTGCGGCGTGCCGCCGAGCGCCTCGGGCGGCCGTGGCCGCTGCACGAACGCACCACGCCGCTGGCGATGCTCGCCACCGGCGAAGTGCTGTCCCTCGACGAACTCGGAGCCGCGCTGTGATTCCGCAGCCGCCATTTGCCGCCACGCTGACACCGGAAGAGGAACTGCGCCGCTTCGAGGAACTGAAGCCGCGCCTGAACCAGGTCTGGGACGTGCTGATGCGCACGGCCGACCAGCCCGGCACCTCCGTCGTGGTGCCGTCGCTGACGCTCGATCAGGACGAACTGCGCAAGCTCGATGGCGCCACGTTCTACGAGGAACGCCTGCTGTTCCTCCTGATCCGCCTGCGCAACCCGCGCGCCCACGTCGTGTACGTGACGTCGCAGCCGGTGCACCCGCTGATCCTCGACTACTACCTGCACCTGCTCGCCGGCGTGCCGGCCAGCCATGCGCGGGCCCGCCTGACGATGCTGTGCACGTACGATGCGTCGCCGCGCGCGCTCACGCAGAAGATCCTCGAGCGGCCGCGCCTCATCGAGCGCATCAGGCAGGCGATCCCCGACCCGTCGCGGGCGTACCTCACGGTGTTCAACTCGACGCCGCTCGAGCGGAAGCTGTCGGTGCTGCTCGGCATCCCGCTCAACGGCCTCGACCCGACGCTCAACTACCTCGGCACCAAGTCGGGGAGCCGCAAGGTGTTCCGGGAGGCCGGTGTCGAACTGCCGGAGGGCTTCGAGGACCTGACCGGCGAGGCCGACGTCGAGGATGCGCTCGTCGAACTCGCCCACCGTCGGCCCGGCCTGCGCAAGGCCGTCGTGAAGTTGAACGAGAGCTTCTCGGGCGAGGGCAACGCGATCTTCCGGTTCCCGGAGCAGGCCGACGACCGCCTGGCGATCCGCAAGGCCTTGCGCAACCTCGAGTTCGCCGTGCCCTGGGAGACGCACCACAACTACTTCCAGAAGTTCACGCGGATGGGCGGCATCGTCGAGGAGTTCATCGACGCGGCCATCAAGGTGTCGCCGTCGGCGCAGCTGCGCACCAGCCCGACCGGCGAGGTGCTGCCCACCTCGACGCACGATCAGATCCTCGGCGGGCCGTCGGGCCAGGTGTACCAGGGGTGCAGCTTCCCGGCGCACGAGGACTACCGGATGGCGATCCAGTACCGGAGCGTCCTGGTCGGCCAGGCGCTGGCGCGGCAGGGCGTGGTGAGCCGGTTCGGCGTGGATTTCCTGGCGTATCGCGAGTCGGTGGACGAACCGTGGAAGCTGACGGCGCTGGAGATCAACCTGCGCGTGCTCGGCACGACCCACCCGTTCCTGGCGCTGCAGTTCCTCACGGGCGGCCAGCTGGATCCGGACACGGGCGAGTTCGTCTCGCTGAGCGGCCGCCCGAAGTTCTACATGGCCACCGACAACCTGCGTGCCGCCACCTACCGCGGCGTGCTCCCCGAGGACCTGATCGACATCGTCACCGACAACGGACTGCACTATTCGCACCGGACGGAGTCGGGCGTGCTGTTCCACCTGATCGGCGCGTTGTCGGAGTACGGCAAGCTCGGACTGACGGTGATCGCGAGCAGCCCGGAGGAAGTGCAGGATCTGTACGCGCGCACGCTGGACGTGCTGGCGCGCGAGACAGGAATAGGGCACGCGTAGTGAGCGGAAGGGAAGAAGAGTAGAAGGGTAGAAGGTAAGAAGGCAGGGCGGGAAGGAAGAAGGAAGGGCAAGGGAAGAAGGGGAAGAAGGGGAGAAGGGGTCAAGGGAGATCCCTGAGGCGCTTGATCGAGGCCGAGAGGATCGCGACGAGTTCGTGGGCTTCGTTCAGGAGCCAGCAGATGTCGCTGTCCCTGGCGCAGAGGCGGGATTGGTCGATCAGGCCGAGCCAGTAGGCTGCCTCTCGCGCCTCGCGCAGGGCGCCAGCCCTGAGCGCAATGAGATGGCGGCGGGTCATTGCAGAATCTGCTTCCGCGTTGTGCGCGCCGATCGCAGTTCCTGCACGCAGCGCCTGCTGCAACAACGAGTGCGGGATCACGCCGCGCTTGCGTTCGTCGGCCGTGAACATCAGCAAACGGCCCGAAAACACGGACGACCGCTGAACCAGATCCCTCCGACGCGTGTGCATGGCGTTCTGTCTTCACAGCACGCGCCGTGCCACTTCCCCCTGTGCAACCGGGGACATGGGTAACGAACCAGACCCTTTCACGGGTGCGTGGCCGCGACATGGCGCCCCTGCCAGGCCGGCGAAAGCGGAAAGCGGACGGGCCAGTCCCCGTCGGGCGTGTCAGCCAATCCCACGAGTTCGCCCCGGCGGGCTTCACGCCCGATGGCCAGGCCGCCGTGTGGTGACGGGCGCCTGCAGTTCTCCGCGCCGGTCACCTCGGGCAGCGAGCCACCTGATCTGGCCCGAGCGTTTGACGCAGCGGACCTGGTGCTGCGCGTTCGTACCAAGGGTCCTCGATGCGCGGGGGTAGGGGCAGGGCGAGGAGTGATAGCGCGTCGCGGGTGGCTGCATTTCGAGCGCCTCGTGCGGACACTCGTCGTTGAAGAGCCGCCGATGCGCATCGGAACGCCGCTGCCGTGCGCGTGGTGTGGGCGCAGGCGGTGTGCAGGTGTCCTGCTGCAAGGTCAGATGAATGCGCTCGTGGCGGCCGTTCTAGTGGGGCGCCCCGGGTGTGATCCGGTAAGGGGCGATGCCGAGCTTGCAGCGCGTGCCGTCCTGCGTGCGAGACCAGCCTTTGACGTCGATGCACCACACGTCGTTGGGCGTGGTGGCGTCCGCCAAGGGCTGCGTGAGCGGCACCGGGTAGCGCGTCCGGCGCTGCGGCGCGCTGAGACCGCGTCGCCGCAGCAGATCGCCGATGGTGCTCGCCGCGGGCCACGCCGTCGCCGGATCCCGCCGATGCAGCACGGCACGCAGCCTCTTGGGCCCTCAGGTCGGCTGCTGCTGGCGCAGCGCCTCGTCGCCGACTCGGGCTCCTACCGGCAGACCCACTTGTAGGCCGTCTTGCGACTGATGCCGTACCGGGCGGCCAACTCGGTCATCGTCCAGCCCTCGCGCAGCCAATCCGCGATGAACGCCACACGCTGATCCATGGGACAGGTCTCTTTCCAGGGCATCGCAGGACCGACCTCCTGCCTCCCTCGTACCTGTCACCCATGCATCCGGTCCACTCTGTTACCTATGTAACCGATTCAGCGCCCCGCCTTTCCCCTTCCCCCCTTGCTCCTTGCTCTTCCTTCTTCCTTCCCGCCCTGCCTTCTTACCTTCTACCCTTCTACTCTTCTTACCTTGCCCACACGTATTCCAGCGCCGTGGGCAGCGTCTGCGCCTTCACTGCCCTGTCGCAGTGCCCGGCGTTGCGCACGAACAGGAACTGGTACGGGTATCCCTTCGCGGCGAGCGCCTGCGCCATGCGCTCGTTGGCCTCGACCCAGTCGTGCATGTCGTCGCGCATGACGTTGGGGTTGTAGAGGTCGCGGTCGCCGACGTGCATCCAGATGCGCAGCGGCTTGCGCGGCGTGTTCGGGATCAGCGTCGTGTGGTAGCCCCACGCCCCCTGCGGCGTCTCCGGGTTCCACGGCCACTGCTGGTTGACGAAGGTGCCCGAGTAGCTCAGGACGCGGTGGTACAGGTCGGTGCGGTACCACGCCATCGAGAGCGCCGCGGCCGCGCCTGAACTGCAGCCCATCGTGGCGCGCTGATCGGGGTCCTTCGTGAGGCGCACGTCGAAGCGCTTCTCCACCTGCGGCAGCACGTCGTTCTCGATGAACTCCGCGTAGCGGCCGGAGAGCGTGTCGTACTCGCGTCCGCGCTGGCTGCCCTGCGCGTCGCCGCCGCCGTTGGCCACGGCGATGCCGATCATCACGGGGATGCGCTTCTGCGCGATCAGGTTCTCGAGCGTCGTGAAGAGCATCGGGTCGGGCCCGTCGGCCCCGACGATGAAGGGCGCCACCGTGCCGCGCACGTACTGCGCCGGCACGAAGACGGTGACCTTGCGCGTCCACGGCGCCGGGCGACTGGTGGGCACGTCGAGCTTCGCGGGGTTCGACGGGTCGGGTGTCCCGAACGTGCCGGGATCGCGGGCGATGCCGTCGGGGTAGACGGTGCTCTCGCCCGAGGTCAACGTGAACTCGTGCACCGTGCCCTTCGGCACGTCCTCGCGTGCCATCGTCTCCGGCGCAGGCGCGTGCGTCGGACCGACGATGAAGTTGCCGTCCTGGGTGGGCCGCGGCAACGTGCCGTCGGGCAGTTCGGTCGCCTGCACCAGGCGCAGCGCGGGTCGGGTGGGCGGCGTCGGGCGCGGCCGCGGCGCCTCGGTCGGCTGCGTCGCCGGCGGCACCTGGCCCTGCGCCCCGAGCAGCTTCCACCCGCTCATCAGCATCGCCACGACCGCGGCCGTGACAGCCATCGCCTGTCGCCTGTTCCCCACGTGCGTCCTCCCGCTTGCGCAAACCCTTCGCGTGGCGCAGAGTGTGCGCGGCCACCTCGGTCGGATGCAAGCCCTCGTCGGAGCCGGCATGACGCGACTCGCTCGGGCACTCCTCATCGTCCTCCTGTCGTTGCCGCTCGCCTCGTCGGCGCTCGCGCATCCCGCCGTGAGCGTCGTGATCGACAAGGGGGGCACGGTGTACTACAGCGACACCGAGCGCGTCTGGGCCATCGCCCCGGACGGCACCCGCCGTGTCGTCGTGCCTGACGTGCACACCCACGAGCTATGGCTCGACTCCGACGGCACGCTCTACGGCGAACACCTCTGGTACAACGGCGACGCCACCAATACCTGGGGGCATCGCGTGTGGAAGCGCACCCCAGCCGGGGTCATCAGCATCGTCATCCCCAACCGCGCCGGGTTCCTGCAGGACCACCGCGACTTCACGTTCGCGCGTGATGGGCGGCGGCACCTCTACTGGATTGAGGGATCACGACCGGCGCGCGTGATGACGCGCGCCGCCACCGACGCACGCCCGGAGGTACTGGCGTCCATGGCGTTCACCAACCAGTCGTGGCTCACGGTAGTGGCCGACGGCACCTGCTACGTGAGCGAAGGCGGAGTGGTGTGGCGTATCCGCCGCGGTGCGAGCGCCGAGCGGCTGCCGGCGGCGCTGAGCCGAAGTCGGGAGCGCCTCGCCGTGATGGGCATGGCCGTAGGGCCGGATGGCTCGCTGTACGTCGCGGCGTTCGAGGACGGCGCGGTGCGACGATTGTCGCTCGCCGGACAGGTGACGACCGTCGCCACCACCCCGCGCGACTGGAAGCCGACCGGAGTGGCGGTGGCACCGGACGGCGCCCTGTGGGTGCTGGAGGCCTCGTCGACCAACGCCCAACGCGTCAGGCGAGTGGCTGCCGACGGCTCGTCGCGCGTCTTCTGATCGACGGCTTCCGGATAGAATCGGGACCCATGTCGGTCGTCCCCGTCGTCCTGATCACTGGCGCCAGCCGTGGGCTCGGGCGCGGCATCGCCCTCGAGGCAGCGGCGCAGGGCTGCTCGGTGGCCATCAACTACGCGAGCAACGCAGCGGCCGCGCACGAGACCGCGGCGATGTGCGCCGCGGCGGCGGCGAGCCCGGAGCAGCGGTTCGTGCCCATCAAGGGCGACATCGGCAATCGCGACGACCGCGCCGGGCTGCTCGCGCACACGCTCGACACGTTCGGCCGGATCGATGCCCTCGTGAACAACGCCGGCATGGCGCCGCGGGTGCGCGCCGACCTCACCGAGACGAGCGAGGCATCGTTCGAGGAGCTGATCCGCGTCAACCTGCAGGGGCCGTTCTTCCTGACGCAGGCGGTGGCCAAGCACTGGCTCGCCAGGCCGTACGCGCCAGCCCTCGAGGGCGGCTTCAAGATCCTCTTCATCACGTCGATCTCGGCCGACACGGCCTCGATCAACCGCGGTGAGTACTGCGTCTCGAAGGCCGGCCTGGCGATGACGTCGCAGCTGTGGGCGGTGCGCCTCGCTGCCGAGGGCGTGCAGGTGCTCGAGTTGCGTCCCGGGATCATGGCCACCGACATGACCGCGGGCGTGAAGGACAAGTACGACGCGCTGCTAGCCGACGGGCTGGTCCCGCAGCGCCGCTGGGGCACCGCCGAGGACGTCGGCAGGGCCGTGCGAGCGGTGCTGGCCGGCGCCTTCCCGTTCACGACCGGCGACGTGATTCACCTCGACGGCGGCTTCCACGTGCGACGCCTGTAGGCGAAGCAGTCGGCCGGCTCGGAGAGCCGGCCGTACCCGCCGATTCCCGACTCCCGCCTCCCGACATGATCAGAATCGACAAACGCCTCACGCCCAAGTCCCTGCTCCCTGCCGTCGACCGGATGTTCGACCTGTCGGGCCGCAAGGTCGCGCTGATCGAGAAGTCGTGGAACCCTGCGCACGGCACGCCCGTGTTCACGGTGCGCGGCAGGTACACGTCGCGCGGCTGGACCGAGTGGACGCAGGGCTTCCAGTTCGGCTCGGCGATCCTCCAGTACGACGCGACGGGCGATCCGGCGATGCTGGAGATCGGCCGCAAGGCGACGGTCGACCTGATGGCCAGCCACGTGAGCCACGTGGGCGTGCACGACCACGGCTTCAACAACGTGTCGACGTACGGCAACCTCCTGCGCCTGGCGCGCGAGGGCCGCATCGAGGCGAGCGACTGGGAAGTGCGTTTCTACGAGCTTGCGCTCAAGGTGTCGGGCGCCGTGCAGGCGGCGCGCTGGACGGAGCTGCCGGAGGGCCTCGGCTACATCCACTCGTTCAACGGTCCGCACTCGCTCTTTGCCGACACGATGCGGTCGCTGCGCTCGCTGGCGGTCGGCCACCGGCTCGGGCACGTGCTGATGGGAGAGCGTGATCGGAAGATCTCGCTGCTCGGTCGCCTGATCCAGCACGCCGACACGAACGCGCGCTTCATCGTGTACTTCGGCAAGGGCCGCGACGCCTACGACGTCCGCGGCCGCGTGGTGCACGAGGCCATCTTCAACCTGAAGGACGGCTCGTATCGCTGCCCGTCCACGCAGCAGGGCTACTCGCCGTTCAGCACCTGGACGCGCGGCCTCGCGTGGGTGATCACCGGCTACGCCGAGGAGCTCGAGTTCCTCGAGACGCTTGCCCCGCAGGAGTTCGAGGCGCACGGCGGCAAGAAGGCCGTGCTGCGGCGCTACCTCGACGCGGCGCGCGCCACCGCCGACTTCTACCTCGCGCACACGCCGACCTGCGGCGTGCCGTACTGGGACACCGGCGCGCCAGGCCTCGCGCACCTCGACGACTACCTCGATCGTCCCGCCGATCCGTTCAACGACCACGAGCCGGTGGACAGTTCCGCCGCGGCCATCACCGCGCAGGGCCTGATCAGGCTCGGGCTGTATCTGGGTGCGGAGGACCGTCGGCCAGGGCCGACGGCCACGGCCTCGGAAGGCGAGCGATACCTGAAGGCTGGCCTGACGGTGGCGCGCACGCTGCTGGACGAGCCGTACCTTTCGACGTCACGGACGCACCAGGGCCTGCTGCTGCACGCCGTGTACCACCGACCGAACGGCTGGGACCACATCCCCAGGGGGCGCGCCATCCCGTGCGGCGAGTCGTGCATGTGGGGTGACTACCACCTCCGCGAACTCGGTCTGCTGATCCGCAGGATGGCCCTGAAGCAGCCGTATTACACGTTCTTCGCCTGACGGCCGACCTGAAGGTCGGCCGCTACGAGACCGACGTGGTGCGTCGCGTGGCGGTTGGCGCGCATGTCCGTAGGCGTCGACCTTCAGGTCGACGCGCGGTTCAGAGATAACTGAGCCACCAGTCGCGGCGGCGCGCCTTGACGCCGGCCACCCACGCGCAGAGCGGGTAGAGCGCCAGCACCACCAGCACCCAGATCAGGTACGTGCCCGGCAAGCCGACCCCGTATCCCTTGGGGAAGAACGCGAAGAAGGTGAGGAAGGCGCCGGGCACGAAACCCTGCGCCACGCCGAGGCCCATGGCCACGAGGTGGATCAGGTAGAGGTGCGCCATGTAGAACGCGAAGGGCGCGCGGCCGAAGGTCGCGAGCGGTCGCGCCAGCGCTGCGGGCAGGCGGCCGGCGACGGCGCAGAACATCGCCGCCGGCCCGAGCGTCATCAGCACGAACAACAGGCTCGGCGGGTACTTCGTCACGTTGAGGAAGTCGATGACGGTGCTCGCCACGCCCTGCACCCGCCACGGGTCCGGATCGCCGTACACGCCGGTCGCCCTGATCACCAGGAACGCCAGCGTCGCCGCCGCGCCCCAGGCCAGCAGGCGGCGGTCGCGCCGCGCCGCCACGTCGTCGAACACGCCCGACGAGCCGAAGCCGAGGAGCATCACGCCGAGCCACGGCAGCAGCGGGTAGACGTTGACGACGAGGAAGGGGCCGATCACGCGCGAGAGCTGGGCGTGCAGCCCGACCCACCACGGCGGCGTCAGGTCGAACATGCCGGTGGTCGCCGGCCACACCCCGTCGAGCAGGTTGTGGCCCAGCACGATGCCCAGCGCGAGCACCAGACATGTGCGACGCCCGAGCCACTGCAACGCGGCGAGGGCGACCATGCTGGCGCCGATCGCCCAGATCACGCCGAGGGCCACGAGCACCGCGCCGCCGAACTCCGCCACGCCGGTCGGTGCGAACGTCCACGCCAGCGACACGACGGTCGCCTCCATCACCACCAGCCAGAGCCCGCGCGCCAGCAGGAAGCGGCCGAGCGCGGCATGGGTGCGGCGCGTCGACATCAGGCCCGCACTGGCGCCGGCGAGGAAGACGAAGACGGGCGCACAGAAGTGCGTGACCCAGCGGGTGAGGAACAGGGGCAGGTCCGTCGAGGCGCTGGCGGCGGGGTCCTGGATGCCGCCGATCATCACGTAGTCGCGCACGTGATCCAGAGCCATGATGACGATGACCAGTCCCCTGAGGATGTCGATCGTCGGTATCCGGTAGTCGCGCGCGTCCGTGGACATGAACGAGCATGGTACGCCCGTCCCCGGCGCGTGGAGGGCGATACTCGGCCACCGCCGGCGTGCCAGGCCGCGTCAGGAACGTCGCGGTTGCCTGCACTGCCGGGCGTGGCCTCATGATGAGGCATGCAGTTGTCCGTTCCCGCCCTGCTGCGTCGGGCGGCCTCGCTCTTCCCCCACAAGCCGATCGTGTCCCGCGAGGCCGATGGCAGCATCGCGCAGACGACGTACGGCGCGTGCCTCGCGCAGTCGCGTCGCCTCGCGGCGGCCCTGCGCGCCCTGGGCGTGGGCCCGGGAGACCGCGTGGCGACGTTCTGCTGGAGCCACCAGCGTCACCTGCAGGCGTTCTACGCCGTCCCGGCGCTCGGCGCCATCCTGCACACGCTGAACGTCCGCCTGGCGGCAGACGAACTGGCATTTGCCATCACCGACGCCGACGACGCCGTGGTGATCGTCGATGCGGACCTCTGGCCGGCGTTCGAGCCGGTGCGGCCACGCATCGGCGACCGGCGCGTCGTGGTCATCGCCGACGGCGGCGACGTGCCTGCCGGCACGCTCGACCACGGAACACTGATCGCCGCCCATGCGCCGCACGACGATGACCCCGACATCGACGAGCAGGCGGGCGCCCTCCTGTGCCACACGTCGGGAACCACCGGCCGGCCCAAGGGCGTGCTGTCATCGCACCGTGCGCTGGTGCTGCACGCGATGGCGCAGGCGTTGCCGGACATGTTCGACCTGTCGGAGCGGTCGATCGTGCTCCCCGCGGCGCACATGTTCCACGCCAACGCATGGGGGCTGCCCTTCAGCTGCGCGCTCGTGGGCGCGTCGCAGGTATGGCCCGGGAGACGGCTGGACGCGGCCGGCCTGGTGGAGCTCTTCGCGTCCGAGCGGGTCACGCACACGGCCGGCGTGCCGACGATCGCCCACGACCTGCTGCACCACCTCGACGCGCATCCGGACCGGGACGTCTCCGCGCTGCGGGTGATGCTCGTGGGAGGCGCGGCGCTGCCAGAGGCGACGATCCGCGCCTTCGCCGAGCGTCACGGGGTGCGGCTGCTACATTCGTGGGGCATGACCGAGACGGGCCCGCTGGGGACGCTGTCGCGCCTGCCGAGCGAGCTGGCCGGCGCGCCGCCGGACGCGCAGTACGCGTGGCTGGCGACGCAGGGCCGACCGGCGCCGCTGGTGGAGATCCGCGCCCGGGCCGGCGACGGCGCCATGGTGCCGTGGGACGGGGCGACGCCGGGAGAGCTCGAAGTGCGCGGGCCCTGGATCGCGTCGGCGTACGTCGGAGCCGCGGCGGTGCACAGCCCGTCGTCCGCGGATGTCGCCTGGACGTCCGACGGCTGGCTGCGGACCGGCGACGTGGTGACGATCGGCCCCACGGGGCAGGTGTCGGTCACCGACCGCATGAAGGACCTCGTCAAGTCCGGCGGCGAGTGGATCAGCTCTGTGGCACTCGAGGCGTTGCTGCTCGAACACCCGGGCGTCGCCGAAGTCGCGGTGATCGCCACCCCGCACGAACGCTGGGGCGAGCGCCCGCTTGCCGTGGTCGTCCCGGTCCGGGACCGACCGGCGCCGACGCTGGCCGAGATTCGGGCCCATCTGGCCGGGCGCGTGCCCGCCTGGTGGGCGCCCGACGCCCTCGTCCTGATGGAACGCCTGCCCCGCACCGCGTCGCACAAGGTGCGCAAGGACCTGCTGCGTCAAGGGACGAGGGACACGCGACCAGTCACCAGGGAGTCAGGCGACGAGGGACAAGAGAAAGGCCAAGGGACAGGGGACCAGGCCGCTGAGTGAGCCTCCCGCGTGACTGGCGTCCTCGTCCCTTGTCCCTTGCGCGATAATGGCCTGTTCTCGCTGTGACCACCCTCGTCCGCCCCGAACAGCCCGAAGACGAACTGCAGTCGCTGCACGCGCGCGTGAAGGACCTCGAGGCCGCCGTCGACGCGCGGACCGCCGACCTCGACGCCTTCAAGCTCGAACTGGAGGCCTTCCGGATCCGCTACCGGAAGGAGGTCGGGCTGCTCCACGATCAGCTCGACGAACTGGAGATCGCCATCGCCGAGCTCGAACTCGGCGAGCTGTCGCGGAAGGTGGCAGAGGCCAGGGCCGCCGAGGACGCCGGCGAGGCGCCACCGGCCGACACCGGCCCGTCTCCCGTGATCGACGTGCCGCCGCGCTTCACGTCCGACGCGGTGCGCAAGCTGTTCCGCGAGGTCGCCAAGATCATCCATCCCGACCTCGCCCATGACGGGCACGCCCGCGACCACCGACACGCGCTGATGGTGCAGGCCAACCGCGCCTATCGCCTCGGCGACGAGGAGCAACTCCGGTGGATCCTGCAGATGTGGGAGCGGAGCCCAGAGGCCGTGCGCGGCAGTGATCCCGACGCGATGCGCCTGCGCATGCTGCGCCGCATGTCGCAGCTCGAGGAACACCTCGACCGGCTCGAGACGGAGCGTTCCGAGCTGCTCGCCTCGCCGATCGGGAGGCTGAAGGTGATGGTCGACGAGTCGGCGGCGAAGGGCAAGGACCTGATCGCGCAGATGGTGAAGCAGCTGCAGCGCGACATCATGGTGGCGACCAATCGTCTCGACGCGATGCGCCACTGAACAGGACGAGGAACGAGTACTCGAGTTACAAGGGAGCCAAGGGACAAGGGGCAGGAAAGGCAAGGGACGAGGGACAGGGGCGCAGCGGCCTCGTGCCTTGTCACTGAGCCTGCTCT
Source organism: Luteitalea sp. TBR-22 (assembly GCF_016865485.1). Classification (NCBI taxonomy): domain Bacteria; kingdom Pseudomonadati; phylum Acidobacteriota; class Vicinamibacteria; order Vicinamibacterales; family Vicinamibacteraceae; genus Luteitalea; species Luteitalea sp. TBR-22. Next base: position 495,005 of record NZ_AP024452.1, on the reverse strand, counting down.
CCCTTGTGCCTCGACTCCCTGGTCCCTTGCGTACGGGTCCCTTGTGACTCGTTCGCCTCGTCATCGTCCGTTCACCGGGCGATGCGATAGAGTCAGGGCGCATGTCACGCATCGTGGCGGGCGCGACCGCCGTGCAGGCCAGATGCCGCGCGTGGGCCTGGGTGCTGCCGGCCCTCGCGCTGGTGAGCGGCTGTGCCGTGAAGTCGTCGCCGGCACTGCCCGCGCCAGCCGACTCCCTGCATCAGCGCACGGGCGTCGCGATGCGTACGGCCGACGACACCGCGCCCGGGGTGCCCGTCGGCGTTGACCTGGCAGACGGGCTGACGGCAGACGAAGCGGTGGCACTGGCGCTCTGGAACAACGCGGCTTTCCAGGTCAGCGTCAGCGAACTCGGCTTCGCGCGGGCCGATCTGGTCGAAGCCGGCCTGCTCTCGAACCCTGTCCTCTCACTGCTCTTCCCCGCGGGCGTCAAGCAGTTCGAGGCGACGCTCCGCTGGCCCGTCGAGGTGCTGTGGGAGCGCCCTCGTCGTGTGGCGATGGCGCAACTGGCGCTCGACGTCGCTGGCCAGCGCCTCGTGCAGACCGGCCTCGACCTGACGGCGTCCGTGCGGATCGCCTACGCCGACGTGAGCCTGGCCACCGACCGCGCGGCGCTCGCACGAGAGGCCGCCGACTTGCTGACCCGGATCGACACCTTGACCCAATCGCGGCTGAAGGCCGGCGACATCAGCGAACTCGAGGCCAGGGCCGCGCGGGTGGATGCCACGCGCGGCCTGCAGGACGTCGAACGCGCCGACTGGGACGTCGTGCTCGCCTGGAACCGGCTGCGACTCCTCCTCGGCGTGCCCGACAGCACGGCCCCACTCGTCCTGGGGGCGCCTGCGGCCCGCGCGACGTGCAGCCCGACGAGCGACCTCCTGCGTGAGGCTCTGGTGGCGCGGCCAGACGTCCGGGCCGCGGAACTGGCGGTCGAGACGGCTGGCGCACGAATCGGCTGGGAGAAGTCACGGATCCTGGCGCTGACGGCCGTCCTCGACGCCAACGGCCAGGGCATCGACGGCTTCGAGATGGGCCCCGGCATCGATGCCAGCCTGCCGATCTTCAATCGCAACCAGGGTGGCCGGGCGCGGGCCGAGGCGGACCTGCAGCGGTCCTCGGCGGCCTACGTCGCGATCCAGCAGCAGGTGGGCTTCGAACTGCGGGAAGCCACCACCCAGTTCGACCAGGCGCATCAGTCTGCTGCGGCCTGGCAGGAGCGTATCGTCGCGCCCCTGCGGGACAACCTGGCTGACGCCGAGCGCTCGTTTGCCCAGGGCGAGATGTCGTACCTGTTCGTCCTGGAGAACAGTCGCCGCCTGACCGACGCGCGTGTCCGGGCGCGGGAGCTCGAGGCCGACCAAGCGCGTGCGCATGCACGCATCGAACGTGCGGTGGGCCGGTCGTGCGGCCGCCCGCCCGTGAAGGCGCCGCGTGGCCAGTGAACAGCGAAGGTGGGTGCCAGCCCTGGTTGGCCTGGTGGTGTCGGCAGCAGGCTGTGGCGGTCCCGACCCGGCGCCCTCGGCCAGGTCCGTACCGCCCGCCAAGGTCGCCAGCGGCGTCTCGGAGGCCTCGTTGACGACGGTCACGCTCACGCCGGAGGCGGCGTCGAGACTCGGCATCGAGACCGCGCGGGTCGAGGAGCGCGACATCACGCGCAGTCGCACACTCGGGGGCGACGTGATGCCCGCAGGCGGCGCCCAGACGACGATGACGGCGCCGATGGCGGGGACGCTGGAGGTGGTGGGGCCCCCCGCGGCGGTCGGCACGCTCGTCCGCCGGGGGACCACCGTCATGCGGATCGTGCCGCTGGCGCCCGCTGAGCGCGACGTGCGCGTCGAAGCGGAGCGCGCCGTCAGCGAGGCCGCGGGCCGCCAGACGATGGCTGCCCAGCGCAGTCAGCGCGCCACGCAATTGGCCGCGGATGGGTCGGGTAGCCGTCGTGCAGCCGAAGAGGCGCAGGCCGATCTCGTGGTGGCGAATGCGGCGCTGAAGGCGTCCCAGGATCGGCTCGCCCTCGCGGCTCGTGGTGTCAGTGCCACCGGAGGCCTGGCACTGGTCGCCCCGCACGACGGCGTGTTGCGGGCCGTGTACGCGCAGCCAGGCCAGGCCGTCGCGGCCACGGCACCGCTCTTCGACCTCGTGCGACTCGACACGGTGTGGGTTCGTGTTCCGCTCTACGCCGGCGACGTGGACACCGTGGATCGTCGCGCCGCCGCACTGATCGTGCCGCTCGGCGCTGACGCGTCCGCGCCCGGCGTCGCGGCACGGCCGGTGGCCGCCCCTCCTTCTGCCGATGCCACATCTGCCGCGATAGACATCTACTACACCGCCCCCAACCCCGATGGCGCGTTCCGTCCCGGCCAGCGGGTGGGTGTCCGCGTGCCACTCGGCCGCGCCGGCCGCGGCCGCGTCGTACCTCGGGCCGCCGTGCTGCACGATGCGCAGGGCGGGAGCTGGGTCTACGAGGCACGCGATGCGCACATGTACGTGCGACGCCGCGTCTCGGTCATCGACATGGTGGGCGCGTTCGCCGTCATCGACCAGGGGCCTGCGGTCGGGACGCGCGTGGTGACCGCGGGGGCTGCCGAGCTCTTCGGCACCGAGTTCGGGGTCGGCAAGTGAGCCTGGGCGCACGGTCGTGATGCGTGCCCTCGTGACCGCGGCGCTGCGGCTCCGGCTTCCGGTGCTCGCGCTGTCGGTCGTGCTGATCCTCGTCGGCCTCCGCACCACGCGGGACGCCCCCTTCGACGTGTTCCCGGAGTTCGCGCCGCCCCTGGTCGAGATCCAGACGGAGGCCCCCGGACTGTCGAGTGCAGACGTGGAGGCCCTCATCAGCGTCCCCCTCGAGGCGGCAATGAGCGGCGTGCCAGGGCTCCAGACGCTGCGGTCCAAGTCCGTCCTCGGCCTGTCGTCGGTCGTGCTCATCTTCGGCAATGGCGCCGACCGCCTGTCGGCGCGTCAACTCGTGCAGGAGCGCCTGACCCGCGTCATCCCGGCGCTGCCCGCGGCCGCCAGGCCCCCGGTGATCATGTCGCCGCTGTCGTCGCTGAGCCGTGTGATGAAGATCGGGGTCTCCTCGAAGACGCTGTCGCAGGTGGAGCTGACGACACTCGCGCGATGGACGATCCGGCCCAGGCTGATGGCCATCCCGGGGGTGGCCAACGTGGCGATCTGGGGCCAGCGCGACCGGCAGCTCCAGGTGCTGGTCGACCCCGATCGGCTCCGCGCCAGCGGGACCTCACTACAGGAAGTGATGACCGCCACGCGCGATGCGATGTCCGTGTCGGCGGGCGGTTTCCTCGAGACACCGAACCAGCGGCTCGCGGTCGCGCACGAGTCCCCGGTGCGCGACGCGGCCGACCTTGCCCGCATGGCGCTGTCGCCGCGCGCCTCGACGACGGGATCGCCCGGCACGTCGTTGCCGGTCCCAGCGGTTCGGCGGCTCGGTGACGTCGCCGACGTGGTCGAAGGCTTCCCACCGCCCATCGGGGATGGCGTCATCAACGACGGACCCGGCCTGCTGCTGATCGTGGAGAAGCAGCCGGATGGCAACACCTTGCAGGTCACCAGGGACGTGGATGCGGCCCTCGCGGCGCTGGCACCGGGACTGGCGGGCGTCGATGTGGATGCCAGCATCTTCCGGCCCGCCACGTTCATCGAGATGTCGATCGCCAATCTCAATCGCGCCCTGATGATCGGCTGCGTGCTGGTGGTCATCGTGCTCGTGGCGTTCCTCTGGGACTGGCGCACGGCCGTCATCAGCCTGACGGCCATTCCGCTGTCGCTGCTGGCCGCGGCGCTCGTCCTCCGCTACTGGGGCGGCACGCTCGACACGATGGTCATCGCCGGGCTGATCATCGCGCTCGGCGAGGTCGTGGACGACGCGATCATCGACGTCGAGAACATCGTCAGGCGCCTGCGCCTGAACCGCGCGCTGCCTGCCCCGCGCCCCGCCTTCGACGTCGTGCTCGATGCGTCGCTGGAAGTGCGCAGTGCCGTGGTGTACGGCAGCGTGATCGTCGTCATGGTCTTCCTGCCCGTGTTCCTGCTGGAGGGCCTGGCGGGGGCGTTCTTCCGCCCGCTGGCGCTGTCCTACGTCCTGGCGATCGCTGCATCGCTCCTGGTCGCGCTCGTGGTCACGCCGGCGCTGTCACTCCTGCTGCTGCCCGGTGACCGGCGTGAGCACGAGGCCCCCCTGGCGTCCTGGCTCAGGGTTCGCTATCGCCGGCTGCTGCCGCGCCTGGTCGCGGCCCCGCGGGCCGCGCTGGCCATCATCGTCGCCTCGCTCCTGGCGACCGCGGCCGCCTGGCCGCTGCTCGGCGAGGAGTTCCTGCCCCATTTCAAGGAATACGACTTCCTGATGCACTGGGTGGAGAAGCCCGGGACGTCGCTCGAGGCCATGACGCGCATCACGCTGCGCGCCAGCCGCGAACTGCGAGCCGTCCCCGGCGTCCGCAACTTCGGCGCACACATCGGTCGAGCGGAAGTGGCCGACGAGGTCGTCGGCATCAACTTCACCGAGCTCTGGATCAGCCTCGACCCGTCGGTCGACTACGAGAAGACCGTGGCCCGCATTCAGGCGGTGGTGGATGGCTACCCGGGGCTGCAACGCGACCTGCTCACCTACCTGCGCGAGCGCATCAAGGAAGTGCTGACCGGCGCCAGCGCCACCATCGTCGTGCGGATCTACGGTCCGGACCTGGAGGAACTGCAGCGCAAGGCCGCGGAGGTGGGCAAGGCCATCGGCGCCGTCGGGGGCGCCGCCGACGTGAAGGTGCAGGCGCTGACGCTCGTGCCCCAGGTCCAGATTGTGTACCAGCCTGAACGGGCGCAACTGGTGGGCCTCAGCTCGGCGTCCGTCCGCGACACGGTGGCGACACTGCTGCGAGGCACGAAGGTCGGCGAGGTGTACGACGCGCAGAAGATCTTCGACGTGGTGGTCTGGGGCACGCCCGCCATGCGCCAGGACATCTTCGCGCTGCGGCGGTTGCCGCTCGAACTGCCCAACGGGGGCTACGCCCCACTGGCGTCGGTTGCCGACGTCATGCTGGCGCCGACACCCAACGAGATCACGCGCGAAGGCGGGTCGCGGCGAATCGACGTCACGGCCAACGTGCGCGGGCGTGACCTCGGCTCGGTGGCGCGCGACATCGAAGCCGTGCTGGCGAGGATTCCCTTCGACGCGGGGTACCACCCGGAGGTGCTCGGCGAGTACAAGGCGCGTGCCGAATCGCAGCGGCGATTGCTCACGCTCGGTGCGCTCTCGCTGCTCGGCATCCTGCTCGTGCTCCACGTGGACTTCGGATCGGCGCGCATGGTGGGACTGGTCGCGCTCACCATCCCGTTCGCGCTCATCGGCGGCGTCGCAAGCGTGTTCCTGACCGGTGGCGTGCTGTCGCTCGGGTCACTCGTGGGCTTCGTGACCGTGCTGGGCATCGCGGCGCGCAACGGCATCATGCTGGTGAGCCACTACCGGCATCTCGAGACCGAGGAGGGGATGCCATTCGGTGCGGACCTGGCGGTCCGGGGCGCCGAGGAGCGGCTCGCGCCCATCCTGATGACCGCGCTCGTGACCGCCCTCGCGCTCGTGCCGATCGTCGCCGGCGGCGATCGGTCGGGCCACGAGATCGAGCATCCGATGGCGGTGGTCATCCTGGGTGGCCTCGTGACGTCGACGGCCCTCAACCTGTTCCTGCTGCCCGCGATCTACCTGAAGTACGCGCGACGTTCGTAGGCGGCGGTCCAGGCGCCGGGGCCGGTGCGGATGACGATGGCAACCGGTACGCGCGCGCCTGATACTGCACGTAGGCCGTCTGGAACGCCGCCTTCGCGTCGTCGGCGATACCGGCGAGCTCGGGGGTCGGCTTCGTCACGCGGACGAAGCCGTCGCTGTGGCGGTCAGGGCGCGTGTAGAGCGCCAGGCTCCGATGCAGGCCGAGCACTGCCAGGTTCGTGTCGGTGAGCAGGCCGATGCTGCGGTTGTGGTTCACGAACGCGCGACCGCCGTCGTCGGGCAGGCCGAGGACATCGAGCCCGAAGAACGGCGCATCGTAGGCGATGCCTGCCAGCGACAGGAGCGTGGGCGCGAGGTCCACCTGCGAGGCGAGCCGATCGATCACGACGCCGCGGTCGCCAGCGTCGGGCGTCAGGAACACGGCAGGAATGCGGTAACTGGTCACCGGGATCTCCTCGGCGCCGTAGACACGCGCCCCATGGTCGCCGACGATCAGCACGACCGTGCCGTCGAGCAGGCCGGCGGCCCTGGCCTGTGACAGGTAGCGACCGAGCGCCCAGTCCGCGTAGAGCACGGCGCCACGCCGCTTCGATGCGCCGGTCGCCGGCCAGGAGACGCGGCCCGCCGGGACGTCGAACGGCTTGTGGTTCGAGACGGTGAGCGCGGTGCCGAACCAGCGCCGGCCAGCGGCGCGTGCCGCCTTGTGGCGCGCGATCAGGGCGTCGAACACGACCTCGTCGGCGACGCCCCAGACCGTGCGGAAGGCATCGGCAGGGTAGTCGGGTTGCTCGACGAACTCCCGATAGCCATTCCCGGTCATGAACGACTTCACGTTGTCGAAAAGCCCGTAGCCTCCATAGAAGAACGTCGTGTCATAGCCGCGCGCCGCCAGGATGCGGGCCATCGACGCGACGTTCTCCGACCGGTCGCGCTTGACGATCGCGTCGCCCGGCAGCGGCAGGAACGAGCAGAGCACGCCCTCGAGTCCGCGCACGGTGCGGTTGCCGTTGGCGATCACGCCTGTCAGCGCGATCCCCTCACGGCTCCAGCGATCGAGTTCTGGGGTGACGGACTCGTCATTGTCCTGCCCGAAGCGCGCCGAGAACGACGACCCCAGGCTCTCCTCGAGGATCACGACGACGTCGAGCGGACCCGAGGCTCGATGACGCCGCGGCTCGAAGTGGCGCACGAGTCCGCGCGACGGGTCCGATTGCGCCACCAGGCGCCTCACCCTCGCAGACGCGTCGCCGGCCGGCAACAGGGCGTAGTAGGCCTCGTAGTCGAGGTGGGAGGTGATGGCGGCGCGCACCAGTTGCGCCCAGCCGTTCAGCGCCAGTTCGTTGGCCAGGCGCCCCGACGCGAACGCGTCCGGCACGATCGTCCAGGCGCCGGCGATCATCGCGGCGAGCCCGGCGGTGAGGACGCCCCCCGCGAGGCGATCGCGCCACCGCCAGTCGTCGAGGACCGCACGCGGCCAGGCGGCGGTCGCAACGGCCAGCGCCGCGCCGACCACCAGCGCGAGTCCCGCGAACGAGGGCACGTCGTAGCTCGCGAAGATGTTCCCGAACACCTCGTCGGGGTACATCAGGTAGTCGAGCGCCAGGTGGTTGTAGCGCGCGCTGTACTCCTCGAAGAAGAAGTACTGCACGCAGGATTCGAAGGCGAGCACGGCGCCGACACCGGCCACCAGCAGGTGCTGCACGCGCCCCGAACCGAGCCACCGCAGGCGGAACAGCGAGAGCACCAGCAGCCACGGCAGGGCCGCGGTGATCGCCACGAGCAGGTCTCCGGCCGTGCCCGCGGCAAGGATCCCGATCAGCCGGAGGCCTGCCACGGAGGTGTCGCCGAAGGTCGTCACGAGCGCCAGGCGCAGGGCACAGGACAACGCCAGCTGGATGGCCAGCACACGCCCGACGAGGCGTGCGCGCTGCCGGTACCGCGTGAGGAATGCCTGGCGGGGAGGGGACGTGACGGCCGTCAGCGACACGTCCGCAGCATAGGGAAGCGCAGATGAACCGCCGATGACGAGGCGGGCGGCTGTCATAGAGCGTTCATGGGTCGGCAGGCAGCCTTGACAGACTGCGGTGCCGTTCTTCCCGAGCTTCCACATGACCAGACTCGTCGTCGGACTCCTCGCGTCCCTACTGCTCGGCTCGCCAGCCATGGCGCAGGCGCCGCAAACGGCCCTCACGCCCGGTGCCTTCCAGCCGGCCGTCGCCAGCGCCGACGCGGCCCATGCCTCAGCCGCGCCGATGCCCTCGTTCGCGTCACTGTTCCGCGACCTACGCCAGGACGTGAAGCACCTGCCATCGGTCGAGACGGCGATCATCCTCGGCGTCGGTGGTGCGGCCAGCCTCGCGGCCCACCCCGAAGACACCGACCTGACGCGGCGGGCCTCCAGTGTCCCCGCCGTCGATACGGCCTTCGACGGCGGCGCGGCGCTGGGCAGCGGAATGGTGCAGGGAGGCGCGGCCCTGGCCACCTACATGATCGGCAGGGCGGCGCACGATCAGCGCCTGGCCATGGTCGGCGCCGACCTGGTCCGGGCACAACTCCTGACGGCCGCGATGACGCAGGGACTCAAGCTCGCGGTCGGCCGGACGCGCCCCGATGGCAGCAGTTACTCGTTTCCCTCGGGCCACTCGTCGGCGACCTTCGCCACGGCCACGGTCCTGCAACGCCATTACGGATGGAAGGCCGGTGTGCCGTCCTACGGGTTGGCGGCCTATGTCGCGGCGTCACGCCTGTCCGAGAACCGGCATTACCTCAGTGACGTGCTGTTCGGGGCGGCGCTCGGCGTCGTGTCGGGTCGTGCCGTCACGGTCGGGCACGGCGCGTCAACGTTCGCGCTGACGCCCATCGCCGTCCCGAAAGGCGCCGGTCTCGGGCTGACGCTGGTAGGCGCACAATAATGCGATGCGAGTGTTGCTGGTCGAGGACGAGCCGGCCGCGGCGCAGATGCTGGCCAAGGGACTCCGCGAGCATGCCTACGCCGTGGACGTGTCGGCCGATGGCGACGACGCCGCGTTCCGCCTCGCGACCACCGACTACGACGCCGTGATCCTCGACGTGATGCTGCCGCACCGATCGGGCCTGACGGTGGCCCGGGAGGCGCGCAGCGCCGGCCTCGCCGTGCCCATCCTGATGCTGACGGCGCGCGACGCCATCGAGTCGCGCATCGCCGGCCTCGACAGCGGGGCCGACGACTACCTCACCAAGCCGTTCGACTTCGGCGAGTTGCTGGCACGACTGCGCGCCCTGATCCGGCGAGGCGTGCGCGCGCCCCTTCCTGAGCTCCTGCGCGTGGGGCCGCTCGAGCTGAACACGCGCGCACGGCAGGTGACCCGCGAGGGGCAACTCCTCCCCCTCACCACCCGTGAATATGCGCTGCTCGAGTTCCTGGCCAGGCGGGTCGGGCAGGTGGTGGGTCGCGCCGAGATCGCCGAGCACGTCTGGGACGAGGGCTACGACCCGATGTCCAACGTCATCGACGTGTACATCCAGCGACTGCGCCGGAAGATCGACGCGCCGGCGCACGAGTCGCTGATCCGTACGCGGCGGGGCGAGGGCTACGCCCTGTCGGCCGATCGGTCATGAGCCTGCGCACGCGCCTGGGCGTCTGGGCGGGCCTGATCACCTTCGTGGCACTGGTCGCGGCCGGTGGTGCCGTGCTGTGGCTCCAGGGGCGACTCGGCCTGGGGCGCGTCGATGCCGAACTCACGGCCGCAGCGGGCACCGTCGCCGGCGTGCTGCAGAGCGAGTTGGCCGAGGGCCTGCCCGCCCCGCTGGCCGTCCGCGAGATGATGCGCGAGCTCGACCTGGCTCGGGAGGGCTTCGCGATCATCGCTGCCGATGACACGGTGCTCGGTGCCAAGCCTGCCGCGTCGCCACGGCTCTCCGACCAGGTCCTCCGCGCGCGGCGGGCCTCGCCGGCCACGATGGACGCGGGCCCGGGCCTGGGCAGTGTCCGTCTCCTGACGGTGCCGCCGCGGCTCGTCGGCGTCCCCGTGCGCATCGTCGTGTGGACGTCGCTGGCCGCCCTCGACGCCGAGCGGCGCCGGCTCGAACTGGCGATGCTGCTCGGCATTCCGCTGGCGGTGGTGTTCTCGGTGATCGGCGGCGTCGCGATCGCGGGCCGCACGCTGGGACCGCTCTCCGATCTCGCCATGCAGGCCGGCCGCATCGACGGCACCAATCTCTCGGCCCGCCTGCGCCTGCACGATCGCGAGGACGAACTGTCGGCCGTGGCCGCCTCCTTCAACGGCGTCCTCGACCGCCTGGCCAGCGCCGTGCAGCAGCAGCGCACGTTCATGGCCGAGGCGTCACACCAGTTGAGGACGCCGGTCTCGGTCATTCGAACGACGGCCCAGGTCACCCTGGACCAGCCGACACGGGCGGAGGCGGAGTATCGGGAGGGACTCGACGTGATCGCGCGCCAGGCCGATCGCCTGACACGCATGGTCGACGACATGTTCGTGCTCGCCCTCGCCGATGCCGCGGCACGGCCGCTCCAGGTGACCCACTTGTACCTCGACGAACTCGTGGGCGAGGTGGTGGACGACTGTGCCGTGCTGGCACGATCGCGCGGCGTGTCGCTCGTCTCGGAGTCCGACGGGGAGGCGCCGTGCAGCGGCGACGAGCACCTGCTCCGCCAGATGCTCACCAACCTCGTCGAGAACGCCCTGCGGCACACGCCGGCCGGCGGGCACGTCACCGTCGCCCTGCATCGTGACGGTCGGCTGTATCACGTGCGCGTGACCGACACCGGCCAAGGCGTTCCCGACGCCGACGCGCACCGGATCTTCGACCGGTTCGTCAGGCTAGCCCCGGCAGGCTCCGAGGGCGGTGGTGGTCTGGGCCTGCCGATTGCGCGCTGGATCGCCGACGCGCATGGCGGCTCGCTGGCCCTGGTCGGCACGGGCCCGCACGGCACGCAGTTCGTCGCGACGCTGCCGTGCACGCCGCCACTCCCTCCGGCCGACTGACGCAGTGGTCACCGGCACCGGAGCGTCGTGCGAAGCGCCTGTCCCTGTCACCGATGTCATGGTGCAGACGCCCGCAGGACAGGCGAACGCTCGTATGAAGGTCCATGCGCACCGTCCTGCTCAGGACCCTCGCCCTTCTCGGATCGCTCGTCGTCGCGGCGAGCGCCCTGGCCGCAGGCTCGACGCCCGGGCGCGCAGCCTGGGTCTCCGGCATGCTGGTGCGCGTCGATGCCGCAGGTCGACTGGTGGAGGTGCGGCAGGGGAACCGGGAGCTGCCCTTCACGTTGACGAGAGGCGCGCGCATCCTGCGCGGTGACCGCCCACTCAGCGTCGCGGACCTGCAGGCCGACGTCGGCGAGCACGTCCGCATCCGGTACACGGCCACGACAGGGACGCGCCTCGCCGATCGCGTCGAGGTGTTGGACCCGCACGCCGCGCCTCGCCCCTGAGGACCGGCACGACTCGCCTTACGCGCGTGACTCGAGCGGCAGGACGACTTCGGCGCGCGTGCCCTCCCCCACGGCCGACCGGAGCGACACCTGCCCGCCGTGGGCCTCGACGATGGCCTTGACGAGGGAGAGGCCGAGTCCGAGCCCGCGCGTCGAGCGGCTGCGCTCGCCGCGATAGAGCCGATCGAAGACGTGTGGCAGGTCCTCGGGCGGGATGCCGTCGCCGGTGTCGCGCACCGACACCACGACGTGGTCGCCCGCGCCCTGTGCCTGCACCTCCACCTGCCCCCCAGGCGGCGTGTACTTGACGGCGTTCTCGATCAGGTTGACCAACGCCTGCCGCAGGCGTGTCATGTCGCCCATCACCACCAGCGCTTCGTCGGCCTCGGCCGACAGCCGGAGCCCCTTGTCCTCCGCCTCGTCGCTGAACAGCGCGACGGCGTCGTCGATCAACCGACGCACCGGCACCGGCGCATGCGCGAGCCGCATGCTGCCGGTCTCGGCCTCGCTGATGTCCATCAGCGCGGTGAGGGTGGCCGACAGGCGGTCGGCTTCCTCCACGGCCGTCGCCAGCGCGTCGAGGGCCGCCCCGTCGTCGCCCTTGACGAGGGCCCGCTCGGCGATCGTCCGGAAGCGCGTGAGCGGCGTGCGGAGGTCGTGCGCGACGTTGTCGAGCGTGCCGCGCATGCCGCCGACCAAAGCGTCCATGCGCGCCAGCATCTGGTTGATGAGCACGCCGACGCGGTCGAGGGCATCGCGGCTGCCGGTCGTGGTGACGCGTGCATCGAGGCGTCCCGTCTCGAGGATTTCGCGGACCGTCGCCTCGAGCGCGCGGAGCGGCGCCAGACCCGTCGCGGTGATGAGCACGCCGCCCGCCAGGGCGATGAGCACGACGCCGAGTGCCAGTTCGAGCAGGCGCGAACGGAAGCGCGCCAGCAGCGCGTCGCGGCCGGCGGAGCTGCGGCCGATCTGCACGGCCACGCCATCGGGGAGCAGCAGCGTACCGACCTCGAGCACGCTGGGACCGGGGGCGCCAGCCACGACGCTCCACGGCCGTCGCCGGGCCAACGCGTCGTCGAAGCCGTCAAGGGGCAGGGTCGCGAGATCGGGGGAGCGGGCCAGGTACAGCAGGTCGCCACCGGGGGTCATGGCCCGCACCAGGAGGCGTTCGTGCCGGCCGTCGGCGGTGTCGGCTTCCATCAGTACCTGCAGGCCCTCGGGGCCGGCGCGCCGGTACTCGGCAGCGTAGCGCGACAGCAGATCCTCGAGCACGCCGTGGTCCTCGTCGGCGAGCGTGCGCGCGACCAGCACGTACGACAGTCCGAGGAGCGCCGCCGCGCTCACCAGGAAGAGGCCGAAGTACCAGAGGCCGAGCCTGAGCGCGAGTGCGTGCCGGAGGCGATCACTCCACCTTGAGGACATAGCCGATGCCGCGCACGTTGTGGAGCAGGCGAGTGGGAAACGGCTTGTCGATCTTGTCGCGCAGGCGATAGACGAGCACGTCGACGGCGTTGGTGCCCGTGTCGAAGCTGTAGTCCCAGACGTGCGAGACGATCATCGCCTTGGACACGACCTTGCCCGGGTGTCGCATCAGGCACTCGAGGAGCGCGTACTCGCGCGGCCTCAGGTCGATGGGCACGCCGGCGCGTTCGACGCGCCGTGTGAGTCGGTCGACCCGCAGATCGCCGAGGCGCAACTCCGACGCCTCGGCCGGTGCCTGCCCGCGCCGCGTGATCACCTGCAGTCGCGCCAGCAGCTCCGCGAAGGCGAAGGGCTTGGTGAGGTAGTCGTCGCCACCGCCCTGCAGGCCCTTGACGCGATCGTCGACGCTATGGCGGGCGCTCAGGAAGAGGACCGGCGTGCCGACGCCGGCACGACGCAGCGCGCCGACGAGGCTGAGTCCGTCGAGCCGCGGCAGCATGACGTCGACGATGGCCGCGTCGTAGGACTGGGCAGTGGCCAACTCCAGACCATCCACGCCATTGGCGGCGTGATCCACCACGTAGCCTTCCTGCCGGAGTCCGGCGACGAGGAACTCGGCAATGCTCCGATCGTCCTCCACCACGAGCACGCGCACGTCGCCATGCTCTGCCCATGACTGGCGGAGGTCAAGACGTCGGCGTCATCGATGTCGGTGTCGCACCGGCACCGGCCCCTGTCCACGATGTGCCGCATCCGTGCTGGCGTGCTCATGCACTGAGCGCAAGGGACAAGGGACGAGTACGCAAGTCACAAGGGAGGCGAGGGACAAGGGACAGGGCGGGGAGGGACAAGGGGCGCGAGGCCACATCTGGTCCCTTGCCGTACGGCGGCGGGCCCGGCCCCTCGTTCAACAGCGGAGGGACGCTTACACTTGAGCATCATGCGGTGCATCGGGACACCCTTCGTCATGGCCGCGGCAGTGCTCATCGCCGCGGCCGCCCACGCCCAGACCCCAACGCCAGCGCCGCAGGCCCAGCCCGCGCCACCCGAGGGTCAGGTGACGTCGCCACCCGCGCCCCCGACGCAGGCGCCGCACAAGCCAGGACAGGAGATCGCGGGCAAGAAGGCAGATGGGGCCGGCATCGACGTCGGCCCCGCGAAGCTGCGGTTCGGCGGCTACGTGGGCGTCACCGGCATCTACCGGTCGACCAACAGCGGCGGCGCCCCCGGCACCAGCTTCGCGACGATCCCCTACGAGGACACGCTGGCCGGCAACGTGTCGGAGACGCGGCTGACCGCCCAGTCGTCGCGCCTGTCGGTCCGCATCGACGCGCCGTTCCCCGAGGCGCGCTTCCGCAACATCTCGGGCTACTTCGAGATGGACTTCAACGGCGCCACCTCGGGGACCATCGCGGTCACCAGCAACAGCGCCGGGTTCCGCCTGCGCCAGGCCTTTGCCGACATCCAGTACGGCGACACGTTCTCGATGGCTGCCGGACAGGCGTTCACGCTGATGACGCCCGCGAAGGCGGGGCTGAGCGTCTGGCCATCCGATTACGAGATGTCGCAGGCGGTCGACACCAACTACCTGGCCGGGATGGTCTGGGAGCGCGTGCCGCAACTGCGATTCACGTGGCACCCCTCGCCGACCTTCGACTGGGCCGTGTCCATCGAGAACCCCGAGCAGCAGATCGGCAGCGATCTCGTGACGCTGCCCGGGTGCTGTGCCAGCGACATCGAGGCGCAGTACAACACCGGCAGCGAGGCCCTGTCGGTGCCCAACCTGATGCCCGACATCTCGACGCGCGTGGCGCTCAATCCGTCGAAGGCCCTGCACGTCGACGTCGGCGGCGTCTGGCGCGTGTTCCGTCACACGCTGGCGCCCTACGACGAGGTGCAGCGGGCCTCGGGCGGTGGCCTCAGCGTCAACGGGCGCGTCAACCCCACCGCCTCGACGCGCATCATCGCGCAGGCCGCGTACGGCCCGGGCCTCGGGCGCTACGTCGGCGGAATGGCCCCTGACGTCGCGTTCCGCAGCGACGGTTCGATCCGGCCGATTCCGGTGACCTCGTGGGTCGGCGGCATCGAGCAGACGGTGTCACCCCGGATCTCGCTGGCCGGCTACTACTCGGGGATGCAGATCGACGACACCCATTTCGTCGACGCCGATGGCTCACCCATCGGATTCGGGTACCCCGGCTCGTCCAACGACGTCAATCGCCGCGTTCGCGAACTGACCGGCACTCTCTGGTATCTCGCGGTCCGGACGGAGAACCGCGGGTCGGCGCAGGTGGGCGTGCAGACGTCGTGGCTGCAGCGGGAGCCGTGGTTCGTGGGCAGCGGTCCCGCCTCGGCCGACGCGCTGCTCGTGTTCGTGCAGGTGCGCTACAACCTGCCCTGAGCGCGGCCGCCGTCAGGCGACGTGCCGCGCCTCGAACGCGTGAATCGCGGCATCGAGGTTGAAGAACATGCGCTCCCGCCCGAGCCGCTCGCCGAGCGCGCTGCGCCGGACCACCTCGAGCACCTCCGGGTTGAGGCCGGCCAGCCAGAGGCTCGTGCCTTCGCTCCGCAGCCGCTCCTCGGCGTCGATCAACATGCGGAGCGCGGTGTACTCGATGTCGATGATCGCGCGGCAATCGAGCAACAGCACGCGAGGCCGCTGCCGATCGAGCATCGGCCGAATCCGGTCGGCGACGCGTTCGGCGTTGGCGAAGAAGAGCCGGCCTTCCGGCCGGAGGATCAGCAGGCCCGGCCACGTCTCGTCGTCGGGATGCTCCGGGCTCAACGTGCGGAAGGCGCTCGTCCCGCGCTTGCGGCCCAGGACGTGGACCGGTGGGTTGTAGGCCTGCTGGGCCAGCGACACCAGCGACACCACCACCGCCACCAGGATGCCCCTGAGCGTGCCGAGCAGCATGACACCGGCGCACGCGATGGCCGCCCAGTAGAACTCGGTGCGGCGCACCCGCCCTATCGCGGCGAACTCCGCGGGCTTGATCAGCTCCAGCGAATAGAACACGACCACGGCGGCGAGCGCCGCCTGCGGCATGAGCGCGATCACCGGCCCGAGCAGCAGGAGTGTCGCCAACGCCGCTGCGGCGGTGACCAGTCCGGCGACCTGCGTGCGCGCGCCGGCCAACCGGTTGACGGCCGTCTGCGAGGTGCCCCCGCCCGAGGGCATCGCACCGAACAGCCCGCCAGCGACGTTGGCCACGCCGAGCGCGAACAGTTCCTGGTTCGGCTCGGGCCGCCCCTCCCCCGGCGCCCCGAATGCGCGTGCCGCGGCAATGCTCTCGGTGAAGCTCATGAGCGCAATGCCGGCCGCTGCCGGCCACATCGACCAGGCCAGGGCGAACTGCGGCGGGAGCAGCGTCGGCAGCCCGCCGGAGACCGCGCCGACCGTGGCCACCCCCATCTGCTCGAGGCCGAGCAGGCCCGACACGGCAATCGCGATGCCTATGGCCACCAGCGCGGCGGGAGCACGCGGCGCGACGTGCTCGAGCACGACGAGCACGAGCAACAGCCCCAGCGCCAGGAGCAGCGTGGGCAGCGACGTCTCGGGCAGTTGCCCGGCGAGCGCGACGAGGTCGCGGAAGAACCCGGTCTTCGCGAAGTGGACCCCGAGCAGCTTCGGCAGCTGGTCGACGACGATCACCAGGCCGATCCCCGACTTGAAGCCCGTGAGGACCGGGTCGGAGATGAAGTTGGCGACGAACCCGAGGCGGAGCAGGGCGGCCAGGCCGAGCAGCAGGCCCACCAGCACCGAGAGCGTGGCCGCCGCGGCGATCATCGCCGCATCGCCGCCGGGCGCGGCGCGCCCGAGTTCGGCCGCCGTCAGGATCGCGATCGTCGTGGTGGTACTGACGCTGAGCGGGCGGGACGCCCCGAGCAGGGCGTACACGACCATCGGCACGATGGCGGTGTAGAGGCCGACCTGCAGCGGCAGCTGCGCGATCGTCGCGTAGGCCATCGCCTTGGGCACGACCACGGCGGCCGCGGTGAGGCCGGCCATGAGGTCCGGACGGACCCACTCTCGGCGGTACCGGGGCAGCCACGCGAGGCTCGGGACGAGGGTGGTCACGTCCATGGTGAGGCCAGCATACGCCCACCTCGACCGTTCGGCGGCAGGGACCTCGAGTCGTGCCTCCTCGCTGCCCCAGACTACCCGCGTTCGTGTCGCACGACGGTGAACCGTTCGTCCTCGGAAGGCGGCTGGAAGTACGCGGTGATCGCGTCGAACTCCTCGTCGGTCGTCCACGGCGTGCCTGGCGGGAGGTCGCGGCTGCGGTGCCGCAACTGCCGCTTGCACAGGTCGTCCGACGCGACGATCAGGTGCAACTCGTGGGCGACGCCGGCGCGCTCGAACAGCTCGCGGAACCATGCACGCTGCTCGACGGTGTTGCCGGGGAAATCGAGTACCACCGTGCTGCCCCGGGCAAGGAGGTCGCACACGTGCGGCCCGAGCGCCGCACGCAATCGCGCCGAGCACCGCAGGTAGTCGGCAACGCTGCGGATCTCGCCGGGAAAGAGGTGCCCGAGCCACTCGTCCTGCACGAGCAGCACGGCGCCTTCGCGCGCCGCCAGCTCGCGCGCCAGGGTCGACTTGCCGGCGGCCATCTTGCCGCACAGGAAGATCAGTCGGGCCTGGTCGGTCATCTGGCGGGCTCCTGGTCGCTGCCGGCCTTCGCGCGCGACCTGAGCACGGTCCCGGGCCGCGCGTGCGTGTGCTCGCCGCGGTCGAGCACCACGGTGCCGTTGACGACCACGTAGGCGATGCCCTCGGCGTACTGTCGCGGCTGCTCGTAGGTGGCGCGATCGACGATGCGCGCCGCGTCGAAGATCGTCACGTCGGCCCGCATGCCGGGGCGCAGCAGCCCGCGATCGAACTGGCGCACCTTGGCGGCGTTGGCCGAGGTCATCTTGCGCACGGCGTCCTCGAGGGTCAGCACCCGGGCCTCACGGACATAGCGGCCGAGCACGCGTGGGAAGGTGCCGTAGAACCGCGGATGCGGGTGCGTCGGGCCCACCGTCCCGTCGGTGTTCACGGCGCTGCCATCGGACCCGATCGACACGAAGGGCTGCGCCAGCGCGTGGCGCATGTCCTCCTCGCTGTGGTGGAAGTAGACCGTCGGTACCGAACCGTCGTTCTCGACGAGCAGCTCGAACAGCACGTCGAGGGGCGGCTTGCCGAGCGCGGTGATCACCTCGTTCATGCGCATGCCGGCGAACCGCTGGTAGCGCGGGTTGCTGAGCGTGACCAGCAGCATGCCGTCCCAGTCGCCAGTGGCCGTGTAGTGGTTGTACCAGTCGCCGGTCGGGGCCGTGCCGAGGATCTCGGCCTCCAGCCTCGGCCGGAGCGCGGGGTTCTTCAGGCGCGCAATCAGCGCGGCAGTGCCGCCCTCGTGCGCCCAGGGCGGGACGATGCTGGCAAGGTTGTTCTGGCCGGCGCGGTAGGGGTAGACGTTGGCCTCGACGAGCTGTCCGCGGACCCGCGCCCCCGAGATCAGGGCGATCAGCTCCGGCATCCGTCCCCACATCGTGTGCTCGGCGATCTTGAGGTGGATGATGTCGACGGGCAGGCGCGCCCGCCGGCCGATCTCGATGGCCTCCTCCACCGACGCGAACACGCCCTTGCCTTCCGTGCGCATGTGCGTCGAGTAGATGCCGCCGTGTTGCCCGGCCACCTCCGCGAGCGCGACCAGCGTGTCGGTGTCAATCCAGACGCCGGGTGGCCCGCTGAGCGAGCTCGCCAGGCCGAGCGCGCCGTCGGCCATCGCCTCGCCGACCAGGCGCCGCATCGTCTCGAGCTCCCTGGCCTCCGGCGGGCCGGCCCTGGGCCCGCGCACCTCGGTCCACACCTGGCCCGATCCGACGTAGGAGCCGACGTTGACGCTCAGGCCTCGCCGCTGGAGCTCGCCGAAGTAGTCACGGAACCGCGGCCATCGCGCCGATGGCGCTGCCGATCCGCCCTCGCCCAGGATCAGCGACGTGACGCCCTGTCGCACCATGCTCTGCGCGTCGGGATCGTCGAGCAGCGTGGTGTCGGAGTGGTTGTGGACGTCGATGAAGCCGGGCGACACGACCAGCCCGGTGGCGTCGATCACGCGGCCGGCCACGCCGGCGACCCGCCCGAGGGCCGCGATGCGGCCGTCGCGGATGCCGAGGTCGGCGTCGAAGGCCGGATTGCCCGTGCCGTCGACGACCCGGCCGCCGCGGATGACCAGGTCGAACGTCTCGCCCTGCCCGCGCACGGCGGCCACGGCCGCCACCGCGACCATCACCACTGCCAGCACGACTCGCACCACGTTCCTCCCGCGAGGCCCCGCCCACCCGACTGTCAGGATTGTCATGCTCCGGTCAGCGGCGTGACAGGCGCCCCCTCGTATCTTCCTGTCAGAACGCTGAGCGCCGCGCCAGCGTCACCGATGTTCCCGATGCGCGGCAGGAGTCACTTCCATGCGTCGTTCCCTGCTCGCCACCGCGTTCGGCCTCCTGGCCATCGCCGCCACCGCCTCTGCCACCCCGGTCCGCACGCAATACACACTCGTGCACGGGCAAGGGAAGGCGGCGGCTCATGCCACCAGCAACGCCACCGGCAAGACCAAGAAGGAGAAGACCAAGCCGGCCACCGCGAAGGATGGCGCGGCACAAGTCACCAAACCCGCGACCAAGCCGACCACGCACTGACCGGAGTCCACGACCGCCCCCGGGAATGCCGGCGCGTCCCTCCCGCACCGGCATCTCGGGTGTTGGGCGGGTCGGGACTCAGTACTTCTCGGGGACGTACCGGTACGGGTACTCCGGATCGCGGTAGTCGCCAGGCTTCTGGCGCTTGGGCAGCGTGATCTTCTCGCGCTTGGCGCGCTTGTAGGGCACGTGGGCCAGGATGTGGGCGATGACGTTCAGGCGCGCCCGCTTCTTGTCGTCGGAGCGCACCACGTGCCATGGGGCGAACTCGGTGTCGGTGGCGGTGAACATCTCGTCGCGGGCCCGCGAGTAGTCGTACCAGCGGCTGTACGACTTGAGGTCCATCGGCGACAGCTTCCACGTCTTCCGCCCATCGTCGATGCGCGACTTCAGGCGGCGCGTCTGCTCCTCGGGGCTGACCTCGAGCCAGAACTTGAGCAGGATGATGCCGGAGTCGATCATCGCCTTCTCGACCAGCGGCACGGCGGCGAGGAACTTGCGCGACACCTCCTCGCTGCAGAAGCCCATCACGCGCTCGACGCCGGCGCGGTTGTACCAGCTGCGGTCGAAGATCACGACCTCGCCCGCCGCCGGGAAGTGGCGGATGTAGCGCTGCACGTACATCTGGCTCTTCTCGCGATCGGTCGGCGCCGGCAGCGCCACCACGCGGAAGACGCGCGGGCTGACGCGCTCGGTGAGCGCCTTGATGGTCCCGCCCTTGCCGGCGCCGTCGCGTCCCTCGAACACGATGCACACCTTGAGTCCGTGGGCCTTGACCCATTCCTGCAGGTGCACGAGCTCCTCGTGGAGCTTGGCGAGCGCCTTGTCGTACGCCTTGCGCTTCAGGGGCCCTGGCTCCTCCTCCGCCGACGACTGCTGCGAGACGGCGGCGGCGGCGAGCCGCTCGGCCTCCTTGCGGGCCTTCCGGTCAGACTTCTTCTGGCGGGCCTCGTGCCTGGCCGCCTTGTCCTTCTTGCCCTTCCGTGGCTCGCCCGGCTCGACGGTTTCGAGCACCTCCGCCTTCGGCTTCTTCATCGTGACCCGTCCTGTGATGGCGCCGCGGCATCGGCAGACACGCCGAGCTGCAGACTTGGAACGACTTGAACGTCACTCATCGGTAGCGCCAGCATACCCCTCCGGCGAGCCGGCGGGTGCGCGGTCGTGCGTCCTGCGGGCCGATCGGCAACCGTCCGGACGGGCCTGCCGTGGCCTCACCTGCCCGCGGCGGCCTCCGCCTCGAGCCACTGACGGAGCGGCGCGAAGTAGTCGAGGATCGCCGTGGCATCCATCTGCTTCTCTCCGGTGAGCGCCTCGAGCGCCTCGGGCCAGGGCCTGCTCGCGCCCATCGCCAGCATCTTCTGAAGGCGCGCGCCGACCTCCGTGTTGCCGTACACCGAGCAGGTGTGCAGCGGCCCGGTGTGGCCCGCCGCCCTGCACATCGCCCGGTGCATCTGGAACTGCAGGATGTGCGCGAGGAAGTAGCGCGTGTAGGGCGTGTTGGCCGGCACGTGGTACTTCGCCCCCGGATCGAAGGCGTCGGCCGGTCGCGGCCCGGGCGCCGCCACGCCCTGGTACTGCTCGCGCAGCTGCCACCAGGCCGCGTTGTACTGCGCCGGCGCGATCTCGCCGCTGAACACCTTCCAGCGCCACTGATCGACGAGCAGCCCGAACGGCAGGAACGCCACCTTGTCGAGCGCCATCCGCAGCAGGAACTCCACGTCGTCCTGCGTCCTGGGCACGGTCGGCAGCAGGCCGACCTTCACCAGGTACGACGGCGTGATCGACAGCGCCACCGCGTCGCCGATCGCCTCGTGGAAGCCGTCGTTGGCGCCGGTGCGATAGAGGAACGGCTGGGTGTTGTAGGCGCGCTGGTAGAAGTTGTGCCCGAGCTCGTGGTGGACCGTGACGAAGTCCTCGGCGTTGATCTCGATGCACATCTTGATGCGCAGGTCGTCGACGTTGTCGACGTCCCAGGCGCTGGCGTGGCACACCACGTCGCGGTCGCGCGGACGGGTGAAGAGGGAACGCGTCCAGAAGGTCTGCGGCAGCGGCGCGAAGCCGAGCGAGGTGAAGAAGCCTTCACCGTAGCGCACCATGCCGAGCGCGTCGGTCTTCTTCGCCTGGAGGGCGCCGGCAAGGTCGTAGCCGGGCGCGCGCCCCTTCGGCCCGACCAGGTCGTAGACGTTGCCCCACTGCTGCGCCCACATGTTGCCGAGCAGGTGGGCGGGGATCGGCTTGTCCGGCGCGACGACGTCCTGGCCGTACTGCTGGCCGAGGCGACGCCGGACGTGCGCGTGCAACTGGTCGTAGAGCGGCTTGACCTGCAGCCAGAGGCGATCGACCTCCTTGGCGAAGTCGTCGGGCGGCATGTCGTAGCCGGCGCGCCAGAACGCGCCGAGGTCGGCGAACCCGAGCTCCTTGGCGCCCTGATTGCCCAGTTGCGCGAAGCGCTCGTAGGGCTGCTTGAGCGGCGGCGCAATGGCGTGCCAGCCCTCCCACGCCTCACGAAGCGCCTTCGGGTCGCGGCTGGTGGCCATCAACCGGCTCAGATCGTCGAGCGTCTGGCAGTCCTTCCCCGCCGGACAGTACTTGCCGCGCCCGTAACCGGCTTCCATGCCGGCGACGATGCGCGTGAGTTCCTTCTGGAGTTCGGGATCGGAGGGGGCGGGCAGGGGGCTGGCGGCGAGCTTGAGCAGCAGGAGCTGCCGCGCGACGTCGGCGTTCCCGCCGGCATCGGCCGGGTAGCTGGCCGCGTCCTTGGCCAGGCGCATCGAGGTGGCCACGTACTCCGTGTTGGCGGCGGCCGACAGCTGCTCGGTGTCCTCGGTGATGAAGTTGGCCGCCACCCACTGCGCGCGCGCGAGGGCGTTGGCGCGCTCCAGCAGCGTGGCGTTGGCCTGCTTGACGAACGCGGCCGGATCGGCAGGCGGGTTGGTGGCGGTGGTACCTGGCGCCGACACGCGTGAGCAGGCGACCGCGAGGCCCAGGCCGGCGAGGGCGGCGGACGAGACGGCAAGAAGACGGGTGCGCACGTCTCGTTGTACGCCTGACGCGGCGGGGGAACAAGGGACGAGGGACAAGGGGAGGAGTCACAAGGGTGGCAAGGGGCGAGGGACAAGGTCGTCGAGTGACGGGGGACAAGGACCGAACTCCCGGTCAGTGCCGCGTCACCACCTTCCTGGTCCGTCGTGTCTCGCGTGCTCGTCCCCTGTCCCTGCCCTGCCTTGCCCCTGTTCCCTCGCACCCCTGGTGACTTGCGTACTCGTCCCTTGTCGCTTGCACCCTACGGGCCAAACAACACCCCCGGCGCGAGCAGGCCCTGCGGGTCGAGCGCGCGCTTGACGCGGCGCATCTGCTCGATGCCCTCGTCGCCATACAGCTGACGCAGGAGCGCCTGCTTCACCGGGTGCCGGCCGACGCCGTGCTCGGCCAGCGGACAGCCGCCGAGGCGTGCCACCTCGACACCGAACTCGAGGATCGCCGCCTTGCCGGCCTCGACGTCCTCGTAGCTGCGCGGCAGCACGTTGGGGTGGACGTTGCCGTCCGAGACGTGCCCCCACGTCGCCACGTCGAGGCCACGACGCGCGAAGCCGGCGCGGTAGACGTCCATCATCTCGCCGAACTTCTCGAAGGGGACGACCATGTCGGCAGCCGTCTTGGCGATCCGCCCGTCGATGTCGCGCTTGGCGCGGCCGACGCGGGCGTTCACGCCAGCGGGCACGGCCTCGCGCACGCCGAGGAGCTGCTCGGCCCGCTTGCGGTCGCCCGGCAGGGCCAGTTCCGTGTCGTCGAGCACGCCGTGCGCGTCGAGCACGCGGCAGAAGCGCGCCAGCGGCGTATCGGGACCGTCCTGGTCGAGCGCCGTGCTGATCTGCTCGTACGCGTCGTCCTGGGTCAGCGGCGGCAGCTCGAGCTGGATGAGCAGCAGCAGCCCCGCCGACGCCGGCCAGCTGACCTCGTACTTCCTGTCGGCGCCGTCCTCGCGCAGGATCTGCAGCGACCGGCCATCCATGTGCTCGATGGCGGCGACGTCGATCCCGGCCGGATCCTGCGTCCGCCACGTCTCATGCGACTGCCGCCGCAGGTCGCCCACCAGCGCCAGGGCACGGGGCTCGTCCACGCAGGGCACCAGCGCGTAGCAGAGTCCGGCGCGGGCCGGCTGCAGGCGCAGCGTCGCAGCGGCGATGACCCCGAGCGTGCCCTCGGCGCCGATGAACAGGTCCACCACGTCCATGCTGGGCGCGGCGTGGTAGCCCGCGGACCGCTTCACCACGTCGGGCATCACGTAGGTCGGCACGGGCACCTCGCGGCGCCCGCCCGGGCCGTCGATGACGAACACGCCGGACGCGTCGAGCACGTGCTGGCCGCGGCGGATGTCGATCACGTCGCCGGCCGCCAGCACCACGGTGAGTCCTTCTACCCACTGTCGCGTCGTGCCGTACTTGTAGGTGGCGGCGCCGGCCGCGTTGGTGGCGATGATGCCGCCGACCGTCGCGCCGAGGTAGGTCGGCACGGGCGGGAAGTCGAGGCCGTTGCGCGCCAGGTCCTCCAGCAGGGTGGCCAGGGGCACGCCCGCGCCCACCCGCACCTCGCGCCCCGTCGGCGGCTCGATCGTCGTCAGCCGTGTCGTCGACAGGACGATGGCGCCGGTGGGCGTGGCGCCGCCGGTGAGCGACGACTGCGCGCCGACGGTGAGCACCGGGCGCCCTTCGGCGAGCACCGCGGCGATGTCGGCCTCGGTGCGGGGCCGCGCGACGGCATCGGCGGTGCCGCCGGGATAGTGCGCGGCGTCCTCGAGGTGGGCGGCGATGGCCTCCGGGCTGCGGTCGAACAGGTCGGTGGAGAGGGCGCCCATCGGGGCGCGGGCAACGATCGGCACCTGCCTAGTGTAGCGAGGCCGCCGGTGGTGGTCGGTGCCGGTGGGCGCGACAGTGGCAGTGGCGGGCGGATCTGACACCACGGGGCGCCGCAGGGCCGATCGGCGTGCGCAAAAAAAATCACCGCTCGGGCGTTCGGTTCGCGCGTCGCGAACGTTATGTGATTCAGAAGGGTCGCCCAGTGGACGGCACCCTGGGATCAGGCGCGCGGTGAGCGGAAGGGAGGGAGGGCCCGACCGCTGGCCTGCGTACCTGATCCCGGGGTGACCGACCGCTGGGACCTCTTCGATCCCCACGCCCGGCGTCCTGCCACAGTAACCCCTGAACGTGAGTAATTCTACCCTGACGTGCGCGCAGGTTTGGCGTACGCTGCCGTGGTAGACTGCCGCGTTTTTCCGGGGAGCACACAGACATGAAGATCGGGTTGCTGGTCGGTCGCGAGTACAGCTTTCCTCCGGCGTTCATCGACAAGGTGAATCAGCTCGGGCAGCCCCACGGCATCACCGCGGAGTACGTGACGCTCAGTGGCACGCCGATGGACGAGCCGCAGCGTTACAAGGTGATCGTCGACCGCATCTCGCACGAGGTGGAGTACTACCGCGGCTTCCTCAAGCTGGCGGTGCTCAACGGCACCTACGTGATCAACAACCCCTTCTGGTGGACGGCCGACGACAAGTTCTTCAACTACTCGTTGATGGCCCGCCTGGGGGTGGCGATCCCACGCACCGTGCTGCTCCCGCAGAAGGCGTACCCGCAGGACGTCGACATCCAGCCCGCGTCGTTGCGCAACATGGGGTATCCGCTCGACTGGGACGGCCTGCTCGACTACACGGGCCGCCCGGCCATCCTGAAGCCCTTCTCGGGCGGTGGCTGGAAGCACGTGTACAAGGTGCACACGCGCGAGGAGCTGCTCGCGGCCTACGACGGCACCGCGCCGTACTGCATGACGCTGCAGCAGTTCGTCCACTTCGACAAGTACGTGCGCTGCTTCACGTTCGGCAAGCACGACATCGTGCCGGTGGTCTACGACCCGCACGCCCGCCAGTACCTGATCCAGCACGACTACCTCTCGGCCGAGGTCGGCGCGCGCGTCGTCAGGGACGCGCAGACGATCAACGAGGCGCTCGGCTACGAGATGAACACCATCGAGTTCGGCATCCAGGACGACGTACCGTACGCGATCGACTTCCTGAACCCGGCGCCCGACTTCGAGCGCGATCGGATCACGCCGTTCTACTTCGAGATGGTCGTCGACAAGATGGCCCGCCTCTGCATCGATCGCGCGCTCAACGGGCACCAGAGCAACATGTTCCCGAAGTGGGAGCAGATGCTCGGCCTCGGCGCCGCGTCGGGGTTCGTGGGCAGCCCGGTACCCTGAGCGGGCAATTTGAAATTGGAAATTCGAAATTGATCGGCGGCCGGCCTGTCGGCCTTGCCGCGTGCAACAGCCCGAGGGGCGACGGCGAAGCCGCGCCCCCGCAAATTTCAAATTTCAAATTTCAAATTTCGAATTGCATGAATCCGATCGACACCTGGATGTCCCTCCTCGGCGAGGGCGGCGAGCTCACCGAGGCGTACTGGGTCGCGCACGCGCAGCGGATGCGCGACGCGCGGCTCGTATTCGGCGGGCGCCTGAGCTGCCCCTTCCTGCGGCCGCTCTTCATGACGGTCGAGGACGAGGCGCGCCAGCGCGCCGCCTGTGAGGTGATTGCGCGGGTCGGCGAGCGGATCATCCGCGAGGCGACGGAGGACGAGGCGCTGCTGGCCGACTTCGGGCTGTCGGATGCCGAGCGCGCGCTCGTCGCGATCGACCCCGGCTACCAGTACGCGAGCACTGCCAGTCGGCTCGATTCCTTCCTGCTGCCCGACTCGTTGATGTTCGCCGAGTACAACGCCGAGTCGCCGGCCGGCTTCGGCTACACCGAGGTGCTGGCGTCGGTGTTCGCCGAACTGCCGATCATGGCGCGCTTCCGCGAAGCCTTCGACGCGGAGCCGTACCACATGATGGACGCGATGCTCGAGGCGCTGCTGGCGAGCTACCGCGACTGGGGCGGCACCGCGACGCCTCCGACGATCGTAATCACGGACTTCCGCGACGTGCCGACGTGGAGCGAGTTCGAGATCCTGGCGGAGCGCTTCACGGCGCGCGGCGTGCCGACGGTGGTCGCCGATCCGCGCGACCTCGAGATCGTCGGCGGGCGGCTCGTGGCGCACGGGCGGGCGATCGACCTCGTGTACCGGCGGGCCCTGATCAACGATCTCGTGGCGCGCCCCGACGACACGCGCGTGCTGGTGCAGGCCTACCGCGAGCGGCTGGCGTGCGTGGCCAACACGCTGCGCTGCAAGATCCCGCACAAGAAGTCGTTCTTCGCGGTCCTGACCGACGAGGCCCACGCCGGTCGCTTCACTCCCGAGGAGCAGGCCGTCATCCTGGCCCATGTGCCGTGGACGCGCGTCGTCGCCGAGCGGCGCACGCGGACGAGCGGCGGCGAGGACGTCGACCTGGTGGCGTTCGCGCGTGACCACCGCGAGCGGCTGGTGATCAAGCCGACCGACGACTTCGGCGGGCACGGCGTCATGCTGGGGTGGGAGGCCGACGCATCGGCGTGGGAGGCGGCGCTGCAGCACGCGCTGGCGCAGCCGGCCGGCACCTGGATCGTGCAGGAGCGGATCCCGATTCGTCGCGAGCCGTTCCCGATGGTGGAAACCGACCCGTACCGCGTGACGACGCGCGACATGCTGGTGGACTGCGCGCCCTACATCTTCCGGGGCAAGGTGAGCGGCTTCCTCACGCGTCTCAGTTCGTCGGGCCTGGCCAACGTCACGAGCGGCGGCGGGCAGGTGCCGGCGTTCAGGGTCGCTCCGCGCCCCTGAACGCAATTTGAAATTTGAAATTTGAAATTGATCGGCGGCCGGCCCCCCGGCCTTGCCGCTTGACACATCCCGTGGGGCGCCGGCGAAGCCGCGCCCCACGAGAATTTCGAATTTCAAATTTCGAATTACAGGAGTCTGCCCACGTACTCCCACATCATGTGGTGCCAGTAGGGCCAGTCGTGGCCGCCCTGCGGTCCCCAGTCGTCGAGGTGGTGCGGGATGTTGCGGTTGCGCAACACCTCGGCGAAGCGGTAGGTCTCCTCCGGTCGCTCCCACGGGCCGTTGCCGGTGGCCAGGTGGACGTGCGACGAGGCGATGTGCTGGTAGAACCAGGGGTCGGTGATCGACGAGAGATAGTCGATCGGGTTGTTGAAGTAGAAGTTGTCGTCGTACAGGCCGTCCATGAAGCGCCGCATGTCGTAGACGCCCGACATGGCGAAGCACCACTTGAAGGTGTCGGGGTGCTTGAAGGCGCTGTTGGCGGCGTGGTAGGCGCCGAGCGAGGCGCCCATGACGGCAATGGCGGGCAGTCCGCGGCAGTGGTCGTGGATGAACGGCACGACCTCCCAGCGGATGTACTCGTCGTACTGCTTCTGCATCCAGCTGCGGTGGAACGGGTGCGCGCCCTTGTCGTAGAAGGACTGCGCCGAGGCCGACCGCACGCAGAACACCTTGATGCGCCCGGCGTTGATGTACGGGGTGAGGGTGCTGATCATGCGCTGCCCCTCCATCTCCCACTCGTCGCCGCCGCTCGTCGGGAAGGCGAGCAGCGGCGTGCCGAAGTGGCCGTACACGGTGAGCCCCATGTCGAACCCGAGGCGGGGCGAGAACCACTGGTGATACTGGCGTTCCATCGCCCGGTATGAGACCCCGGAAGCGGGGTCACTGTCCAGCGAGCAGGCCGGGCTCCGAGGGAGGCGCGGACGGCTACGTCACCGTGGGCTTGGCAGACGACCTCGATTGACGCCTGCCAACGAGCCACCCGATCAGCGCGCCGACCGCGAGTGCTGCCACGCCTGCGAACACCTTGGCCCACCACGGGAAAGACGTCGTGACGTCGCCATCGCGCTCGACGGCGATTCTGGGATCGAAGAGGCCATCACCCACCTCTTGCCCGGCCACGGCGAGGACGTCGATGCTGTACGACCCGCTGTAGTCGGGGCCGGTCGAACCCTCCTCCTTCGGATAGTTCTTCGTCGTGCACAGGACCATGGCCATTCGGTTGGGGTCGAGCGACTTCGTGTAGCCCTGTGCGGTCTGTGCCTGCTTGCACGACTCGTCGTCGGTGAACTCGATCGCGTCAGGGCCGGTAGCACTCACCACGACTTGCGCGTCCACGGCCTGGTTGCACCTGTTGTGCACCTTGATCTGGAACAGATGCGCGTTGCCGTCTGCGCCCTCGCACAGATGGGCGTCGTCCTTCTTCGTGGTGATCGCGCAGCCAAGGTCCTGCCCGGAGGTGCTCCTCAGCACCTTGTCGCCTGGCCCGGCGTCCGACGACTTGATGACGTCCAGTTTGTAGACCCGTCGCGCGGTGCATTTCCCCTCCACCTCACCAGCGTCGAGGATGGTCCATAGCGCGCAACACAGTGCGAATACGATTGGTCGTTTCATCGCTGAGGTCCTCACAGGCGCTTGCAGAGACGCGCACTTCGTTGACCGACGGCCTGACGCCTTCACGCGCCAGACACGCTCCCTCACTTGCCCGCGCTTGCGGCACCGGCGACGAACTGGCGAACCGGCCTGGGCGCCGCCTCTTCGACATCACGTTCAAGAACGCCCGACAACGAGACGCCCGCTGCCGCGATGGCTCGCAGGTCGACAAGCGCCTGCGGAACGACGCCGCAGATCAGGCGCGCGTTCACGACATCGATGAGTCCATCGACCGACGGCGACGGTGCTGACTCGATACGCGTACTGGGCACGTTGGACAGCTCACAGTTGCCGGCGCGCGCCCAGGCGTAGGCAGCAAGGCTCTGGGCGGTCTGGTCCTGCGGGTTCACGCGCAGCTCCGCCTCGGCGAGCTCCGCGGCCCGCTGGTACCCCTCGCGCGCCTCCCTGGCGCGGCCTTGCGCGCGCAGCGCGTCGGACAGGTTCCGCTGCATGAGCGGGTCCTGCGGCGCAATCTCCACGGCCTTGCGGTAGGCGCGCTCCGCCGCCTTCAGGTCGCCCAGTCCGTACTGGTACGTGCCGAGGTTGGTGTACGCCGGCGCCGACGGCTGGATGGCGAGCGCGCGCTCGTACTCGCGCACGGCCTCGGCGTCCCTATTCTGCTTCTGGAGCGCCGCCCCGAGCAGCTGGTGGGCAAACGGGTTGTCCGGCTGCAAGGCGACGCACTCGCGATACTCCTGCTCCGCCTCGGCGTAGCGGCCGGCGTCGTACAACACCGTGCCGAGCGCCCGGTAGTTCTGCCAGCTCGGATGCAGGGCGATGACCTCACGCAGGGTCCGCACCCCGTCGTCCATCGCGCCGCTGGCGGCCTGCAACTGCCCCAGCAGCCGCATCGCCCGATCGTGGGTCGGGGCCACCTTGAGGATCTGCTGAAGTTCGCTGATCGCGTCGGCACGCTGCCCCGTCGCCTGCAGCGTCGTCGCGTGCGCGAGGCGCGCTTCCACCAGTCCCGGATCGAGCCGCATCGCCTTGCCGGCGGCAGCCTGCGCCTGCACGAGCAGCGCGGCGTCACGGCGCGCGCGGTACTGCAGCACCAGCACGCGCGACAGCTCCGCATGCGCCGCCGCGAACTCGGGTTCCCGCTCCACCGCCCGCTCCAGCAGCTCGCGCGCGAGCTGGAAGGCCTCGGGCTTGTCGGGACGCTCGAGGTACTGGCGCGCCTGCGAGTACTCGCCGAGGGCGCGCGCCGAGGGCTCGTACACCGGTCCACCTGGCGGCCGTGCCGGCTCGTTCAACCAGGCGCGCACCTGCGACGCGAGGCGCCCGGTGATGGCACCGAGCGCTGAGGACGGGCCCTCTTCCGTGAACGTCTGCACCACGCCGCCGCCGGCCGCCCGGCGCACCGCCACACTCACGCGCACGCCGGTCGCCGTCGGTGCGACCGACGGCACGAACACGTACGTCAGCCCTTCGAAGCGCAGGTCCTTGACCAGCGTGTCGACGTCGTCCTTGAAGGCCGGGACGTCCGCGGTGACCAGGCGAGCCCGGGTCAACGTGCCGAGCGACCGCCGCAGGAAGTCGGCGGCGGCGGCCGAAATCGTACTGGCCGACGCGTCGTCGACCCGCGGCACCACCGCGACGACGATGGGCTTGCCCCCGCCCAGGGACGCAGGCCGCAGCGCCGAGCCATCGCCGGTGACCGCGAGTCCGCCACTGATGCAGCCACTCAGGACCAGCACCGCGGATGCGGCGCGGGTGCGCCACCCGGCGGCCGCGTCGGGGGCTGCCACGGTCGGCAACATCGCGAGGAAGGCGGCGCCGTCGCGCGGGCGCCGGTCGGCTTCCGTGACGCACGCCGCCTGCGACGCGCGACGCAGCGCCTGCGCCAAGGGGGGCGGCAGCGGCGCGCCTGCCTTCGCGCACTCGTCGACCACCTCGTCGACGAGCACGCCGAGGCTGTACACGTCGGACGCCGGCACGGGGCGGGCGCCCTGCTTGACCTCCGGCGCGGCATACCGCGGCGTGAACGCCGGCGCCACCGTCGTGTCGCCGACGCGTGTCGTGGAGGCGGTGCGCTGCATCTGCGCGATGCCGAAGTCCACCACCTTGGCGCGGTCGTCGGGCGTGACCAGCACGTTGCCCGGCTTGAGATCGCAGTGGATGACGCCGCGCGTATGGGCGTAGGCCACGGCCTCGACCACCTGACGCAGCACCCCGATCACGGTGCGGGCGGCGCGAGGCAGTTCCAGCCAGTCGACCAGCGTCTCGCCCTCCACGTACTCCATGACCAGCGCGGGGGGCGACGAGTCGATCACGTCGTGCACGCGCGCGACGTGCGGATGGTTGAGCGCGGCCAGGGCGCGCGCCTCGCGCACCAGGCGCCGGCGGGCCTCGGCGTCGGGCAACCAGAGGTTCGACAGGCGCTTGATGGCAACCGGGCAGTCGAGCGTCAGGTCGTGCGCCAGGTCCACCGTGCCCATGCCGCCACGTCCGAGCGGGCGCTCGATACGGTAGCGCCCCGCCAGGATCTCCTCGGCCTGGGTCGGAGGCACGCCCGGCGTGGCGGGTGGCACGACCACCCCGGTGTCGACATCCAGGAACGGCTGGAGCCGGGCGACGCGATCAGCCGGCAGCGACTGCAGGCGCGCCTCGCGCTCGCCGGGCGACAGGGTGCCGAGTTCGGCGAGCAGCTCCTTGATGTCGCCCCATGCCTCGGGCGTGAGCGAGTCGTCGGCGCTCACCGGCGAGCTCCTCGTGAGCCGTTCCAGCGCAAGCGTCCGCGTATCGAGGTGGATGGCGACTTGACGCCGTCCCCCGATTCGGAGGCCTCCGTGCGTAACGACTCGATCACGTCCGCCATCGTCATCGCCCTGTCCGCGCTGCTCGCCGCAGCCGAGACGTTCGCCATCGCCACGACCCCGACCGCGCCCGGCGCGCTGACCACGCGCCGCACGGTGGCCACTTTCGACGGGCGCCTCGAGGCCGGCGCCACCGCGTACCACCCGGTGCTCCTCGAGCGCGGCCGCGAGTACCGCGTGCGGGTCGAGGCGGTGGCCCCGGGCGCCGACGTCGACCTGCAGCTCTTCTCTCCGGCCGGCCGCGAGATCGACCGCGCGATCGGCCACGGCATCCGCCCGAGCGTGGCGACGGTGCCGTCGGGCAACGGCCGGTACCAGGTGGACGTGACGATGGCGCGGTGCCCCGTGCAGCCGTGCGCGTACCGCCTGGTCGTGCTCGCCCGATAACCGCATCCCGAGGCGGGTGCCGGGCGCACCCGCCGCCGGCGCGCGTGGTCGCAGCACGCCGGGCCGGGCACGGGCTGCCGCCCTATTGGGCCGACCGCCGCGTCAGGTGCACCGCCAGGAACCGACGCGCGCTGTCCCAGTCGCGCTTCACCGTGGCCGGCGACGTGTCGGTCGCCGCCGCGACCTCCTCCACCGTCATGCCGGCGAAATACCGCAGTTCCACCACCCGCGCCTGCCGGGCGTCGAGCCGGGCGAGCGCCTCGAGCGCCTCGTGCAGCCACAGCACGTCGAGGTCCTGCGACGCGCCGTCCGCCGGCAGCCCGGAGATCGTGACGCGCTCGGCGCCGCCGCCACGCTTGTCGGCGACGTGCGCCCTGGCGTGGTCCACCAGCACCCGCCGCATCGCCTGCGCGGCGATCGCGAAGAAGTGGCCCCGCGACTGCCACCGCACGTGTTGCTGATCGACCAGCCGCAGGTACGCCTCGTGCACCAGCGCCGTCGGCTCGAGCGTATGGCCCTCGCGCTCGCGGCGCATGTACGAGCGCGCAAGCCGACGCAGTTCCGCATGCACCGCGGGCATGAGGGCATCGAGTGCCGCGGCGTCCCCGCCACTCCAGCGCTGGAGCAGCCACGTGAAGCCGGACGACGACCCGGACGCCCCCGGCGAACCTGGGGTATCGGCCATCACCTATCCATTGGGAGGGATTCAAGTTATGGACGAGATGCCGGGCCGCTGTCAAGGCGTGAGCCGTTCCGGTCACCGCCGCCGCGTGAGCAGGCAGGGAGGATCACATGCCACGCGCGACCATCGTCCTCGTCACCGTCTTCGTCCTCGCCGCCTGCACGCCCTGCCAGGGCGCCATGGCCACGGCGGCGGCCCTCGGAGCAGAGGTTCCGGCGCACCTGGTCGCCGCCCTCGTCGCCTGGGTCCGCGA
Source organism: Luteitalea sp. TBR-22 (assembly GCF_016865485.1). Lineage (NCBI taxonomy): Bacteria > Pseudomonadati > Acidobacteriota > Vicinamibacteria > Vicinamibacterales > Vicinamibacteraceae > Luteitalea > Luteitalea sp. TBR-22. The sequence continues at coordinate 462,150 of NZ_AP024452.1, read as the reverse complement.
CACGGCCCTCCCCGTCGTGGCGTCCGTCGTGCTGACGTTGGCCTGGCTCGGACTCGCTGTCGCCAGCCTGGCCACCCGCCGCAGGCCCAGGGCGCGGGTGCTGGCTCGCTGATCGGTCGGGTTGACCGGCCGCTGACCGGGGCGCTACGCTGCCCCTCCGGGCGTTGGGCCCGGTCACCATGGCCGATCACGGATTGACTGACGATCAGTACGAGGTGCTCGGGGAAGCCGGGGAGTGCTCCGTCTACCGCTGCGAGCACGGCTGCCTGCACCTGCAGATCGGCGACCTCAACCTGCGCATCGAGGACGACCGTTTCGCCGACCTCGCCGAGGCAGTCGCCGCGGCCGCCCAGGCCGACCCGGCCCTCCTCCGCTGGGCCGCCAGCGCCGCCAAGGGCCCTGCGCACTAGGTTGCGCCACCGGCAGTTCAGGACGGTCCGGGTGCCGGCCGGCCGCCCTCACTGAACACTCACGCCCCGCTGTTCGTCCCACGCTCCATGCTCTTCGTCCCGGATCGCTTGTGGCCGGGCCGACGAGCGGGATAGGACGAGGCATGGCTCGGCTCAGTCGCGTGGGGCGTCCGTGGGACGCAGGGGAGGTCCTGTCGTCCGGGCGGGCCGGCGCCGGTGACAGCCAGCCGGGACCGGGCGGTTCGGCCGATGCCGACGGCGCCGAGGGCGGCCCGACGTCGTTTGCCACCATGGGCGAGTTGCGGTCGGCCGTGGTGGAGACGCTGCGTCGGCCGCACGCGAGCCACACCGATGCCATCGAACGGCGCGGCTGGGTGGTGCTCGCGGTGGTGCTGGTGGTGCTGAGCGTCGTCACGATGCCGCAGCTCGCCCTCCAGTACCGGATGCGGGGCGTGGACCTGCCGCTGGCCGAAATCGTGTTCTCAGGGTTTGCCACCTGGCTGCCCTTCCTGTTGCTGGCGCCGGCCATGTTCAGCGTGGCCCGCCGCTTTCCGCTCGAGCCCGGCAACTGGCGGCGGTCGTTCGGCGTGCATGTCCTGTCGTCGCTCGGGGTGTGCGTCGCCTACGCGGGCTGCCGCTGGGCAGTGAGCCACATCCCGCTGATCGACCCGACCCCGCTGCCCTTCTCGTGGCTGCTGGTCTCGCAGTTCTACCTGGCGTTCCAGTCCTACTGGGTGCTGGTCGCGGTGCATCAGGCCTGGCACAACTACAAGCGCTTCCGCGACCGGGCGCTGCGCGCCTCGCACCTCGAGGCGCGGCTGGCCAAGGCCCAGCTCGAGGTGCTCAAGGGCCAGCTGCACCCGCACTTCCTCTTCAACACGCTCAACGCCATCTCGACCCTCGTGCATCGGGACCCGACAGCGGCCGACGAGATGATTACGCAGCTCAGCGACCTGCTCCGCATGTCGCTCGACTCGATCGGGGTCCAGGAGGTGCGCCTGGGACAGGAAGTGGAGTTCCTGAGCCGCTACCTGGATATCCAGCGCACGCGCTTCCAGGATCGGCTGAAGGTCGACGTCGACGTCCCGGAACACCTGCTGCACGTGCTCGTACCTAATCAGGTGCTGCAACCCATCGCCGAGAACGCCATCAAGCACGGCCTGGCCACGCGGCCGGAGTGCGGGCGCATCGAGGTGAGCGCGCGTCGCAGCGGCCACTGGCTCGACCTGGCGGTGCGCGACGATGGCCCGGGCTTCCGCCTGGGCCCCGAGGGCCTGCCGGTCCGCGGGCTCGGGTTGCGCAACACCCGGGAGCGCCTGCGCGAGCTCTACGGCCCGGGGGCCGTGCTCACGCTCTCCAACCATCCCGATGGCGGCGCCGTGGTGCGGCTCCGCCTGCCGATCGGCGACGCCGCGGCCATGACCGCGTCGGTCGAAGGAGTCTCTGCATGACCTTGCGGACCCTCATCGTGGACGACGAACCCCTGGCGCGCGAGCGCGTGCGCATGATGCTCGGCATGCACGACGACGTGGCGGTCATCGGCGAGGTGGGCGACGGCGCCCAGGCCGTCGACGCGATTCGGGACCAGCGCCCCGACCTCGTGTTCCTCGACGTCCAGATGCCGGGGGTGGATGGCTTCGGGGTGCTGCGCGCGCTCGAGAGCGACGAGCTGCCGCACGTCGTGTTCGTGACCGCCTACGACCAGTACGCGCTGAAGGCCTTCGAGGTGCACGCGCTCGACTACGTGCTCAAGCCGTTCAACGCCGAGCGGTTCGGGCAGGCCCTGCAGCGGGCCCGCGCCGCCATCGCGAGGCGCCACGAGGGCGAGGCGATCGTCGACCGCGACCACCTGCGTTCGCTGGTGGCCTCGCTCACCGCCGAGCAGCGCGAGAAGCAGCGGATCGTCGTCAAGTCGTCGGGCCGCGTGTTCTTCGTCAAGGTGGACGACATCGACTGGATCGAGGCCGAGGGCAACTACGTGCGGCTGCACATGGGCGCCCAATCGCACCTGCTGCGCGAGACGATGAAGGGGATGGAGTCGGTGCTCGACACCGCGCAGTTCATCCGCATCCACCGCTCGACGATCGTCAACGCCGACCGGATCCGCGAACTCCAGCCGCTGTTCCACGGCGAGTACGCGGTCATCCTGCGCGACGGCACCCGCCTGGTGGCGAGCCGGGGGCCCGACAACCGCCTGAAGAAGCTGCTGGCCGAGGCGACGATTCACGGATAGGGGGGATCGCGGGTACGGGGACCGCCCTCCAGGACACGTGGGCGTCGAGCTCGAGCTCGGCGCTCAGCACGCAGCACTGACCGTCGACCTGAAGGTCGACGGCTACTGCGGCTGTCGGGTGAGCGCGAGAATGCGCTCGGCCTGCGTGGGCCATGCCGCGATCAGCGCCGCGCGCTCGCCCGCCTGGTAGTCGCTCACGTCGAACCCGGGCGCCATCGTCGTCCCCAGCAGCGCCCATCGCCCAGCCCTGAGCGACGTCGCAGACGGCCCGCCTGGGACCAGTCGGGTGCCCTGCCAACTGTCGCGCGGCGCGACGTGCTGCACGCGCTGCCCGGCGCGCAGATCCTGCCCGAGCACCACGACCTCGCTGCCGCCGTCCGGGTGCAGCAGCAGTTGCTCCACCGGGTCGCCCAGGTAGAAGTGGTAGACCTCGTCGGTCGGCAGCCGGTGCATCGCCGAGAAGCCGTCGGGATCGTCGGTCACCAGGTAGTAGATCGCGGTGCCGAGGGCCTTCTCGCCCGGATACCGCGCACCGAGCGTGCCACCCGCGACGCGTTCCGGCGCCTGCCACGTCTGGCGGAAGTACCCGCCCTCGCCCGGAAGCGGCGAGAGCCGCAAGAGCTGGATGAGTTCAAGGACCGTCATCTGCGCATTCCCTTTGCCCGGACCCGCTCCCCACTTGCCGACTCCCGACTCCCGACTCCCGACTCCCGACTCCCGACTCCCGATTCCCCACTCCCGATTCCCGCTCTCAATACGCCCTGTTCGTGAGCACGCCGCCATCGACGATCAGCTCCACGCCCGTGATCCAGCGCGCGGCTGGGGAGGCGAGGAACAGGCACGCATCGGCGACGTCCTCGAACTCGCCGAGGCGACCGAGGGGGGTGGCGGCCGTGTAGGCCTGCACGCCCTGCGGCCATGCCTCCGCGAGGCCCGGGCGGCCGATGAGGCCCGGCGACACGGCGTTGACGCGGATGCCCAGCGGCCCCAGCTCACGCGCAGCGGACCTGGTGTACATCACCACGCCGGCCTTCGCGGCGATGTAGTGGCTGTGCGCCGGCGCGACGTTGCTGGCCTCGATCGACGCGATGTTGACGATCGCTCCCGGGCGGCCGGCCTCGCGCAGCGCCCGGGCCGTGGCCTGCGTCACCAGGTGCACCGTCGACAGGTTCGCCGAGACGACCGCCTGCCACTCCGCGAAGTCGACGTCGATGATGGTGCCCAGTGGATACGTGCCCGCGTTGTTGACGAGGATGTCGACGGCGCCGAGGGTGCCCGTCACGGCACTCACGAGGCCCTCGACCTCGTCAGGGCGCGTGAGATCGGCGCCGAATGCACGGGCCTGTCCCCCGGCCTGCGTGATCGTGGCGACGACCGCGTCGGCGCCCGCCCGGCTGGTGTGGAAGTGCACGGCGACGCGCGCCCCGGCCTCGGCCAGGCGCGCGGCGATGCCCGTGCCAATCCCCGAACCGGCGCCGGTGACCAGGGCGGTGGTTCCCGTGAGGTCGAGGAGCGAAGCGACCGGAGGCGTGCGCATGCACGCCCATCTTACCGAGGCTCGAGCACCTCGGCGCCCCCGGAACCCGGCGCGGACTCGCGCGACGGCAGCAGCGCGCCAACGGCCCGCAACAACTGATCCGGCGTGCACGGCTTGGACAGCGACGCGGACACGCCGTCCGGCAGGGGATCGTCAGGACTGCTGCCCAGGCCGGTGAGGGCGAGGATGGGGACCGACACGGCCTGTGCGCGCAGGCGCGCCACCATCGCCGCGCCGCCCATCACGGGCATCACCAGGTCGGTGACGATGACGCGGATGACGTCGCCGTGCCGCTGCCAGGCTTCCAGGCCTTCCTGCCCGTTGGAGGCCTCGACCACCGCGTAGCCTGCGGAGGCGAGGGCCCGGACCAGGCCGTGCCGCACGGCCAGTTCGTCCTCGACCAGCAGGATCGCGCTGCCGTCGCCGGCCGGCACCTCATCGTCCGGATCGTCGTCGGCCGCCGAGTCGAGGGTCGAGGCGGGCAGGTAGACGGCAAAGGTCGAGCCACCGCCCCGCTGGCTCTCGACGGCGATCGCCCCGCCGTGGCCGCGGACGATTCCGAGCACCGTCGACAGGCCGAGGCCAGTGCCCTTGCCCGGCTCCTTGGTGGTGAAGAAGGGATCGAAGATCCGCTCGCGGTCGGCCTCGGCGATGCCCTCACCGGTGTCGATCACGGCCAGGCACACGTGTCGCCCGACACGCGGCGGCACGTCGGGCAACTCGGAGCCGTCGAGCGCGACGTTGGCGGCGCGCAGGGTCAGGCGGCCGCCGTGCGGCATGGCATCGCGGGCGTTGATGCACAGGTTCATCAGCACCTGGTGCATCTGGGTGATGTCACCCTGCACGGTCCAGAGGTCCGAGGCGATCTCGGCGCGGATGTCGATGTCGCGCGGGAAGGTCTCCTGCGCGATCTTGGCCATCTCGCGCACGAGGTGGCGCAGCGGCAGCGCCACGCGAGCGCCCGGGGCGCCGCGCGCGAACGTGAGCAGCTGCCTGATGATGTCGGCGCCGCGCCTGGCGCATTGCTCGAGGGTGTCGATGAGGGAGCGGTCCTCGGGCGACGTGAGGCTCTCGCGCAGCAGCGGCGCCATCACGAGCACCGGGGTGAGCACGTTGTTCAGGTCGTGGGCGATGCCGCTGGCCAGCGCGCCGACCGCCTCGGTCCGCTGCGACCGCAACACCTGCAGCTCGAGCAGCTTGCGCTCGGTGATGTCCTGCACCACGCCGGAAACGGCCGTGAGGGCACCGGCGTCGTCGCGCCGCACGTCGCCGACCTCGACCCAGATGGTGCGAACCGACCCGTCGCTGCGGAGCACGCGGCACTCGACCGGCCACGTCGGCTCACCGGCGCGCAGGCGGCAGCGGAGGTCGTCGAGCAACTGGCAGTCGTCGGGATGGATTGCGGCGAGGAGCCGTGCGCCGGTCAGGGCCGACGTGGCAGGGTCGAGGCCGAAGATCTCCAGCAGCTGCCCGGACCCTTCGATGCGCGACCCGTCGGCCGCCCACACCCAATGGCCGACGTGCGCGATCCGCTGCGCACGCTGCAACTGCGCGGTGGTCTCGGCCAGCGCGAGCTCGGCGCGGGCCCGGCGCCCCAGTTCAACGCGGAGCAGGCCCCAGAGCAGCGCCGCCGTGACGGCGACGAACACGACGCCCTTGAGCGTCCCGTACACCGCGTACGAGGCGTGGTCGGGGAACAGGGCGCCGAGCGCACGATCGGAGAGCAGGATCCAGAGGGACGCAAAGATCGCGTACGCGCCGACGACGCGGGCAATCGACGAGGTCACACTGCCGGAGCCAGGCGTCGAAGGCCGGTCCATCGGTCACGCCAGTATGCGGCCTACCGGCGACTCACGCGTCCATCGGCAGGTCGAGCACGAACACGGTGCCGGTGGCGGCGTTGGAGCCGAAGCGCAGCGTGCCGTCGAGATAGCGCTCGGCGAGGAGCCGTGCGCCGTAGGTCCCGAGGCCCCGTCCGGACCCGCGGGTCGAGTATCCGCGCTGGAAGACCTGCAGGCGAGCGGCCTGGGGCATGACCGACGGGTTGTGGATCGTGAAGATGGCCCGCGGTCCGGTGCACACGTGCCGCAGCGTCACCTGCTGGCCACGTGCCGTCGCCTCCAGCGCGTTCTTCACGAGGTTGCCCAGGACCCGCCGCAGGAGCATGGGGTCGGTGTTCATGGCGGGCGCCGCGGCGAACACCTCGGCGACCAGTGTCTTGCCCTCGGCGACCTCGTGCTGCGCGTAGAGGTGCCGGATGTCGTCGAGCACCGCGGCGGGACGCACCTGGACACGTTGGACCGGCAAGGTGCCCGCCTCGGCGGCCACCAGGTCGCGATGCGCCTGCAGTTCCTCCACCAGGTGACTGGCGAGCCTGGAGGCCATGGGAGCGAGGGTGGCGGCCTCCTCGGGCGCCAGGTCGGGCCAGGCGTCGAGCAGGCCCTGGAGCCCGCCAGCGGCATTGAGCGCGTCGTGGAAGAACATGCGCTCCAGGACGCGCCGGCGCTCGGCGTCGCTGGTGTCGTGCAGCACCACCATGATGGCGCGCACGCCGTCGACGTCGAGGGGCGCGCAGTTGACGTCGGCACTGAAGGCGACCTCGCCCTGCTCGCCATCGTCACGGCGAATCCGGCACTCGTGCGTTGCCGGCTTCTGCAGCAGGCGCGACTCCCGCAGCGCCTGCGCCGCGCCGCACATCGCGCACGCTTCCGTGGTGCCGCATCCGTTGGGTTGCTCGAGGGCGTGCACGCAGCCCAGGACCTCGCCGATCCGCCGTCCGGCCAGTTGGGCGCGCCCGGCGCCGGCCAGGTGCGCGAGCCGCGAATTGGCGGCGATGATCTCCCGGTCGGGATTCAACAGGGCGGCTGGCGAGGCCACGCCCTCGAGCATGGCGACCACCAGCGGGGCGGCATGGACATGGGTCGACTGCGCATCGAGGACGTCTGGCGCCGTGCGCTGGGGAGTGTCGAAGAAGGTGGCCCGGACGGTCATCGCTGCCTCGAAAGTGTGGTCGTCGCGTTTCCTCCCTGCCGCGCGTGGCAGGGGATCGGGGCGATCGAGGAGGATATCGGCCGGCTCGCGGGAAGGATGAGTTCTGTCTCGATCTGGTGCACAGGGGCGACTCGCGTGGCCGTCGGCGCGGCCACGCGTAACCGCCCCCGGTCGGCTACTGCGGCAGGAAGGGGAACAGCCGCTTGATGTCCTCGGCGGTCGGGCGCCGGCCGTACTCGCAGATCTCGAAGGCCTCGGCCTGCTGGACCTTCGCGGCCCCCTCCTTGCCGTAGTACTTCTCCAGGGCGGCGCGCACCGCGGCGTTGGGCGCGTTGGCGCGCGTCTTCTTCAGCCACTCCCGCCGCGCCTTGACGTCCTTGGGCACCTGATCGAGGTTGCCGGCGTGCCACGGCAGCCACTCGTAGACCTGCGACACGTGCGCGTCGAGGGCGTCGATCTTCTTGTCGAACGTGTCGGTGATGTCGACGGCGATGTCGGGCGCGAACGGGTTCGGCTTCTGGAAGTTGTCCTGGTAGTACAGGAACACGGGGTTCTTCTTCAGCGCCGGGACGTGCGTGAGGATGTTGGGCACGGTCACCATGAAGGCCGCGTCCTGCAGCAGCACACCCGTGTAGCGATGATCCGGGTGATAGTCGTTGGGTCGGGGACCGAGCACGAGGTCGGCGTTGACCTGCCGAATCTGCGCAATGATCTGCTCGCGCACGTCGAGCGACGGCACCAGTTCGCCGTCGTGGTTGTCGAGCACGACGTACTCGATGCCGAGGCGACGGCCGACTTCCTGGGCCTCGGCGCGCCGCCGCGCCGCGAGGATGCCGCCGCCCATCTCGTGGTGGCCGGCATCGCCGTTGGTCACCGCCACGAAGCGGACCTTGTGGCCGGCGGCGACCCACTTGGCCGCGGTGCCCGCCGACCGGATGTCGCAGTCGTCGGGATGCGCCCCGAACATGATGATGCTGAGCTTGCCGGCCTGCGCGGGCTGGGCGGAAGCGGCCGAGGCGCCTGCGAGCGCGACGACCAGCGTCGAAGACAGGATGGTTTTCAAGGACACGACGGACTCCTGGGAGAGGTGACAGGCGATGCCGCCTGACGGCTGCAGCGTATACGAAACAGGGGGAGGGCGCGGCTCCGACCGCGCCGTTGGTGTCTGGCCAACGGCGGGGTGGGGACACCCTGACCTACCGGTGACGAGCCCGGAACCCGGTCCCCGGTGCTGCTGATGTGCTATCAAGGACTTTCGGAGTTTCCCAGACGATGCACAGCCGATTGCTTGCCCTTGCCATGACCGCACCGCTCGTCGCGGCCGGATCGTCCGCCCTCGCGCAGACGACGGCGCCGCCGCCCGCCCCGACCTCCTACCCGCAGACGAAGAAGGTCGATCAGGTCGACGACTACTTCGGGACGAAGGTCGCCGACCCGTACCGCTGGCTCGAGGACGACAACGCCGCCGACACCAAGGCCTGGGTCGAGGCGCAGAACGCCGTCACCTTCGGCTACCTGTCGAAGATCGCGGGACGCGACGCCATCAAGCAGCGGCTCACGACCCTGTGGAACTACGAGCGCTACGGCCTGCCACGCAAGCGGGGCGCGCACTACGTGTTCACGCGCAACGACGGCCTGCAGAACCAGGCGGTCTACTACCGCGCCGCAAGCCTCGACGCGACGCCGGAGGTCCTCCTCGACCCGAACACGCTGTCCGGTGACGGCACCGTGGCGGTCGGCGGCACCACGTTCTCCGACGATGGCCGGTACATGGCGTACTCGCTCTCGGAGAGCGGCTCGGACTGGATCCGCTGGAAGGTCCGCGAAGTGGCGACGGGCAAGGACCTGCCCGACGAGATCCGCTGGTCGAAGTTCTCGGGCGCGGCGTGGCTGCACGACGGCTCGGGCTTCTTCTACAGCCGGTACGACGCCCCGAAGGAAGGCGCCGCCCTCACCGGCGTCAACAAGGACCAGAAGGTCTACTTCCACAAGCTGGGGACGTCGCAGGACGCCGACCCGCTCGTCTACGCCCGCCCCGACAAGCCCGATTGGGGCCTGGGCGCCGACGTCACCGACGACGGCAAGTACCTGCTCATCTACCAGACCGAGGGCACCGACCCGAAAAACCGCATCTTCGTGAAGGACCTGACGAAGGCCGACGCGAAGGTCGAGCCCTTCCTCGACCAGTACGACGCCTCCTACAACATCGTCGGCAACGACGGCGCCACGTTCTACGTGCTCACCAACCAGGGCGCGCCGCGCAAGCGGCTCGTCGCCATCACGCTCGGCCAGGCCGCGCCGTCGGCGTGGAAGACGCTGATCCCCGAGGGGCCGAAGCAGGACGTGCTCGACGATGTGACGATGGCCGCCGATCGCTTCGTGGCGACGTGGCAGATCGACGCGCAGAACAAGCTGCGTATCTACGGACGCGACGGGGCGGTGCAGTCCGAGGTGGCGTTGCCGACGATCGGCGCGGTGTCCTTCAGCGGGCGTCGCGAGCAGGCCGAGGGCTACTACGCGTTCTCGTCGTTCGCGTACCCGACGGCGATCTTCCGCCTCGACGTCGCTACCGGCCGCAGCACGATCTTCAAGCAGCCGAAGGTCGCCTTCGACCCGGCGCAGTACGAGACGACGCAGGTGTTCTATCCGTCGAAGGACGGCACCCGCATCCCGATGTTCATCACCCACAGGAAGGGGCTGGCCAGGTCGGGCGCGAACCCCACGTACCTGTACGGCTATGGCGGCTTCGACATCTCGCTGACGCCGTCCTTCTCGCCGGCCAACCTGGCGTGGATGGAGATGGGAGGCGTCTACGCGGTGGCCAACCTGCGCGGCGGCGGCGAGTACGGCAAGGCGTGGCACGACGCCGGCCGCCTGAAGAACAAGCAGAACGTGTTCGACGACTTCATCGCCGCGGCCGAGTACCTGATCGGCGAGAAGTACACGTCGACGCCGAAGCTGGCGATCGGCGGCGGCAGCAACGGCGGCCTGCTGGTCGGCGCGGCGATGACGCAGCGCCCTGACCTGTTCGGCGCGGCGCTACCGGCCGTCGGCGTGATGGACATGCTCCGCTTCCACAGGTTCACGATCGGCTGGGCGTGGAAGTCGGACTACGGCAGTTCCGAGACGAAGGAGGGCTTCGACGTCCTCTACAAGTACTCGCCGCTGCACAACCTGAAGCCCGGCACCGCCTACCCGGCGACGATGGTCACCACCGCCGACCACGACGACCGCGTGGTGCCGGCGCACAGCTTCAAGTTCGCGGCGGCGCTGCAGGCCGCGCACAAGGGGCCACAGCCGGTGCTGATCCGCATCGAGACCAAGGCCGGCCACGGCGCCGGCAAGCCGACCAGCAAGCAGATCGAGGAGGCCGCCGACAAGTGGGCCTTCCTGAAGGCGAACCTGGGATTCTGATAATTCGAAATTGGAAATTTGATATTGATCGGCGGCCGGCCTCTCGGCCTTGCCGCTCGACACATCCCGAGGGGCGGCGGCGAAGCCGCGCCCCCGCGAACTTCAAATTTCCAATTTCAAATTACGGGGCGGGCTTGAACAGCAGCCCCGTCTCCTTCAGCAGCGGGTCGTCGATCGACCGCATCCACTCCCGTAGCCGCGCCTCCATGGCGCGGCGCCGCTCGCGCTGCTCCGGCGCGTTCCACAGGTTCTTCCGCTCGCCCGGATCGGCCTTCAGGTCGAACAGCTGGTCCTTCGTGGTGGTGCCGTACGACCGCACCAGCTTCCAGCCCGTCTCGCGGATCATGCGCAGGTGCGCAATCGCGTAGTGGTGGATGTCGTACTGCCCGTACACGGTGTCGCGCCACTGCGGCACGGCCTCGCCCCGCAGGAACGGCGAGATGTCGCGGCCGTGGCGAGGCGCGTCGGCCGGCATCGGCACGCCGGCCAGCGCCAGCAGCGTCGGGTACAGATCCTCGAACGCCACCAGCGCGTCGACCACCCGCCCGCCGCCGATGCCGGGGCCGCGCACCAGGAACGGCGGCTTGAGCGACGTGTCGAACATGTTCGGCATCGTCGGGCCGTTGACGCCGCCGACGATCCACGTGCCGTTGCCCTTGGTGTGCAGCCCGTGGTGCCCGATGTTGTAGCCGTGATCGCTCGTGAAGATCACGTGCGTGGTGCGGTCGAGGCCCGACGCGGCGAGCGCGTCGAGGAGCCGCCCGATGTTGCGGTCGATCGAATGCACGCTCGCGTAGTACTCGCGCGTCCACTGACGCACCTGTGCCTGGTCGAGCCCCGGGAACACCGGGATGGCCACGTTCGCGTCGCGGAACGGCGCCATGTCCTGCTCGGGAACCGGGCCGTACGGCGTGTGCGGCGCCCGGTAGTGCACCGACAGCGCGAAGGGCCGGCCCGGGTCCGCTGCCAGGAAGCGCAGCACATCGTCGGTGACGACGTCGGGCTCCGGCCCGGTAGCGGCCTTCACCTCGCCGTCGCGTTCGAAACGCGGGTTCATCGGCTCGTTGCCACCACCGAGGAACCCGAAGAAGTACCCGTACCCGTGCCGCGTCGGATGGAACTGCGGCAGCGACCCGAGATGCCACTTGCCGATGAGCCCCGTGCGGTAGCCGGCGCGCTGCAGCGCCTCGGCCCACGTGGTGGTCTCGGGCGGCAGGCCGACACCCGCCGCGTTCTCCTCGGGATTGATCCAGTCGGTGATGCCGACCTCGGTGCCGTAGCGCCCGGAGAGCAGGGTGGCGCGGCTGGGCGAGCACACCGGTGACGGCGTGAAGACGTTGGTGAACCGCACGCCGTCCCTGGCCAGCCTGTCGATCTGCGGCGTTCGCGCGTCGGCGTTCCCGTAGGAGTTCAGCGTCCACTCCGCCTGGTCGTCGGTGACGATGACGATCAGGTTGGGACGGGAGTCGGGAGTCGGGAGTCGGGAATCGCGGGCCTGTTCACGGGAGTCGGGAGTCGGGCGTCGGGAGTCGAGGCGACCTGTGGCGCCGGCCAGCAGGCGTGCGTCGAGCCCGGAGGTCGCGAGGACCGCGAGCGCCGCGAGGACGGGAACTGCCAGGAGGGCGTGTCGCTTCATGCCTGTCGGTTCTTCAGCGCGTCGCGCGTGAGCGCCTGCACGGCCAGGACCATGGACGTGAGCCCCATCCCCTTGCCCATGGAGATGTTCTGGCGGAACACGCGCTCGACGATGCCGGTGTCGAGCGCGAGGACGTCCCCGGCAGGCTGGCCGTTGTAGACCTTCCGGAGAATCACCGCCAGCGCGCGCGCCGAGATGCCGCTCGGGTTCTCGACGGCGAAGTCGAGGTGCAGCGTGCCATCAGGGTTGATTCGCGACCACACGTACACCTCCGACTCGCACTGCGGCACCTGGTGGCTCTTCGGGAACGGCCGCGTCGCCACGTCGGCAGGCACTTCCGTGAACTTGTCCGAGAACCCGATCAACAGCTCGGCCCGGTCGGCCGGGTCGGCGAACATGTCGAGCGTCTCGTGGAGTTCGTCGAGCTTCTCTTGAGTGGTCATGCGTCGGCCTTCGTCATTCGGCCTTCGAAACGAGCGCGGCTCAGGGCTCAGGGCTCAGAAAGCATTCTGACTAGCGACTGAGGGGGTCTCCGAGCCTTGGAACTTGAGCCTCGAGCGTTCGGCGTTCGTGAACGCCAAACGTCAAACGTCAAACGTCACTAACGCTCCGGCCCCTTCTCCACCGGCACGCCCACCAGGTTGCCCCACTCGGTCCAGCTGCCGTCGTAGTTGCGGATGTTACCGAAGCCGAGCAGGTACTTCAGCGTGAACCACGTGTGGCTGCTTCGCTCGCCGATCCGGCAGTAGGCAATGGTCTCCTTGCCCGGGTCGAGGTGCTTCTCGCCGAGATAGATCGCCTTCAGCTCGTCGGCCGTCTTGAAGGTGCCGTCCTCGGGGTTGATGGCCCGCGCCCACGGCACACTCTTCGCGCCGGGGATGTGCCCGCCGCGCATCGCGCCTTCCTGCGGGTACTCGGGCATGTGCAGCTTGGCGCCCGTGTACTCGTCGGGCGAGCGGACGTCCACCAGCTGGCCGCCGGCCTCGCTGTGGGCCAGCACCTGCTCACGGAACGCGCGGTGCGACGCGTCGTCGCGGGCCGCCGGCACCGGGTAGGTCGAGGGGGCGTAGGAGGGCACCTCGCGCGTCAGCGGGCGCCCTTCCTTCTCCCACTTCAGCCTGCCGCCGTCGAGGATCCGGGCGTTGTCGTGGCCGAACAACTGGAAGACCCAGAACGCGTAACAGGCCCACCAGTTGTTGCGGTCGCCGTAGAAGACCACCGTCGTCTCCGGCGTGATCCCGAAGCGGGAGACGAGCGCCGCAAAAGCCTCGGCGGCGATGTAGTCGCGCCGCAGCGGGTCGTTCAGGTCGTTGGTCCAGTCGATCTGCACGGCCCCAGGGATGTGCCCCGAGGGGTACACGAGCGGGTCCTCGTTGGACTCGACAAGGCGCACGGACGGGTCCTGCAGGTGCTCGGCGACCCAATCGGTGCTCACGAGGCGTTCGGGGTGGGCGTAGCCCTTCTCGGCAATGGACATGACGCCCATCATGCCACCTCACTGCGTCGCGCGCCGACGATGAACGTCACGGCGGCGACCGCCAGCAGGATGGCGCAGGGCAGCAGCATCTCCGTGACGCCGAAATCCCGCCAGATCGCCCCCTCCAGCGCGAGGATGGCCCAGCGGACGGGACTCAGGACGCTGAGCTTGGCCAGCCAGGGCGGCATCACCATGAGCGGCACCATCGCGCCGCCGAGCAGGAACAACGGCATCATGATCGCCGGCGCCATGCCGCCGATGCCCTGCTCGGTGGTGGCCATCGAGGCCAGCAACAGGATGATCCCGACGAAAGCAGCGCCGGTGCAGATCATCGCCACCAGCATCAGCCCCCACGACGAGGGCCGCAGCCCGAACACGGCCACGCCGAGCACGATCAGCATCACCTCGACGATCACGATGGCGAACAGGGCGGCGAGCGACTTGCCCGCCAGGATCTGCCCGCGCGACATCGGCGACACCTGCAACCGCACCATCGTGCCGCGCACCCGTTCGGAGGCGAACGTCGTGCCGAAGGCCATGACGCAGCCGAACACGGCCCACAGGACGGCCATCGGGAACGTGACGTCGTAGCCGTTGTTCGGGCCGGTGCGCTGTCGCGCGATGTCCTGCTGCACGATGCGCAGGGGCTCCCAGCCGGGGCCGGCAGGCTGTCCGGCGGCGGGCTCGGCCGGCCGCGCGTCGGGGGTGGCCAGGAACGTGTCGAGCTGGCCGAGGAACGACTCGAGCGCGGGGCTCCGCCCGGGCGCGTCGCGGCGCAGGTCCTCGAGGGTCTTCTGCACCGACGGTCGCGCCGACGCGGGGTCGGTGAACAACGACTGGAGGCGCTCGGCGCCCTGTTGCATCAGCAGGCCCTCGAGCATGCCGCGCTCGGCCTGCCGGCTCGGGTCCGTGAACACCTCGACCTGCGGGGGCGTGCCGTGGAACAGGCGCGTCGAGGCCTCGCCGAACCCCGGGCGCAGCACGATGGCCGCCGTGCGCTGGCCCTTGCGGACCGCCTCGAGCGCCTCGGCCCGCGTGGCGCGCACGCCAGCGAACGACTCGCGGGCGACGAGCCTGTCGACGAAGGCCTTCGAGGCAGCGGTGCCGTCCTCGTCGACGACCGCCACCGGAATCTTCGGACTCGGCCGGTTCGATCCACCGAACAGGACGCCGAACAGCACGGCCACGCAGAGCGGCCAGACGAACGTGAAGAACAGCGAGATTCGCTGGCGCGAGAACGTGCGCAGGTCCTTCAGGGCGATTGCGAGCATGCCTCCCATGGCGTGACCTCAGTCCCTCAGCGTGTGGCCGGTGAGCGAGAGGAAGACCTGCTCCAGCGTCGGCTCCTCGACGCGGAACGACTCGAGCTGCCCCTCGGACGACAGGCGGTTCAGCTCCGTGAGCGGGTCGCGGGTCTCGATGACGACGTCGCGGCCGGCGACGCGGGCGTGCAGCCGCGGCGGCCCGCCGTACGTGCGCAGGAGGCCCGCCACGGTGTCGAGCGCCCGCATGCGCCCGGCGTCCATGATGGCGATGCGGTCGCAGAGGCGCACCGCCTCCTCCATGTAGTGCGTGCTGTAGACGAGGGTGCGGCCCTGCGCGCGCAGCGCCTCGATGCTGTCGAAGATGGCGTTGCGCGACTGCGGGTCGACGCCGACCGTCGGCTCGTCGAGCAGCACGAGGTCGGGCTCGTGCAGCACCGCCGCCGCGATGTTCAGGCGGCGCTTCATGCCGCCCGAGTACCCGCCGACCAGGTCGCGACGCCGCTCGGTCAGGCCGACGAACGCCAGCGCCGCGTCGACACGCGTGCGCAGGGCCTGCCCCGTGAGGCCGTACAACTTGCCGAAGAACTGCAGGTTCTCCTCGGCGCTCAGCAGGTCGTACACGGCAAGGTTCTGCGGCGCGAGCCCCAGGCGGCGGCGAGCGGCCGGCGCGCTGGGCGTGCCGTGCGTGCCGATGGCCACCTGGCCGGCATCGGGGGCCAACAGGCCGGTGGCGACGTGCATGGTGGTGCTCTTGCCGGCGCCGTTCGGGCCGAGCAGGCCGAGGATCTCCCCCGGGCGGACCTCCAGCGACAGGTCGTCGACCGCGACCCGATCGCCGTACCGCTTCACGATGTGGGACAGGACGAGCATGATCTGCTGATCGTACGGTGAACCGCGCCGTCGCGTACTCTTGCGCCATGCGCCTGACCGCCATCGCGTCCGTCGCCGCGCTCCTCGTGTCCGCGGCCGCCCCTGCCCAACCCCTGCGGCCGGAGTTCCCCGGCACCCACGCCGTCGTCGCGGCCGGACGCACGTACACGGCCGAGGCGGGCGCGGAAATGCTGGCCGGCGGCGGCAACGCCATCGACGCCGGGGTCGCCTCGATCTTCGCGGCAGCGGTCGTGGAGATCTCGCATTTCGGCCTCGGCGGCGAGGCGCCGATGGTCATCTACCACGCCGCGACGCGCGAGGTGGTGGTCATCAACGGGCAGGGCACGGCGCCCGGGGCCGCGACGCCGGCGGCCTTCGCCGGCCAGACCTCCATCCCCGCCAACGGCCCGCTGGCCGCGACCATCCCCGCCGTGGTCGACGCCGCGTCGCTGGCGCTGGCCAGGTACGGCACGAAGTCGCTGGGCGAGGTACTGGCGCCCGCCATCCGGCTCGCCGACGGCTTCCCGATGTACGAGTTCCTCAGCCGCTACCTGGCCAGCGAGCGCAAGGGGAGCGAGCCGTACGCCGACACCATGCGGACGTACTACCCCGACGGACGCGTGACACGCGCCGGCGAGATGTTCCGGCAGCCGAACCTCGCCCGCACCCTGCGCATGCTCGCCGCGGCCGAAGCCGCCAGCCTGAAGGCCGGCGAGCCGCGTGAGAAGGCGATCGGCCGGGCCCGCGACGCGTTCTACACGGGCGAGTTCGCCCGCCGCCTGAGCGCTGCCGTGCGCGCCGCCGGCGGGATGATCACCGAGGCGGACCTGGCCGGCTATCACTCGAAGATCGAGCGGCCCTACAGCGTGACGTACCGCGGGTACACGGTGCACAAGGCCGGCCCGTGGAACCAGAGCCCGGTGCTGCTGCAGACGCTGAACCTGCTCGAGGGCTTCGATCTTCGCGCGATGGGTCACCTCAGCGCCGACAGCATCCACGTGATGACCGAGGCGATGAAGCTGGCCTACGCCGACCGCGACCGCTTCTACGGCGACCCGGATTTCGTGAAGGTGCCGATGGCTGGCCTGCTGTCGAAGGCCTACGCGCAGCAGCGGCGGTCGCTGATCGACATGGCGCGCGCGAGCCGTGAGCAGCGGCCCGGCAATCCGTCGTCCTTCGAGGCGACGCCGACAGCCGATGCCGCCGACCCCCACGTCACGCGGGTAGGCGTCACCGGAGAATCCGGCGACACGACGGCCATCGAGGTGGCCGACAAGGACGGCAACCTGTTCTCCGCGACCCCGTCCTCGGGCTGGCTGCTCGGCGGCGCCTTCGTGGCAGGCGACACGGGCGTGCCCATGAGCAACCGCATGCAGGCGTTCCGGCTCGAGCCCGGCAGCCCCAACATCGTCGCGCCCGGCAAGCGTCCGCGGACGACGCTCACGCCGACCATCGTCACCAGGGACGGGGCGCCGTTCCTGGCGATCGGCACGCCCGGCGGCGACAGCCAGGACCAGCAGATCCTGCAGGTGCTGGTCAACGTCATCGACTTCGGCCTGCCGCTGCAGGCGGCCGTGGACTCGGCGCGGTTCAACACGCTGTCCATCCAGAGCTCGTTCGGCGAGCACCGGATCGAGCCGGGGGTGCTGGAGGTCGAGCGGGGTGTGGCCGAGGCCACGCGCGCGGCCCTCGAGGCGCGCGGACACGTGCTCAAGCTCTATCCGGTCGCCTCCTACCCCACCGGCATCGTCGCGGCCGGCGTCGACACGGCCACGGGGAAGCTGCGCGGGGCGGCAGACGTACGCCGGGAGCGGTCGGTGGTGGCGTGGTGAGGTGGCGAACCTGTAATTTGAAATTTGAAATTTGAAATTCCGGGCGGCTTGGTCTTCGACCTTCGCTCGCTCGGGGCAGCCCGAGGCCCGACGGCGAAGCCGCGGGCCCAACAATTTCCAATTTCCAATTTCAAATTGCCAGTGGCGGGGTTCGTGCAAGCAGGGCCATAGCCCCAGCGACGGAGTGCCGTCATCGTGTCGCCGCCCCTTTCCCGCCGCCTCGCATCCCTCGCCTTCGCCGGCGTGCTGCTCGTGCCGTGTGCGGTACCCGCACAGCCAGCCGGTCCGCTGCCGCAGCCGCTGCCGCTGTTCCCTGCCGACAACTGGTGGAACGTGGACGTGAGCCAGGCGCCGCTCGACCCCAACAGCGCCGCGTTCATCTCGTGGATCGGCACGACACGCCGCGTGCACCCGGATTGGGGCGCCTCCGCCAACGACCCCGCCGACCCGACGGCCACCTACGGCATGCCCTACGTCTCGGTGCCCGGCTCCCAGCCGCTGGTGCCGGTCACGTGGGTGGCCTACGGCGACGAGAGCGACGATGGCGCGCCCGGCCGGCCGCCCGGCTATCCGATCCCGCCAGCCGCAAGGACGACGCCGGGGTACGTCGAGGGAGGCCAACCGGGCAACATCGACCCGGGCGGCGATCGACACCTGATTCTCGTCGACCGCGACAACCGACTGCTCTACGAGCTGTATCGCGCGCACTGGAACACCGCGGCCAACCGCTGGGAGGCCGAATCGGGCGCCGTGTTCGACATGACGCGCAACGACCGCCGCCCCGACGGCTGGACGAGCGCCGACGCCGCCGGCCTCGCCATCATGCCGGGCCTGGCCCGCTACGACGAGCTGTTCGGCACCGAGCCGATCAGGCACGCCCTGCGCGTCACGGTACGCGCCACCAACGGCTACGTGTGGCCCGCGTCGCATCGCGCCGGCAGCACCACCGGCGCACTGCCGATGGGCGCGCGGCTGCGGCTCAAGGCCAGCAAGGACATCTCGTCGTATCCCGCGCACCTGCAGCGCATGTTCCAGGCGATGAAGACGTACGGCCTGATCGTCGCCGACAACGGCAGCGACATGTTCATCACCGGGACCAACGACCCTCGCTGGACACCGTACATGGACGGCATCGTCTCCGCCGTGCACTCGTTGCGCGCCTCGGACTTCGAGGTGGTCGAGCTCGGATGGCAGCCCGCCGCCGCGCCCGCCGATGGCGACGGCGACGGCTTACCCGACGACTGGGAGCGCGACTTCGGGCTCGACCCGTCCAACAGCCTCGGCGACAACGGCGGCAGCGGCGATCCCGACGGCGACGGCCGGACGAACGCGCAGGAACGCACGGCCGGCACGCATCCGCGCGGCATCGCGACGCGCCTGCTCGCCGAAGGCCTGCGGCAGGGCACCTTCAGCACCCGCATCGCGCTGGCCAACCCCGCCAGCAGCACCGCCGCCCACGTGCAGTTGCGCTTCGAGCGCGACGACGCCGTGGTGGTGCAGGCCACGCGGTTGGTGCCGGCGCAACAGAAGGTCACGGTGGACACCGCGGCAATCGCGGAGTTGCAGGGGCATGCCTTCGCGACGGTCGTCGAGTCGGACGTGTTCGTCGGCGTCGACCGCCTCGTGCAGTGGGAGTCGGGACGCGGCAGCCACGCCGAACACGGGCTTCCGGGCGCCTCCACTGAGTGGTACTTCGCGGAGGGTGCGACGTACACCGGGTTCCAGTTGTTCTACCTGCTGCAGAACCCGGGCGACCTCCCGGCGAACGTGACACTCACGTACCTGCGAGAGACGCCGCTCGCCCCGCTGGTGCGCAGGCACACCGTGGCACCGCATTCACGGCTCACGGTTTGGGTGAACGAGGACGAGAAGGGTCCGCAGACGCCGGCGACCGGTGCCGCGTCCTCGGCCGTCTTCGAATCCGACGTGCCGATCGTCGTCGAGCGGGCGATGTACCGGTCGGTGCCCGGCACCTTCGAGGCCGGTCACGCGAGCGCCGGCGCATCGGACCTCGACACGTCGTGGTTCTTCGCCGAGGGATACACGGGGCCGACCTTCGAGCAATACCTGCTGATCGGCAATCCGGGATCGTCGCCGGTGCCGGTGCAGGTGACCTACCTGCTGCCGTCAGGGCCCACGCCGCCGGTCACCTACACCGTGCAGGCGCGCTCGCGGCTGACGGTGCTCGTCAACGGCGAGCGCCCGACGCCCGGGATCTCGCTGGCATCCACCGCCGTCTCCATGATCGTGCAGGCGCAGGCACCGATCGTCGCCGAGCGCGCGATGTGGTGGCCTGGCTCGTCGGCGACGTGGCGCGAGGCGCATGCCAGCCTCGGTGCGACATCCACCTGCGCGCGGTGGGTCGTTGCCGAGGGCGAGTGGGGCGCCGGCGTCGACACGTACGTGCTGGTGGCCAACACCGGCGTGCAGCCGACGCGACTACGCGCGACGCTGCTGCGCGAGGGCACGACGCCGCTCATCGCCGACGTCGACGTGCCGGCGGGGTCGCGACAGAACGTCAACGTGCCGAGCCTGTTCCCGGCCGCCTTCGGCACCCGGTTCGGGATGCTGATCGAGCCAGCGCCGGGCTTCGCTGACGCGCCGCTCGCGGTCGAGTGGTCGCACTACGCCGATGCCGGCGGCATCCGCTGGAGCGCCGGCGCGAACGCGCTCGGGACGTGTGTGCCGTAGGGAACGGGAGTCGGGAGTCGGGAGTCGGCAGTGCCTGGGCTTGCAGCCGCCGGCCTGAAGACTCGCCGATGTGCGCCTGCGGCGCGCGGCGAGTTGGCCGGCGGTGAGCGTTTTGTCGCGGGGGCCCTGACCGTCGCCCAAGGGCGACGGCTACGCATTGCGCCCACATGCGCCCGACTTGTCCCTCGTCCCTTGCCTTCCTCGTCCCTTGTCCCTCGACGCCCTTGTGACTCGCGTACTCGTCCCTCGTCACTTGCCCCCTCCGGTAAGCTGGACGGATGAGGATCGCGATCGTCGGCGCGGGGATGGCGGGACTGTCGTGCGGGCTGCGGTTGCGTGAGGCCGGGTTCCAGGTCACGGTGCTCGACAAGGGCCGCGGCCCGGGCGGGCGGACGTCGACGCGGCGCGCGGCGGTGCCCTTCGATCACGGCGCCCAGTACTTCACCGCTCGCGACGCGGCCTTCCAGGCGGCGGTCGGCGACTGGATGGCGCGGGGCGTCGTCGCCGAGTGGACGCCGCGGATGGTGGCCTTCGACGGCCCGGCCGACCCGCGCGCCTCCTCGGATCTGCCCCGGTTCGTCGGCGTGCCCGGCATGAACGCCATGGCCATCGACATGGCGGCCCGCCTCGACGTGCGGACGAGCGTGACCGTCAGCGCGCTCGATCGTCGCGGCGACGGCTGGTACCTGGCGACGGTGGCCGACGAACCGCTGGGTCCCTTCGATGCGGTGGTGCTCACGGCCCCGCCGCCGCAGACGGCGACGCTGCTGGCAGCACACCCGTTCGTCGCGGCCCTGCGTGACGTCGAGATGGCCCCGTGCTGGGCCGCGATGACGTCCTGGGCCGACGAGGTCGACGTGGCCTTCGACGCAGCGTTCGTCAACGACGGCCCGCTGTCGTGGGTGGCGCGCGACGGCAGCAAGCCCGGCCGCCCGCATCCGCACGCCTGGGTGCTGCACGCGTCGCCTGCGTGGAGCCGCGCCCACCTCGAGGAGACGCCTGACGAGGTGCTGCCGCGACTGCTGCAGGCCTTCGAGGCGCTCGCCCGTCGTCCGCTGCCGGCGCTGGCGTTCTCGGCCGCGCATCGCTGGCGTTACGCCTCGGTGCCGCGACCGCTCGAGCAGACCCACCTGTGGGACCGCCAGGCAGGCATCGGCGTGGCAGGGGACTGGTGCGGCGGCCCGCGGGTCGAGGGCGCGTGGCTCAGCGGGCGCGCCCTCGCAGACGCGATGCTGGCCAACAGGTAGGGCGGCGTGTCCCACGCCGCCGTTGGCGGATGACGGCGCGGTCGGAGACCGCGCTCTACCCCTGAGCAGTCTGCAGCCTGCAGGCGGTAGCCTAGTCCCGTGCTCGTCTCCACTCCTGCCGGGCTTCATTGCGCCGCTGGCGGCTTCCACGTCGACCCGGCGCTTCCCGTCGGCACGGCCATCGTCACGCACGCGCATGCCGACCACGCCCGGCCTGGCAGCGCGCGCTACGTGTGCGCGGAGGCGGGCCTGCCGATCCTGCGACACCGCCTCGGACCCGACGCCGTGATCGACGCCTGGCCGTATGGCCAGCCCCGCGTCGTCGGCGACGTCGAGGTCTCGCTGCATCCGGCCGGGCACGTCACCGGGTCGGCACAGGTGCGCGTGCACGACGGCCGCTCCACGTGGGTGGTCTCCGGCGACTACAAGCGCGACGACGATCCCACCTGCGCGTCGTTCGAGGTCGTGGCCTGCGACACGTTCGTGACCGAGGCGACCTTCGCCCTGCCGATCTACCGCTGGCCATCGGTGAACGACGTCCTCGACGACCTGCGTGCGTGGATCGCCGCGACGACGGCCGAGGGCCGTCCGGCCATCCTCTTCGCGTACAGCCTGGGCAAGGCGCAGCGGCTGCTCTCGCTGCTGGCCGAGTCGCTCGATCGGCCGGCACTGGTCCATGGCGCGGTCGCCGGCATGACGGCGGCGTGCAAGGCATCCGGCGTGGCGTTGCCCGACGTCGAGCCCGTCGGCGAGGAGACGAAGGGCGCGGCGACTCGCGGCCGCCTCGTCATCGCGCCGCCGTCGGCGATGAACACACCGTGGCTCAAGCGCTTCCCTGGCGCCGCCACGGCGATGGTGTCCGGCTGGATGCGGGTGCGCGGCACGCGTCGATGGAAGGGCGTGGATCGCGGCTTCGTGCTCTCCGATCACGCCGACTGGCCGGCGCTGCTCGACACGATCGCCGCCACGGGAGCGACCCGCGTGCTCGCCACTCACGGCTACGCCGACGTGCTCGCGCGCGCCTGTGTCGAGCATGGCCTCGAGGCGGGCGTGCTCGACGCGCACGTGAACGGCGAGGAGGCCTGATCGTGCGTCGCTTCGCCGGCCTCTACGCCACGCTTGACCGGACGTCCTCGACCAACGCCAAGGTGCAGGCGCTGGAGGCCTACTTCCGCGAGGCGCCGCCGGAGGACGCCGCGTGGGCGGTGCACTTCCTGGCGGGGCGACGCCTGTTGCGATTGCTGCCGACGAAACTGCTTCGCGAGTGGGCGATGGCCCTCACGGGCGTCGCGCCGTGGCTGCTCGACGAGTCATACGCCGCGGTCGGCGATCTCGCGGAGACCCTGGCGCTGCTGCTCGACGGCGTGCCGCACGACATGTCCGAGGCTGACGTGCCGCTGCACGTGTGGATCGAGGAGCGGCTGGAGGGACTGCGCGGCCTCGGGCCGGAGGCCCAGCGCGAGGCGGTGGTGGGATGGTGGCGCGGCCTGCCGACCTTCGAGCGCTTCATCCTCAACAAGCTGCTGACCGGCGAGATGCGCGTCGGCGTGTCGCAGACGCTCGTCGTGCGCGCGCTTTCCGACGTGGCGGGCGTCGACACCGACGTCATGACGCACCGGTTGATGGGCCAGTGGGCGCCGTCGGCGGCGGCCTTCCGTGCGTTGCTGGCGCCCGAGGCGGGAGGCGACGAGCCGTCGCGGCCGTACCCGTTCTGCCTCGCTTACCCGCTCGAGCAGGACGTCGAGTCGCTCGGACCGCGCGAGGCGTGGCAGGTCGAGTGGAAGTGGGACGGCATCAGGGCGCAGTTGATCCGTCGGGGTGGGCGCACGTTCCTGTGGTCGCGCGGCGAGGAAGTGATCACCGCACGATTCCCGGAGGTCACCGCCGCGGCTGAGGGCCTGCCCGACGGGCACGTGCTCGACGGCGAGGTCCTCGCATGGGAGGGCGAGGCGCCGTTGCCCTTCGCGCGGCTGCAGCTGCGCATCGGCAGGCAGACGCTGACGCGCCAGGCACTCACGCAGGCGCCAGCCGCCTTCATGGCGTACGACCTGCTGGAACAGGGCGGCGAGGACGTGCGTGCGCGGCCGCTCGACGAGCGACGTGCCCGTCTCGAGGCCGCCGTGGCCCGGCATGCGCCCGGGTTGAAGCTGTCGCCGCTGGTGGCCGAGGCCGACTGGGAGAGCCTCGGCACGCTGCGACAGGAGGCTCGCGCGCGTGGCGTCGAGGGCTACATGCTCAAGCGCCGCGACTCGGCGTACGGCACCGGCAGGCGCAAGGGCGATTGGTGGAAGTGGAAGGTCGATCCGTACTCGGTCGACGCGGTGCTGGTGTACGCGCAGCCCGGCAACGGCCGGCGCGCGACGCTGTTCACCGACTACACGTTCGCGCTGTGGAAGGACGGCGAGTTGGTGCCGGTCGCCAAGGCCTATTCGGGCTTGTCCAACGAGGAGATCGAGGAGGTGGACCGCTGGGTGCGTGGCCACACCCTCGAGAAGTTCGGACCGGTGCGGCGGGTGGCGCCTTCGCTGGTGTTCGAGATTGCCTTCGAGAACGTCCAGCGATCGACGCGGCACAAGAGCGGCGTGGCGGTGCGCTTCCCCCGCATCGCGCGCTGGCGGCGGGACAAGTCGCCAGTGGAGGCCGATGCGATCGACAGGCTGACGGCGCTGATCAAGTAGCCTTCGGCTCAGAGCTCAGGGCTCAGGGCTCAGGGCTCAGAAGGCATGCTGAATGCTCTCCGAGCCTTGAGCCTGTAGCCTCGAGCCTGCTTCTCGTAGGCTGCGGGCTGTGGTCGGGTCAGCGGGTGGCCGTGAGCCCAGGACGACCGAATGCGGAGGCCACGGTCCCGACCGGGCCGAGCATCGACGTCCACGTGGCCGCGGCCCCTGGAGTATTCGCACCCGCAACCAGGGTGGCGACGCGCGAGGCCTGCCCGAGCAGCAGTTCTGCCTCCGAGGTCGCCGGCTGCCTGCCCTGCACGCGCTTGCGCACGGCGTCGGCGCCGCTGGCGAGTTGCCCGACCTCCCTGACCTGAGCCTCCCGGGTCTCCTTCGGCATCCCCGATGCCTTGAGTTCGCGATCGAGCATCTTCCTGAGCCGGTCGGCGCCTCGCTTGATCGCCTCGGCCGACTGCACGAGCTCACCGTCGCCGATGCGACGCGCGGTGATCTCGCCCTCGGCGGGAAAGGCCGTGCCGTATGCCGAGGCGAGTGTCGCGAGGGAGGCCGAGAGTGCGGCCCACTCGCTCGCGCCCTTGTAGCCGACCGGTCGGTCGCGCACGAACCGCTCGATCGCGCTGCCCTGCCGGAGCACGGCGGCCGCCTCGGTACTTGCGGCGTAGGTGCGGGTGAGTCGGTCCTTGAGGCGATCGACGCTGTCCTGGAAGTCGTCGAGGAAGCGAGCGACATCCACTTCGCCCTGAGGCCCCCGCAGGATGCTCCGCTTCAGGGCCGGGTCAAGGGCGTCCTCGAAGCGATCGCGCTGGTCATCGATCCGCTCGACAAGTTGCGAGAGTTCACGGTCGCCGAGTCGCTCCGCTGCCGCGAGCGGCGAGACGAGACAGCCGACCATCGCGATGGTGCAGGCATATCGGTACATGCGTCCTCCATGGATGAACGAGACGGGACGGCGCGTCGATCACGACTGGCCGCCTACACGACGGCATTGCGCTCGATGACCTCGCGGTAGAACTGCGCGCTGAGCTTCGGCGTGCGCTTCAGGGTGTCGTAGTCGACGTGGACCAGGCCGAACCGCGTGCCGAATCCCCCTGTCCACTCGAAGTTGTCGAAGGCACTCCAGTGGAAGTAGCCGCGGACCGGAATGCCCTCTGCCGTCGCGCGCTGCAGTTGCGACAGGTAACTCCGCAGGAACATGATCCGGTCGGTGTCGTAGATCCGGCCGTCGCCGGCGATCGCGTCGGCGGCGCCGCAGCCGTTCTCGGTGATGTAGATGTCGGACGCCTTCCAGAGACGGGCGACGTGCCGTGGTCCCCAGTACAGCGCCTCGGGGCCGATGTAGTGCCAGGGCGACTGCATCCGCGGGTGTGACGCCGACCAGCCCACCGCCTCGAACCCCTGAGTCTCGTCGGCCCGCACGTACCTCGGCATGTAGACGTTGATGCCGACGAAGTCGACCGGACTGCCGATCACCTTCAGGTCGTCCGGCGTGAAGCGCGGCGCGTCGGCGCCGGCGCGGGCGAGGAACCTGTCGGTGTACCGGCCTTCGAGCATGACCGTCAGGTAGCCCGCATTGGCTTCGCGCATGAACTGCTCGGTGGCGGTCACGTGCTCGGGCGACTCCACCACGGGGACGCCGACGGTGACGTTCTCGGCCGGCCCCACCCTCGTGCCAGGCCGCCCACCTGCGCGAATCGCCTGCACCGCCAACCCGTGCGCCAGTACCGCGTGATGCCGAGCCTGGTTCAGGCGCGCGGCCGGCAGCCGGAGCCCTGGAGCGATCAGGCTGTCGGGCCCGTGCCCCCACTCGATGAAGGTCGCGATCTCGTTGAGCGTGAAGAAGTGCCTGACGCGATCGCCGAGCGCACCCGCGAGGTAGCCGGCGTAGTCGGCCAGTGCCTGCGCGGTGTCGCGCGACTCCCAGCCGCCGCGCTCCTGCAGCGCTTGCGGCAGATCCCAGTGATAGCAGGTGAGGAATGGCTGCAGACCACTGCCCAGCAGCGCGTCGACGAGCCGGTCGTAGAACGCCAGTCCCCGCGCGTTGGGAGCGCCCGTGCCATTGGGGAAGATCCGGGGCCACGACACCGAGAAGCGGTACGCGGTCGCGCCGAGGTCCTGCATCAGGCGCACGTCCTCGGCCCAACGATGATAGTGGTCGAGCGCGACGTCGCCCGTGTCCCCGTGCTTGATCTTGCCGGGGGTGTGCACGTAGCGGTCCCAGATCGATTCGCCCTTGCCGTCGACGTTCCACGCGCCCTCGACCTGGTAGGCGGCCGTGGCCGTCCCCCACAGGAAGCCAGTGGGGAAGCGACGCGGGCCCTCGATCGACGCTGCCGGGCTCAGCGGCGCCGGCGCCTCGCGACAGCCCGCGGCAGACAGCGCCATCCCGAGCCCGCTGGTCGACCCGGCGGTGAGCAACGTCCGGCGAGACACGCGTTGCCCGGCCATGTCACCGCGCTCCCGCCGACACGACGTCGCGGGCCGCGGTCTTGACGCGCCCGACGAACGCGCGGGCGCGGAGGGCCAGCGCGATGAGCGCGACACCCATGACGATCGCGTACGTGCCGATGAGGGTGAGCACCGCGAGCGCACCCGCTCCCGGGCGGACCGCGACGAGGATGCCGAACAGGACCGAGGCGACGCCGGCAAGGGCCAGCCAGCCCTCCCCTTCGATCTCCCGGCGCAGGTGGATGGCAGCGGCGACCGTGAGCAGGCCGGTGGCAACGCTCCACACCGCGATGTACAGCAGCAATCCCAGCGCGGTCAGGCCGGGACTGGCCAGGCTGAGCAGGCCGACCACGATGCCGGTGATGCCGGTGAGCAGCAGCAGCCACCAGTTCTCGTAGGTCTTCCGCCCACCGACTGCGGTCACGACGGAGACGATGCCGTCGGCGAGCGTGAGCGTGCCGAACGTGATCGCGAGCGCCACCAGTGAGAGCCCCGGCTGGGCGAGCACGAGCCCGCCGAAGAGGATCCACAGGGCGCCACGCAGCAGGGTCGCCCACCAGTATCGGGACAGGATGTTGGCCAGCATTTGACGCCTCCCGTGTCAGCGCGTACCGTCTCCTCGGACGACCGCCGTGGCAGGCCGAGGATGACGGCCGAACGTTACGGATTGGGCGCGCTCCTGACCAGTCGCCTCTTGTGATTACTCGCCCCGACGAAGGGCAGGTGGATACGGTGGACCGCGCGCACATCGAGGGCGCCCCCGGGGGCCGCAGCTGACTCTCCTCCTCGTCGACGACGATCCGCACGTGCGGCGTGCGGTGGCAATGCTGCTGCGGTCACACGGGCACGACGTGCACGCGTTCCCGTCGGCAGAAGCCTGCCTTGCGGCGCCCACGGTGGCCGATTGCGCGATCGTCGACCTGACGCTGCCGGGCCGGAGCGGCCTCGATCTGGTCGCGGATCTTGCCGCGCGATCGATGTCCCTCCCCGTGGTCTTCATCACCGGGCGCGCGGAGATCGAGGTACTGCAGGCGGCACGTCGCGCCGGTCATGCGCTGGTGCGCAAACCTGTCGACGAAGGCGAGCTCATCCGTGCGATCGCGTCGGCGACATCACGCGGATGACCTGTGGGACACTGAGGAGCAGTCGAGCCAGCGTCAGCAGCCGGGGGTTCACTGCATCGACACCAGACGCACCAGTGCGGCAACCGAGTCGACCTGGAGCTTGCGCATGACGCGGGCACGGTGGACCTTGATGGTGTTCTCGCTCGACCGCAGTTCGTAGGCAATCTGCTTGTTCAGCAATCCACGGGCGATGAGGTCGCACACCTCGCGCTCGCGCGTCGTCAGGCGGGCAAGTCGTCCGGCGGCCTCACGTCGTGCGTGATGCGTCGCCTGCTGCGCATGCGCCACGTCGGTGGCGCGCGCCAGCGCGTCGAGCAGTTCCTTCTCGTCGACCGGCTTGACGAGGAAGTCGAGGGCGCCTTCCCGCATCGCGCGTGCAGCGGAAGGCACGTCTCCCTGTCCACTGAGGAAGATGATGGGCTGCGTGAACCCACGGCGCCTGAGGTCGTCCTGCACCTCGAGCCCGTTCCGCTCGCCGAGCCACAGGTCCAGCAGCACGCAGGCCGGGACGTCGCATGTCCTCGTCAGCAGCGGCTCAGCCGTTACGAATCCTTCGGACACGTACCCGTGGGACCTCAGCAGCAACTGGATCGATCCCACCACACGAGGGTCGTCGTCCACGACGAACACGTGCAGGTCTCGAGGCATGATGTGGCGTTCTCGGCCTAGGACGCGCGCAGGACGGGCGACGTCTCCACGTCACGAGGCGGGCGGTCTCGGCCTCGCCACGGCGGCGTTGACTGCCGTCTTCCTGGTGGCAGCCACGGTCGTGGAGCGTGCAGAAGCTCAGCCTTCGGAACCGCCCACGACCCCCCGAACCGTCGTCGCCATCCACATCCACACCGAAGGCGGCCTCGGCAACGAGATGTTCGATGCCGCGATCCGCGACGCCCTCGGTCAGCGTCCCGATCTCGGTGTCGACTACTTCCAGGAGTACCTGACCGTCTTCCGGCTCGGCAGCCACGATGCCTCCGAAGCCCTGCGTGACTCGATTCGCCGCAAGTACAAGGGACGTCGGATCGACGTCGTGCTCGCCAACGGCACGCCGGCGCGCGAGTTCGTCCTGCGTCATCGAGACGACCTCTTCCCGGGGACGCCGATTCTCTTCTCGGGCGTCGGTGCGCCACCCGACGAGGAGCGACGCCGCGGCGGCGGCATCAGCGGCGTCGACATCGGCGGCGGTTTTCGCGAGAGCCTCGAGCTGGCGCTCCGGCTGCATCCCGAGACCCGGCGCGTGTACGTGCTGGTGGGCGCCATGGACGGTCGCTACGTCAACATGGTGCGTCCGGCGCTCGAGCCGATGGCCGACCGCGTGCAGATCAGCTACCTGGCCGACCTGTCGGTGCCCGATCTCATCGCCGCGGTGCGCCGGGTGCCGCGCGACGGCCTGATTCTTCTCGTCGAGTACCGGCAGGACTCGCCAGGGCCGTTCCTGACACCAGAGCAGATCGGCCGGTTGATTGCCGATGCCTCGCCCGTCCCTGTCTACGGCGTCCTCGAGAGTCACGTCGGCCTCGGCCTGGTCGGGGGAGTCGTGCGGCCCTACCGCGGCGCCGGCCCGCAGATCGCCCGCATGATGACCCGGGTGCTCGATGGCACGCGGGTCGAGACCATCCCGATCGAGCGCCTCGGCTTCGTGCCGCTGTTCGACTGGCGGCAGCTGCAGCGCTGGCGCATCGCGGAGTCGAGCCTGCCGGAGGGCGCCGTGGTGCGCTTCCGCGAGCCGACGGCCTGGGAACGCTATCGCTGGCCGATCGTCGGCACCGCGACGCTCGTCACGGTCCAGATGGCGACCATCGCCGGACTGCTGGTGCATCGCAACCGCCGGCGACGGGCCGAATCGGCGTTGCGGCGCAGCGAGGAACGCTACGCGCTGGCGACGTCGGCTGGCGGCGTGGGCGTGTGGGATCTGGACGTCGCGACCGGGCAGTTGTACGTGGACGGCGGCCTCGCGACGGCGCTGGGCTACGGCCCCGAGGGACTCCGGACGACGGTCGAGGAGTGGATGCGCTTCATCCACGCCGACGACCTGCCGCGTGTGCGATCCCGCAGCCGCGACGTCGTCGAGGGCAGGGCGCCGGCACTCGAGATCGAGCACCGCCTTCGGCATCGCGACGGGTCACAGCGATGGTTCCTGATGCGCGGCAGCGCCGTGGGCGAGGCCGGCCGCCCGGAGCGCATCATCGGCACCAACACCGACATCACGGCGCGCAAGGAGAGCGAGGCGCACGTCCAGCGCCTGCAGGCGGAGCTCTCGCGGGTGTCACGCATCTCGGCACTCGGCGCGTTCGCGGCCTCGATTGCCCACGAGGTGCGGCAGCCACTGACCGCCATCATCTCCAGCGCGGCCGCCGCGGGGCGCTTCCTGGCGCAGGGGGCGATCGACGACGCGCACGAGGCCCTGGCGTCGGTGCTCGATGCCGGCAGGCACGCCGATGCGGTGATCGAGCGGAACCGCGCGTTGTTCAGCACGCACACGGTCAGCCGCGACCTCGTCGATCTCAACGCCGTCGTCGGCGACGCGATGGTCCTGGCCAACGGGCGGCTCGCCGCCGCACAGGTGGCCATCTCGCTGACGCTGCAGCCGGACCTGCCGCCCGTCGAGGGAGATGCGATCGAACTGCAGCAGGTGCTGCTGAACCTGGTGGCCAATGCCGCCGATGCCCTCGAGGGCCTCCCGCCGGCCCGACGTCGGCTCGCGATCATCACCTGGCATGCCCCTCCGGGCGAGGTCCGGGTCGCGGTGCGGGATACGGGGATCGGCCTGGCCCACGTCGACAGGACTCGGCTCTTCTCGCTGTCGTACACGACCAAGCCGTCGGGCACCGGCGTCGGGCTGTCGATCAGCCGGACGATCATCGAGGCGCACGGCGGCACCATCCATGCCGAGCAGAACCGCGAGGGTGGCGCGACCTTCACGTTCCACCTGCCCATCCCCGACGTC
Source organism: Luteitalea sp. TBR-22 (assembly GCF_016865485.1). Lineage (NCBI taxonomy): Bacteria > Pseudomonadati > Acidobacteriota > Vicinamibacteria > Vicinamibacterales > Vicinamibacteraceae > Luteitalea > Luteitalea sp. TBR-22. Next base: position 431,356 of record NZ_AP024452.1, on the reverse strand, counting down.
GAGTCGCGGCGCCGGACGGGTCGATGGTCAGAAACTGATCACGAAGTCGCTGTGGAACACGGGGCCGCTGGCGCCGACCACCAGGGGCAGCGAGAGCGCGCCGACCGGTGAACGGCGGACGTGGATCAGGCCGTTGTGCCAGCGGGCGACCGGCGTCTTCCACGGGAACAGGGTCACGCCGGCGCGGAGGTCCCATGGCGTGCCGTACTCGCCGGCGATCCGCGAGCCCGACGCGTACACCTGCAACTGCCTGGGCAGCACCATCGCCGAGGCCTGCACCTGGAAGCCGTGATCGCGCAGCTGGTCGAAGGCCAGCATCTCGATGCCTCGCCCGCGCAGCCGATCGACCCTGCGCCAGTAGTACTCGGCCTCGAGAGCGAAGCCGCGGTACTTGATGCCGCCATCCACCGCCAGCATCCGGTAGCGCGCGTCGGTGATCGTCGTCTGCTCGCCGAACAGGCCGGGCGTGAAGATGATGCTGCCGTCGGAGAGGCGGATCTGGGTGTTCTCGATGGCCTCGGTGTCGGGCTGGCTCTGTCGATTCTCGTCACTGCGCGTGGCGTGCAGCGCCAGCCGCGTCGCCACGCGCTCGTGCTGCTCGTAGTCGCCGAGCCCGACGCCGAACTCCCCGGTGGTCGGCATCCACATCAGCGAGGCCGACACCGTGTTCAGGCCGTTGCCCAGCTGGCCGGCATCGACGCCGAGCTGGCTCAGGTTGTTGCCGAGCATCGCGAAGTACTCGAGCCCCCGGACGATCCGTCCCTTGCCCCAGACGCCCTGGGTGTACGACGGGCGGAAGAACTCGTCGGCCAGGAGGCGATTGTCCACCGTGAGCCAGTTGGGAAAGTTCCCCTCCACCGAGCGCGTTCCGGGCAGGCCGCCGATGCCACCGCCCAGCGTGAGATGGTCGCTCACGCGGTACTGCAGGTTGCCGCCCACCACCACCTGCGCCGGCAACCCCTGGCTCACGTTCGCCGTCCAGACGTAGGCGAGGTACCTCAGGCGCGGGTTGCCGATCCAGCCCACGAACTGCAGGAACACCTTCTGGAAGTGGATGTCCTGCCGCGCCCGCACCGGCCGCGTGGTGCCGGATGCGTCGGTGTAGGTCTCGTCGATGCCTCGCTGGTCGAGATACCGCACGTACGTGAACAACTTGAGGTTCACGTCTCCCTGCGGGGTGTCGACGATCCGGAACCCGGTGGGGCCCAGTTCCCCGACCGGCGGCCGCGGCGGCGCGGCGACGAGGAACGCGCCGTGGCAGCCGTCGGCCACCCAGATGCCCGCCTCGTCGGTTCCCCAGGAGCGATCGCGCTCGCAGGTCGTGCCCTGCAGGGCGGTCAGCAGCGCGACGCCCGCGCTGGTGTCGGCCTCGCATCGCTGCCGCCGGCCGGCGTCGGCCTGACACACGATCACCCGCCCCTCGCGCGGCGGCTCGGATGCGGCGTCCTGGGCTGCGGTTGGCGTCGCCGACAGGGCCGCGGCCACCGCGAGCAGGGCGAATCGGATCCTGGCGCGGCGATGGGCAGGCCACATCACGTCACCGCATCGCCGGGGCGTACGGGTTGCCGCCGAGCGCGTCGGAGATGTCGGCGATGGCCTTCTGTGCGCGGACGCTGTTGCCGGCCTCGTCGAGCGGCGGCGACACGACGGCGATGCCGAACCGGCCTGGCGACACGGCGATCAGGCCACCGCCCACGCCGCTCTTGGCCGGCAGCCCCGTGCGGAACAGCCACTTGCCGGAGTCGTCGTAGAGGCCAGCGGTCGCCATCACGGCGAGCACCCGCGGCACCAGTTCGCCCTTGAGCACCCGACGACCGGTCACCGGATTGCGACCACCCGCCGCCAGTGTGCCCGCCATGATCGCGAGGTCGCGCGCGCTGACCGCCACCGAGCACTGCTCGGTGTAGATGTCGGTGGCCCGCTCCGGGTCGCTCTTGATGTAGCCGTAGGCGTACATCAGCGCGCCAATCGCCTTGTTGCGCTGGTTGGTGGCCGATTCGGACTTGAAGACCTCCTTGTCAACCGACAGCGGCCGGCCCGCGAAGTCGGAGTAGTAGCCGAGGATCGACTTCCAGATCTCGTCCCGGCTCGAGCCCCGCACCATGCTGGTGGCGGCGATCGCGCCGGGGTTCACGAGCGGGTTCATCTCCGGTCCGCCGAGCTGCTTCTCGGCCATCTCCACGGCGACGATCGAGTTGAAGCGCATGCCCGTCGCGTCGGCGCCGATGGTGCCGAGGATCGCGTCGGCGCCCTGCTCCTCCATCACGCGCGCCATCGTGAAGACCTTCGACACCGACTGGATCGACACTTCCGACGAGATGTCGCCGACGGTGTAGACCTTGCCGTCGACGGTGACCAGGGCGATGCCGAAGATGGCAGGGTCCACCCTGGCGAGCGCCGGGATGTAGTCGGCGTTCTTCCCTTCCTTGAGGTCCTTGTACTTGGCGTACGCGGCCTTGAGGGCCGCGTCGATCTCGGCGGCCGTCTGCGCGCCGGCCGGCCCCGCGCCGGTGACCAGCGCGATTGCGGCCAGAATTCCCGTCATCCGTAGCGTCGGCATCAGCGGCATCGACCTACCCTCCCAGCTTCCACGAGAAGTTGTACTTGAACGAGAACTGCAACTTGAGCCCGTCTGCACTGAACCCGTCGAACGCGTTGGTGCGCCGGCCGTACTGCAGTTCGCCGCCGACCATCACGTTCGGCGCCGGGTAGTGCAGCAGGTTGAGCAGCGCGTACTGGCCGGTACCGTAGGCGTCGGCGGTCTGTCCGTCGGTGTTGTCGATGTCGGTGCGGGAGTACCCGACCGTCGAGCTCCAGCGGTTGCTCCACTTGTGATCGAGGAAGGCGACCAGCCCCGTCACGGGCAGCGGCTTGCCGAGCAGCGGACGCCTGGGGTCGGCGAAGTTGTTCTGGATCGCGACGTCCACGGGCGCGTCGTTCATGTAGTTCTGGATGCCCTCGCCGAAGACGAACTGCAGCCGCAGCACGTCCCGTTTCCCGGCGTTGACGTTGGCGCTCAGGTTCAGGCCCCATCCCACGGCGTTGCCGCCGAGCGTGAACTGGTCCTCGAGCAGGTCGTCCCACTGCAGCCGGCGCAGCGCCCCGCCGACGCGAACGTAGCCCCAGCCGTCGCCCGTGTACTTGTACGCGCCGGTGAAGTCGGGCAGCGGATTGCGGGTCTGGACGTTCTGGACCTGGATGCGGTCGCCGTACGGCCCTTCGTCGCCGCTCGCGCCAGGACGTTCCACGGCGAGCACCACGTCGTGCGTGCCGCGGACGGGCATGTACCGCACCTGCACGTTGCGGAAGAGCACCATGCCCGTGGGCCCCCAGTACTCGATCGAGTTCGGGAACACGTCGATGTCCATGAACGCGCTCCAGGTCTGCCCCGCCCCGAAGGCGCCGAGCTCGCCATACGCGTGCCGCAGGCGGAACGTGGTCTGCCCGGCGTCGACACCGACGCCGAACATCTCGAACTCGAACCACGTCGTGAGCTCGCCGAGCGCCGTCGGCGTGCCGGTCTTGACGCCGAACCGGCTCTGTCGCACCCCCGCGTAGGTGCGACCGTCCTCGCCGAACTCGCGCGGCGACTTGGGCAACTGGGTCACCTTCATGGTGTCGAACCAGTCGGGGTTGATCTGCTTGAAGTCGTAGCCGATGTCGAGCATGGCGGCCCCGTAGATCTCGGCGTGGGGACGCGGTGGCGGCGCGTCGGCCGCGGCAGGCTGCCCGCCGACGCGGGCTGGCGCCAGCCACGAGAGCCCCGCCACCAGGAGCACGCAGGTCCGCGCGGCCGGGGTCATCGCGCGCCTCCCGTGCCCGCCGCGACGGCGACGTGCGCCGCCTCCCAGGCCCGCACCCGCCGGCGCCCCTCGTCGAACAGGCGCTCGTAGTTGCCCAGTCGCACCATCCGGCTGGCGTCGGCGTCCAGCGCCTTCCAGAGCGGCGCGTACTGCTCGTAGATGCCGAAGTACTTCGATGGCGAGTCGGGGGCGACCGTGTCGGTGCCGAACAGGAAGCGATCGGGGAAGCGGTTGACGAGGGCCGCGGTCCGTGCGACCGAGGCGGGCGAGGCGACCACGTACTTGGCGACCTCGTCCCACGAGATGTCGAAGTGCACGTGGCGGAGCGCCGGGTCGACCAGCAGCGACTCGAGGACGTCGAGGTGCGCCGGGCTGCGAACCGCCCCGGCGGCGCCGGAGGTCACCTCCGAGGGATGCACGACGCGCCCGAGCCCGGTGTGCGCCCAGATGATGCTGGCGCGCGGGTGCCGCGCCAGCAGCGCACGCGTCTGCGCCAGGTAGACCGGATCGGTGTCCGGTCGGGCAAACGGCATGTCGATGTCGCTGTGGAGGATGACGACCAGCCCGACCTCGGCCGCGAAGGCCAGGATGCGGTCCAGCGCCGGGTTGGTCAGGCTCGCCACGGAACCGGCGACCTTGGACGACACGAACTCCTTGTGGATGCTGAACTCGCCGATCCCGGTGAACACGCCGGGGAACGTCGTGAGCACGCGCCGGATGTGCTCGACGCCGTACATGTCGGCGGGGTTGAAGCCCGTGATCATCGGGTCGAACCGCGCCCGCTGCGCCTCCGGCAGCCGCAGGTACGCCGAGGCGATCGCGGCATCGGTGAACGAGTAGTAGTAGAGCGGCTCGTCGCTGTGCAGGTAGTACGTCGGCGCGAACTCGCCGGAGTTGGCGTACGTCCACGTCTGCTGCAGGGGAATGCCGAACAGCGTCGACCGGCCGGTGCGCGGGCCCATGATCGCGAGGAAGCGCTGCACGTCGATGCCGGTCTGGATGTAGTTGGTCAGGTGGAAGTGCGCGTCGTGGAACTCGGCCCCCGCCTGCGCCCGCAGTGGCGCGACGCGGCCGGCCCAGGCCAGGCATCCCATCGCCGCGCAGGCCGCGACGCTGCCGAGGACACGTCGCCACGCGAACCCGCTGGTGCTCATCTGTCGCTCCTTGCCGCCGGCAGGCGAGGCCAGGGCGATGCCGGGCCCCTCGCCACGACGATGCGCAGACGTTACCGGCCGTGCCGGAGCGGGAGAAAGTCACCTCTTGTGATTACGACGCCGCTCCGCGGCCCTGGCACATGTCAGTGCCTGCTCACGCGCCGAACGCGCCGCGTCGCTCAGAACGCGTACTTGACCGCCAGCTGCAGCAGGCGGTTGTCGTCGGCAGTCGCCGTGATGGCGCCGAAAGCGGGAGTGCCGATGAACCGGCCCGGCTGGGCGAGCCGCGCCTGGTTGAAGACGTTGAAGGCCTCGAGCCGCAACTGGATCCGGGTCGAGCCGAGCGGCACGTCCCTGGACACGGCCAGGTCGGTACGGGCGAATCCCGGGCCGCGGACGACGTTGCGCCCCTGGTTGCCGGGCCGCTCGGCGGTCTCGGCCAGCGAGCGCCGGACGAAGCACTCCGTTCGGAACCAGCGCTGCACCGTGCGTGGTCCCTGGTTCGGATCGCACTGCAGGTCCGGCCGTGGCATCAGGTACCGGATGTCCGGCGTGAGGTCGCCGACCGTCAACGGGAACCCGGTCTGGGCCTGCACGATCCCCGTGACCTGCCAGTCGCGCAACACGGCGCCCAGGAGGCGGTGCCCGACACGGGGAGCCGGAACCCGGTAGACGACGCTGACCACGCCGCGATGGCGCACGTCGTACAGCGCGTCGCCCTTCTCGCGCGCCAGGACGTCGGCGACGCTTCGGGCATCACCCGGCACGGCCGGCAGCAGTGGCTGGGCCTCGAGGCCGATCGTCAGGCCCGAGACGTGATCGATGGCATGGCTCCAGGTGTAGGCCGCGAGCAGGTCGAGCCCCCGCCACGATCGGACGCGCGCGCTGGCCTGCAGCGCGTCGTACCACGCGCGCCCCACCGAGTAGGTCGGCCGCACGAGCGAGTACGCCGGGTAGACACGGGCCCCGCGCGTGGTCTGCCCCGGCGCCGCCACGCCAGGGTTGATCTCGATGAACATCGGCAGCCGGTACGCCCGCGTGCCGACGTAGCCGACCTCGAGGGCGGCATGTCTTCCGATCTGGACCTGCAGCCCCGCGTTCGCGTGGTCGGCGTACGGGGTCTGGTAGTCGTCGCCCCAGCCGATCGCGATGAGCCCGGGCGGGAACCGTGTGGGCTGCGCGGGGAGCGAGGCAAGGGGGCGCGCCAGCGTGATCGGTGTTGGCGTGTTCAGTTGCACCAGCGTTCGGAACGGCGCCGACAGGTAGCCGCTCTGGTAGAAGTCGCCGGCGCCGGGAATGGCATCGTGAAAGCGGCCCCAGCCGGCGCGCAGGGCAACGCGCCCGTCGCCGCGCAGGTCCCACGCGAGGCCGAGACGCGGCGCCAGGTTGTCGGTGTCGGTGGGGACGAGCCCACGCGGTACGCCGGGGTCCCCGGGAAAGACGAGCCCCCGCGGCGCATCGGGATAGCGCACCGACTGCGCGCGCATGTCGATCCGCGCGATCGCGTCGTTGGCATCGACGAACGGGATGGCGAGCTCGTAACGGAGGCCGAGGTCGAGCGTGACACGGGAGGCGACGCGCCATTGGTCCTGCAGGTAGGCGCCAATCGACCACCCATGGCCGTCGAGGGGTTGCTGACCGGGCGACACGCGCACCTGCGACGGCAGGCCGAGCAGGAAGTCGGCCATCGCCTCGCCCGACAGCACGCCCGAGAACGTGAGGTCGCCGTTGGCGCGGTTGCCGACCACCGTCGTGATGCGGTCGCGACGGACCTCGCCGCCCAGCTTCACCGAGTGGGCGCCCCGCTGCCACGCCAGGTCGTTGGCGGCCTGCCACACGGTGGACCGTCGGGCGACGAACGGCTGCTGCAGGTCGCCGAGCGTGACCGGCAGCGGCGCGAAGTAGCCTTCGATCAGGATCGACGCCAGCCCGACGGCCGCCGGGTTGGTGTGGGGCAGGTCGATGCCGAACTCCTCGTTGCGGCGGCCACTGGTCACGGCGGGACTCGCGTCCACGCCGTTGACGGAGAATCGGGCGACGTTCACCGCCCGATCGCCCGCGATGTAGGTGTGCGAGACCAGCGTGTCGCGAAGCGTGGCTCTGGCCACCTGCGCCGACGGCTGGATTGTCGGCGGCGTGATCCGCTCGGTGTCGCTCCAGAAGTGGCGTGCCATCAGGCCGTGGCGCGGACCCGGGCGCCAATCGAGGCGCACGCCCGCGTGGTGGCGGTCGTCGCGCACCACCGGCGACGACACGAACCGGTCGGCGCCGGTGTTCGGCAGCGGCACGAACGTCCGCAGCAGGTCCAGCGCGATCGGGTCGAGGCGCTCCTGAGGGATGCGGTTGCCGGCGAACGGCTCTCCCGTGCGCGGATCGCGGATGGCCGCGCGTCCCGAGAAGTCGCCGGTGCGCTGGGCGGCGGTCGGCACCACGAGCACGGCGGTGGTGCCGGCCCGCTGGCGGTAGTGCTCGTAGTAGCCGAAGGCGAGCAGCGTGTCGCGCCGGAGAGGGCCGCCGATCGTCGCGCCGGACTGTCGCTGGTCGAGCAGGGGCTTCTCTGCGTCGCGCGGCGCGAACAGGTTGCGGGCCTGCCACGCCTCGTCGCGCCAGAATGTCCAGGCCTGTCCCTGCCACCGGTTCGTGCCGGCGCGCGTGACGACGTTGACGATCGAGCCGGCGTTGCGTCCGTACTCGGCCGGATAGGCATGCGTCAGGATTCGGAACTCCTGGATCGCCTCGGGCGGCGGGCGCAGGACGAACCCGGTCGCGAACGGGTCGTTGTTGTTGGCCCCGTCGAGCAGGAAGTTGTTCGACTGGTTGCGCATGCCGTTGACGACCAGCGACCCGGTCGGATTGCTCCCGAGCCCGCCGCCCACGGTCGCGTCGCCTGCGGCCCCGCCGAGCGCCGCGGGGGCGGCCACCACGCCGGGCATGAGCGCACCGAACTGGACGACGTTGCGACCGTTCAGGGGCAGCCCCTGCAGCATCGGGTCGTCGACGACCAGGCCGAGCGTGGCACTGCGCGTGTCGACGTTGACGCGCGACGCCGTCACCTCCGTGGCGTCGGCCACGGCCGACACCACGAGGGTCGCATCGGCACGCGTGGTCTCGGTCGCGAACACACGCACGCCCCTGAGCGTGACCGTGCTGAACCCGTCGCGGCGAACGCGGACCTCGTAGAACCCGGGGGGCAACAGCAGGACCCGGTAGTGGCCGTCGCTGGCCGACGCCGCCTCGCGCCGCACCCCGCTGTCGACGCCCGACACCTCGATCGAGGCGCCGGGCACGCGCGCACCCGAGGCGTCGGTGACGAGCCCGACGAGCGTCCCGGACGACTGCGCGGAGAGCACCGACGGCAGCCCCAGCAACGCAAGCGCCACCAGCAGGATGCACGTGATCCCGCTGGCGCCGGCGCGGCCTGCCCCTCGTGCAGGGGAGCAGGGCTCGTCCCGGGTGACTCCGCGCGTACCCAGACGACCTGCGGTGTGCAAGGGTGCGATATCGGTGGCCCTGATGCCGTGGACGATCCCGGGGGCCGGGACGTCCCCGTCCCGGCTGCCGCCACACCGGTGGATCAGCGCGCTTCCAGCCTGGCCTTGGTCGTCTCCAGCGCGGCGCGCATGCCCTTCTCCGCCTCGCCTCGCACCTTGCCCCGGATGATTGATCCCAGGAAGCCGCCGAGGCCGTCGGATCGGCTGCGATTGACGTTCGCGAACCAGAAGCCCTGGCCGCGTGCCGGATCGGGGACGAGCACCCGCAGCTCGATGGCGGTCCAGAAGTAGTGGCTGGCATAGAGCATCTTCGAGACGACCGCCGTGTGCGTCGGTCGCTCCGCGATGGTGAGATGGTTGATGCGCACGGTCGGCTTGAGGCCGAACTTGGCATCCTGCCAGTACAGGAACGACTCCGAGTCCGGCAGGGTGAAGGCCGGATACTCCAGCAGGTACCGCTTGAGGTCGGGCAGGTACGTCGTGAGCGACGGCATCTGCTTCACCATCGTCGCGAACTCCTGCGCGACGAACGTCGGTCGATCGGTGTCGCGGTAGGCGGCCAGGCGAGCGTTGCCCCCTTCCAGATAGCCCGTGACGTACTCGAAGGCGATCTTGCGCAGGCCGCGTTCGGCATCGGCGGTCGCGGTCGGCCGCGACCAGTCCACCCCGTTCCTCAGGCGCGTCAGGGCATTCGCGCTCAGCTTGATCTCGCAGTCGCCGACCTTGCACTGGCGGAGGTCGGCCAGATCGTCGGCGGGCAACGTCAGCCGGTCGAAGTCCTCGAGACGGGGAGGACTGCTGATCTTCTTGGTGACCAGGAAGTTGGCGCCCTTCTCGAACTGCTCGATGTCGCGCACCGCCGCGACGTAGCGCGCGATGGGGGCATCGACCCAGACCGCGCCGAAGATCGCCACCTCCTTCGAGGGGTCGCTCTGCATGAGCTTGGTCACCGGCGACCCGGCCAACAGCTGCTGCTGCTCGGCGGAGGTGAGCCGGACGTGGGCCTGGATGTACTCGGCAAGCCGCGCCGGAAGGGGTGGGGTTGCCGTCGCGGGCCGGCCCCGCGCCCGCGTGCGGTCCGAGCCGCACACGATCACGATCGCCGCAAGTGCCACCAGCAGAAGCTTCCTGCCCGTCATCGCCGACCCTCCAGTCGTCACTGATGAGAGTCCTGACGGTATCCGCGTGGCGACCGGCGGCCCAGTCACCTCTTGTGATTACTCGACAAGCTGTCCGATTGCGCTTACCAAAGCGGCATGCGCGACTTCGCCGTCGCTCCGCGCCAGCGACCGCTTCTCTACGGGCTCGTGCTGCTGGGGGTCTATCTCTCCTGGCTGGTGCTCGGCACGTTCGTCGTCGCCCTGACCTGGGCGGCCGTCCTCGCGGTGCTGTTCAGCGGCGTGCAGCAGCGGCTCGCGGCCAGGATCGGGCCGGCCCGCGCCGCCCTGGCGACGACGACGCTGGCCGGCGCGGCCGTCCTGCTCCCGACCGGCCTGTTCCTGTCGGCGCTCGCCACCGAGTTGCCGCATGCGGCCACGTACCTGCAGCAGACGGGGTCGGACGCGCCACGACACGTGCGGGAAGCCTGGGGCGCGATTCGCACACGCGTGCCGGTCGCCCTGCCGGAGAACCCGACCGCCCTGCTCGGCGACGCGGCGCATCGGGCGATCGCCCTGCTGGCGCCGAGAGTCGGCTCGTTGGCGGCAGACGCGGTCGCCACGATCGGCGACCTGCTCGCCATGCTGTTCGCGCTCTTCTTCCTGCTGCGCGACGGCGACATGCTGGCCAGGCGCCTGCAGGACGTGCTGCCCATGCGCCGCACCGACAGCGAGCGCCTGATGCGCGAGACGCGCGAGATGGTCGTCGCCAGCGTCGGCGCCGGCGCCATCGTCGCCCTGGCACAGGGGACGATCGGGGGCGTCGCGTTCTGGGCGCTGTCGATCGGGCCGCCGCTGTTCTGGGGCTGCGTCCTGGCTTTCGCCTCGCTGTTGCCCGTGGTAGGCGCCGCGCTCGTGTGGGTGCCCATCGGTGTCGTGCTGGTGATCACCGGCGAGGTCTGGCGTGGCGTGGCGCTGCTGCTGGTCGGCAGTCTCGGCATCAGCATGGCCGACAACGTGTTGCGCCCGTGGCTGCTCAGCGGGCGCACGCAGATCAACGGACTCGTGATCTTCTTCGGCCTCCTTGGCGGCGTGGCCGCCTTCGGCTTCATCGGGCTGGTGATCGGCCCGATCATCCTCGTCCGCACCCACACCCTGCTCGGCATCGCGAGGCGCCCCGCGCTGCGGGACGACGTGGCATGACCAGCGTGGCGACGCATCGCCGCGGCTCGGGCTGGAGGGCGGTGGTGCCCGGACTCGCGGCAGCCTGCGCGCTGTGGAACGCGACTCCCGTCCAGGCACAGCCGGACGGCGCGACTGGGCCGGCGGAGGCCATCGCGATCCGGCAGCGCGAGAAGGCGACGCAACTTCAGCCGCACGTTCCCGGGCGCGTCGAACGAATCCTCGATCGCGTTGAAGGTGCCCTGCTCGGCGAGCGACCATCGGCCTGGCACCCGTTCTTCGACAACGCGTACCAGGGCGGCGGACTGACGCTCGGAGCCGGGCATCGCTCGTCGGTCGGCCGCCACGGCCTGCTCGACGCGCGTGGGAGCCTGACGGTCAGGGGCTACGTCCGGGCGGAGGTCGAGTACGTGACGCCGCTGCCGGGGCCGCGGACGGAACTGCTGGCCCTGGCCGGATGGCGCCGGGCGACACAGGTGGGGTTCTTCGGACTCGGGACCTCGGCGACCTCCGAGGACGACCGTGTGAGCTACGGGTTCGAGCAGCCGTACGCGCAGGTGCAGATCGGCGCACGCCCGGTGGCCCCGCTGAGGGTGGCCGCCGGCCTCGAGTACAGCCACTGGACCGTCGTGAGCGGGTCCGGCGATGCGCCGTCTATCGAGGAGGCGTACGGGCCGCAGGATCTGCCCGGTCTCGGGACCAGCCCGGCGTACCTGCAGCCCTTCGTCCAGGTCGGGCTGGACACCCGCCGCGAGGACGGCCAGGCGCGGGCCGGCACCCTGGTCATGACCCGCGCCTCGGCGCACCACACGCGCGACGGTGCACTGTCGTTCCGCCGCATGGTGTACGAGGCCGTGCACCACCAGCCGGTGCTGCAGGACCTCTGGGTGCTCTCGCTGCGCACTCGGGTCGAGACGACGCACCCGGCCACCGGTGATGCGGTGCCGTTCTTCCTGCTCCCGTCACTGGGAGGGGGCGACACGCTGCGCGGATTCACGAGCTGGCGCTTCCGCGATCGTCACAGCCTGCTGTTGAGCGCCGAGTGGCGCGTCATGGTCAATCGCTTCATCGAGGTCGCGGCGTTCGGCGATGCGGGAAAGGTGGTGAGCGAGACGCGCCGTCTCGACCTGCAAGAGCTCGAGAGCGACTTCGGGCTGGGCGTACGGCTGCACGGCGTTCGTTCGACGTTCCTGCGTGTCGACCTGGCCCGCAGCCACGAGGGGCTCATGGTGGTCTTCGCGGCCGGCGTGCCGTTCTGATTGGTGCCCGATGTCACGCCACACTTGCGCCGCCATCCATCGCGTCGCCGCACTGGCGGCGTGTCTCGCGCTGCTCGGCGCCGCCGACAGGCCACCCGCGGCCCGCGTCCACCGCGACTCTCCCCTCACCAGTGAGCCGGAAACCCAGGACGCCAGGGGGGCACGCCCGGTGCCCCACGGTCGCTTGTACGAAGTGGCACGGGACCTCACCGTCACTCGCACCTCCACGCCCACCGGCACGCGGGCGCTGAACGTGAATTCGATCGACGACGTACCCGATTCGAGCTGGTTCACCAACCAGGCGCGCGATGTGCCCGAATCGGACGAGGTGCTGCGACCAGCGACGTGCATGACCTGTCCGGGCGCCGCCGAGGATGCAGCCCCCACGCAGGACGCGTCGCTGCAGGTCGTCGCCATCGACGCGAGCACCGCGCCACGCCTCACGGCGCGGGATGCCGATGGCGCCATGTGGGACGTCGTCTTCGACCCGGTGTCGCACCCCGAGACCGTGACCGGCACGACGGTGGTGGTTGCCACCCTGCTGCGGCAGGTCGGCTACCACCACGCGCGCTGGTCGATCGTCAGGCTGCGGCCGCACGGTCTGCAGCCTGCCGCCGGCGCCACCATCACCACGCGCACGGGCCGTGTCGTGCCGCTGCGCCCGTCCGACATCGCGGCCCTCCTGCGGGGCGCCGCGCCGCACGACGACGGAACCTACCGTGCGGCCGTGGCCCGGCGGCCACCTGGCGTGCGGCTCGGCGCGTTCCGGTTCCGCGCGACCCGGCCCGACGATCCCAACGACGTCATCCCACACGAGCACCGCCGTGAACTCCGCGCGCTGCGTGTCGTCGGCGCGTGGCTGAACCTGACGCGCCTCGGCCCGCGGATGACACAGGACGTCCTGCAACCTCGCGCGGACGGCCGCCACGTCATCCGCCACTACCTCGAGGGGGCCGGCATGGGACTCGGCGTGGCCGACGGGCGCCCGCACGGCGCACGCGAGGGCATCGAGTACCTGTACGACCCTGGCCCGATGCTGCAGCGGCTGTGGACGTTCGGCCTGCGTCGCCCCGACTGGCATGCGCGCGAGGCGCCCATCGAGCGCGGCATCGGCCGCGTGCCTGCCGACGGCTTCGACCCGCGCGCCTGGCGCCCGCTCGTCCCCAATCAGGCCTTCGTCGAGATGCGCAGCGATGACGCCTCGTGGGCCGCGCGCCGCATCGTGGGGTTCACCGATGCACGGTTGCGGGAGGTCGTCGCGCTCGCGCGCTACTCCAGCGAGGCCACGAGCAGGCGACTGGTCGACCTGCTCGCCTCGCGCCGGGACGCGATCGGACGGGCCTGGTTGACGGCCGATGCCGCGGTGACCAGACCGGCGCTGGCCCTCGACGGGACGTTGACGTACGCCGATGCCTCCGTCGAGGCTGGGCTCGTGGAGCGAACGCCCTCGCGCCGCATCCGCTGGGGACTGTTCGACAACGAGACCGGCACGACGACGCGACGTGGCGCGGCCGTCGCCGATGGCGGCGGAGTCGCGCTGCCAGAAGCGACGTCGCTGCCGGTCGGCTCGCACCTATGGGTCGGCATGCACGACGTGAACGACCCGGCCGCCGGCGACGGGAGCGTCGACGCGAATGGCGAAGAGGAACCGGCGGTCACGTTGGTCTTCAGGCGAGGTGATGAGCGCTGGACACTCGTCAGCCTGGAGAGACGGGGCCCTCACCGGGTGGAACCTTGAGAGGGCATTCCTGTGGTAGGGCGCGGTCTCCCGAGGTAGGGCGCGGTTTCCGACCGCGCCGTTAGCAGGACGATGTCACCAACGGCGGGGTGGGACACCCCGCCCTACCCATTTGGTGCGCGACGCCTTACTGCTTGATCAGCTCGAGTTCGAGCGTGATCCTGACCTCGTCGCTCACCACGTACCCGCCGCCGTCCATCGTGCGGCTCCAGCTCACGCCGTAGTCCTGGCGGTTGATCGTCGTCGTCGCGGTGGCGCCGATGCGCTGGGCGTTCTGCACGGTGACCGGATCGGTCGGGCCGTCCACGTCGAGCACGACCTCCTTCGTCTTGCCGCGCATCGTCAGGTCGCCGATCAGCTTGAACTTGCCCTTGCCGACCGCCTCCGCGCGCTTGCTCTTGAACGTGATCCTGGGGTGGTTGACCGCGTCGAAGAAGTCCGGGCTCTTGAGGTGCGCGTCGCGCTTCTCGTTGTCGGTGGTGATGGTGGTGGCGTCGATGACCGCATCGGCCTTCACGCTCGCGACGTTCTTGCCGTCGTACACGATCGTGCCTTCGAGCTTGCCGAAGCGGCCGTGCACGTTGCTCACCATCATGTGGCGGACCGTGAACGAGGCCGTGGAATGGGCGGTGTCGATCTTCCAGGTCTGGGCGGCGGCTGGGGTCGCGAGCATCGCGACGGCGGCGGCGGCAAGGGCAAGACGAGCAACCATGGGTCAACTCCTGAATCTGTGTCGAACGGGGCGACGGGTGTCCATGCCGCCCCGACTGGTGGACGCATCACGAGGCCAGCCAACCGGCCCCGTTCCCTCATCGTAGACGTTCGAGAGGCGATGCGCGTTACAACACGCATCGTTATGCGTGTTATGACACAGATCGCAGGTCCGTGCAAGCTTCGAGCGTCCGGACCAACGCCTCGAACCCTTCCTGGTCGGCCTGGCTGAACCGGGCCAGGCTCGGACTGTCGAGATCCAGGACGCCCACGACGCGCCCAGCGTGGCGGATCGGCACCACCAGTTCCGACCGCGAGTCGCCATCGCAGGCGATGTGTCCGGGAAACGCGTGGACGTCCTCGACCAGCACGGAGGCGTCGCGCGCCACCGCCGTGCCGCACACGCCCTTCCCCACCGCGATGCGCACGCAGGCCGGCTTGCCCTGGAACGGCCCCAGCACCAGCTCGCTCTCGGAGCGGCGGAGATAGAATCCAGCCCAATTCAGGTCAGGCGTGGTGTGCCAGATGAGCGCGGCGGCATTGGCGAGGTTCGCGACGAGATCACGCTCGTCGCCGAGCAGGGCCTGCAGTTGCGCACGCAGTTCCGCGTGGAACGTCGCTGGGTCGGCGCTGAGTGAGGGAACGTGGAACATGCCCCCAGTGTGAAGCGAGCCGTTCGAAATCGGAACGTCGAAACAGCCGGCCCGGCGCCCTCGCCGCTCGCCGGGCGACAGCGTGCGTTCGCCGATGAACCCGAACGTCGCGCGCAGTCTATCGTCAATGACCATCGACGACGGCACGTGCGGTGCCGTCTGGGGACATCTCCGTGAACGATCTCAGCGCCGACCTCGCGTCACTCAAGCTCGATCGGAGCGCCCGGCAGGGCGCCGGGGGACGGCGCCGCTGGCTGCTCGGCCTCGTGTTGCTGGCTGTCGCCGGCGCCGGTTGGTGGGCCTGGACGCGCCCCCGCCCGACGCCCGTGAGAACCGCGGCCGTCGTCGCGCGCCGACCGGGCACGACCGGGAGCGGCGACGATGCCGTGCTCAACGCTTCGGGGTACGTGACGGCGAGGCGGCGGGCCACGGTGTCGTCGCGCGTCACCGGGAAGGTCGTCTCGATCCACGTGGAGGAAGGCATGGCGGTCACGCAGGGACAGGTCCTCGCCCGTCTCGACGACTCCACCGCCCGCGCGCTCCTGCAGCTGGCAGAGGCTCAGCTGGCGTCGGCGCGCACGCAACTCACCGAGACGGAAGTGCGGATCCGTGAGGCAGAACTCGCGCTGGGCCGTCAGCAGCGACTCGCCAAGGAGAACCTCGTGCCCGCCGCCGACGTCGACACCGCGACGGCACAGGTCGATGCGCTGCGCGCCCGCCTGCAGGCGGCGCGCCAGGACGTGAACGTCGCCGAGCAGCAGGTCGCGGTGCGCCGCACCGATCTCGACGACACGATCATCCGCGCTCCGTTCAGCGGCAAGGCCGTGTCCAAGGACGCGCAGCCGGGCGAGATGATCTCGCCCGTGTCGGCCGGCGGCGGCTTCACCCGCACCGGCATCTGCACCATCGTCGACATGACCTCGCTCGAGATCGAGGTCGACGTCAACGAGAGCTACATCACGCGCGTGTCCGACGGGCAACCCGTGCGCGCCGTGCTCGACGCCTACCCCGACTGGCAGATCCCGGCACACGTGATCACCACGGTGCCGACGGCGGATCGCCAGAAGGCCACCGTGCTCGTCCGCATCGGCTTCGATGCCCTCGATACTCGCCTGCTGCCCGACATGGGCGTCAAGGTGACCTTCCTCAAGCCGGGGCAGGTGGCGGGGGCCGGCACGCGCGAGGCGCCGTCGCTCTGGGTGCCGACGACCGCCCTGCGTCGCGAAGGTGACCGCACGTGGGTCCTGCTCGCCAGCCAGGGCCGGGTCACCCGGCGCGCCGTCGAAACGGGCGGCACGAGCGGAGCCGACACGCAGATCACGTCGGGCCTCGTCGCGGGTGACCGCGTCGTCGTCGACCCACCGGCCACGCTGACCGATGGCGCCGCCATCGAGGAGACCACGAAATGAACGCTCCAGCCACCTCGTCGCCGCTCGTGAAGGTCCGCCAGTTGGAGAAGACGTACCGCCGCGGCAGCGAGCGCATCGCCGTGCTGCAGGGGGTCGACCTCGACATCGCACCAGGCGAGTTCCTTGCCCTGATGGGCCCCTCCGGATCGGGCAAGACGACGTTGCTCAACCTGTTGGGCGGCCTCGACCAGCCGACCGCCGGCAGCATCGAGGTGGGCGGCCAGCGCATCGATGCCCTGTCCTCGTCGGCGCTGGCGCGATGGCGCGCGGAGCACGTCGGGTTCGTGTTCCAGTTGTACAACCTGCTGCCGGTCCTCACGGCGCAGCGCAACGTCGAGCTGCCGTTGCTGCTCACGCGGTTGTCCGGGGCCGAACGTCGGAAGCGGGCGTCGATTGCGCTGTCGGTGGTGGGGCTGTCCGAGCGCGCCAGCCACTATCCGCGCCAGCTCTCGGGCGGCCAGGAGCAGCGCGTCGGCATCGCGCGCGCCATCGTCACCGATCCGACGCTCCTGCTCTGCGACGAGCCGACGGGCGACCTCGATCGCAAGTCGGGCGACGAGATCCTGGCGCTGCTCAGCACCCTCAACCGCGAGCACGGCAAGACCATCGTCATGGTGACGCACGACCCGCACGCCGCCGCGTGTGCCTCGCGCCTGGTGCACCTCGAGAAGGGCCTGCTGGTGCAGGAGGTGGCGGCGTGAAGTACCTTCACCTGGTGTGGCGGGGCCTGCTGCGGCGCAAGCTGCGCACGCTCTTCACGGCGCTGTCGATCTTCATCGCCTTCCTGCTGTTCGGCGCGCTCATGGCGTTGCGCGTCGCCTTCGGCATGGGCGTCGATCTGGCGGGTCAGGACCGGCTCGTGATGATCCAGAAGGTGTCGTTCATCCAGCCGCTGCCCCTGAGCTACATGAATCGCATCGCCGCGACGCCCGGGGTGTCTGGGGTGACGCACTCGAGCTGGTTCGGCGGCATCTACCAGGACCCGAAGAACTTCTTCGCGCAGTTTGCCGTCGATCCCGAGTCATGGCTGGCCATGTACCCGGAGTACGTGCTGCCGGACGCCCAGAAGCAGGCATGGTTTGCCGATCGGACCGGGGCGGTCGTGGGTCGGGCGCTCGCCGATCGCTTCGGTTGGAAGGTCGGCGACCGGGTTCCATTGAGGGGCACGATCTGGCGCACCGCCGACGACGCCCCCTGGACCTTCACCATCGACGGCATCTACGAGGCGGGCACCAAGGGCACCGACACCACGCAGTTCTTCTTCCATTACGCCTACTTCAACGAGACGCGCACGTTCGGCAAGGACCTGACGGGCTGGTACGTCGTGCGGGTGGCTGATCCGCGGCAGTCCGAGGACGTGGCGGCGCGGCTCGATGCGCTGTTCGCCAACTCGTCGTCGGAGACCAAGACGTCCACCGAGAAGGCGTTCGTCCAGGCGTTCGCCAAGCAGATCGGCGACATCGGCAGCATCCTGATGGCCATCCTCGCCGCCGTGCTGTTCACCATCCTGCTGGTGGCGGCCAACACCATGGCGCAGGCGGTGCGCGAGCGGACCAACGAGCTGGCGATCATGAAGACGCTCGGCTTCGGCGACGGCCAGTTGCTCGGGCTGGTGCTGATGGAGTCGGTGATGCTCGCCGTCATCGGCGGCGGTGCCGGCCTGCTGGTCGCGTGGCTCATCACGCAGCAGGGTGACCCGACGGGCGGTCTCCTGCCGGCGTTCTTCCTGCCGACGCGCGACCTCGTGCTCGGCGTCGGGCTGATTGTCGCGCTCGGCATCGCCGCGGGCCTGCTGCCCGCCTGGCAGGCCGGTCGCCTTCGCATCGTCGACGCGCTGCGGCGCCAGGGGTGATCGCCATGCAGGCACTCTCGCAGATCCTCGCCATCACGGCCGTCAACGTCCGCAGCATCCCGCAGCGCCTCGGCTCCTCCATCGTGGCCATCGTCGGCATCGCCGGCGTCGTGGTGGTGTTTGTCGCCGTGCTCTCGATCGCCCAGGGCTTCCGGGCCGCGATGACCACGGCCGGCGATCCTCGGACGGCCATCGTGATGCGTGCCGGCACCGACTCGGAGCTGTCGAGCATCCTGATGCGCGAGCACACGCAGCTGGTGAAGGACGCGCCCGGTCTCGCGCAGGGCCCCGATGGTCCCGTCGCGTCCGCCGAGCTCTTCGTGATCGTCAACCACCCCAAGCGCTCGACCGGCAGCGACGCCAACGTGCCGCTGCGCGGCGTGGAGCCGGGCGCGTTCGCGGTCAGGCCGCGGCTGCGCATGGTCGAGGGCCGGCCCTTCCAGCCGGGACGCAACGAGATCATCGTCGGGCGGGCTGCCGCGGGCCAGTTCACGGGGCTGGAGGTGGGCCGCGACGTGCGCTGGGGCGAGAACGTGTGGAAGGTCGTCGGCGTGTTCGAAGCCGACGGCGCCATCTCCGAATCGGAGATCTGGTGCGATGCACGCGTACTGCAGGGCGCGTACCGGCGAGGCGACTCGTTCCAGTCGGTGTACGTGCAGCTCGAGCGCGAGGATGGGCTCGAGGCGTTCAAGGCGGCGCTCGCGGCCGACCCGCGCCTCAACGTGATGGCGCAGCGCGAGACCGACTACCTGGCCGAACAGTCGACGGTGCTGCAGACGATCATCCGCACGATCGGCTTCGTGATCGCGGGGTTGATGGGCATCGGCGCGGTGTTCGGCGCGATCAACACGATGTACAACGCGGTGGCCAGCCGCACGCGCGAGATCGCCACCTTGCGGGCGCTCGGCTTCGGGGCCCTGTCGATCGTCGCGTCGGTGATGGCGGAGTCGGCGGTGCTCGCGCTCATCGGCGGCATCGCCGGCGGCCTGCTCGCGTGGGGCGTGTTCGACGGCTACCGCACGTCGACGATGAACTTCCAGTCGTTCAGCCAGGTGGCGTTCGCGTTCCGGGTGACGCCGGCCCTGCTGGTCCAGGGCCTCGCGTGCGCCCTCGTCATGGGCTTTCTGGGCGGCATCCTGCCGGCCATCCGCGCCGCCCGCCTGCCGATCGTCAACGCGCTCCGCGAACTCTGAGCGCGTTGACGAAGGAACGAAGGTAGAAGAGCAGAAGAGTAGAAGGCAAATCGGGAAGGCGGAAGAAAGAGCAAGCACGAAGCCCTCAAGAAGGTGAAGCCTTCAACCCTTCGGTGCTTCCCCCTTGGCCCTTCCCGCTCTGCCTTCTTTCCTTCTGTCCTTCTACTCTTCTACCCTTCGCTCTACCACCTGTGATACGCCGGGTGGCCCGGCTTGACGGCGACGAACACGCCGCGGCACGTCGCCGTCACGCGGCCGGCCGCTTCGAGCGTGCCCTCGACGGTACACCGGTCGTCGGTGGCCTCGACGACGCGTGCCACCAGGTGGAGTGGGCCGTCGATTGGCGTCGGGCGCTTCATCTCGATGGTGTAGCTCGCCGTGACGGTGCATGGCGGGTGGTCCAGCCCGAGGCGCTTCATCAGGTGCCATGCGGCCGCCCAGTTGCAGTGGCAGTCGAGGATGCTGCCGATGATGCCGCCGTTGACCATCCCGGGGAAGGCATGATGGTGCGGCGCGGGGGTCCAGTCGCACACGACCCGGTCGCCGTCGACGACGCTGCGCACCTGCAGGCCCTGCGGGTTGGCGGGACCACAGCCGTAGCAGATACTTGACGGCGCGTACTGCTCCTGCAGGCTCGTTGTCACCAGATGATGGTAGCCGCTGGTAGGTCGACCGCGTCACGTTCGGCGGGCCGGCGTCCACTCTCTCGATGGAGGACTCCAACTCATGACGTCAAGGATCGTGCTCGGCCTCGTTCTGTCGGTGCTCGTCGCCGCGCCTGTCGGCCTCGGCGCCCAGTTCGGCGGGCTGCTGAAGAAGAAGGCTGCCGACGTCCTCAAGGGCAAGCCGGCCCCCACCGAGACGACGACCGAGCCCGCGCCGACACCCGCGCCGGCCCCCGCACCGGCGACCACCGCCGCACCCGCCACGACGCCGGCGACCGGCACGTCGAGCGCCGCGGCGCCGCGCGCGGCGGCACCCGCCACGCCCTCCGACCCACTCGACCTGGCCAACTTCCGGCTGGCCGACAACGCCAACCGGGTGCTGCGTGACGAACAGCCTGGCCAACTGCCCGACGTGCCGTACCTCGGCAAGGCCACCAGCGCCGCCCTGAAGGCCCTCGACGACGGCGGGCGCGTCGCGTTCGTGCAGAAGGCCGGCGCCGCGTTGAAGTCGCTGGTGATGTCGGAGACGTTCGTCAGCGCGCACGCCGAGGCGATCAAGCGGCAGTACGACGCGGTCGACCACGGGCTGAAGGTGAGCACGCCCGACCAGATGATGAAGAAGGGCGACTTCGCCGCCTACGAGGCGTACAACAAGCGGCAGATGGCGGCCAACATCGTCGACACCGCCGAGAAGCAGTCGGGCGCGGAGATCAAGCGCATCATTCCCTTCCAGCTCGACTCGTGGCGGGAATCGGCCAGGTCGTCGACGGGACCGTCGAAAGCGCGCAGCGCCCGGATCCTGAAGGAGGCCGAAGCCATCCTGGCAATGACCGACGAGGCGGCGATACGCCGCGGCTACGCGCTGATTCGATCCCTCGAGGTGGAAGGCCCCGACACGACGGCGGCGCTGTACGCGGAGGCCGAGCAGGGCCGCAAGGAAGCCGAGCAGGTGGCGTGGAACGAGCACAACCTCAAGGGCGTGCTCAAGCAGCAGCTCACGGCCTTCGTGGCGCTGGTGCCGACCGTCGACTTCGCCGCGAAGACCGCCGACAAGAACGGACGGCAGGTGTTCGTGAGCGCCGCCCACGAGAGGCAGGGCAGCCTGTGGAAGGCCTGCTATCGCGCCGGCAAGCCGGCGGTGACCGCCGCCCAGGCCTTCGCGCAAGCCTGGCTGAAGGAACTGTGAGGACGCGATGAAGCGACGCGACTTTCTCGCGGCTGGCGCGGCGATGGCGTTGGCGCCCATGGCAGCCAGTGCCGGGGCGGCGCGGCGTTACCTGTACGTGGCGCAGCCGGGCATCAGGAACTACCAGCAGTACGGCGGTGTCGGCGTGCTCGTCTACGACATCGACGACGACTTCGCCTTCGTCCGCCGAATCCCCACGTGGGCCGTGGCCGACGGCAAGGAGGCGGTCAACGTCAAGGGCGTGGCCGCCAGCGCGCGGACCGGCCGGCTGTGGGTGACCAGCATCACGCGCCTGATCTGCATCGACCTGAACACCGACCGCGTGGTGTGGGACGTGGCGCCGGCGGGCGGCTGCGACCGGCTGTCGGTGTCGCCGGACGGCCGTACCTTGTACGTGCCCTCGTTCGAGGGACCCCACTGGAACGTCATCGACGGCCTCACCGGACGCACGATCTCGACCCTGAAGCTCGATTCGAAGGCGCACAACACGCTCTGGGGGCCGAAGGGCCGCCACGTGTACCTCGAGGGACTGGCCTCGCCGTATCTCTCGATTGCCGACGCGAGGACGCACACGGTGGTCGGGCGCGTCGGGCCGTTCTCGGCCTCGATCAGGCCGTTCACGGTCAACGCCGCGGAGACGCTGGCGTACGTGAACGTGAACGAGCGGCTCGGCTTCGAGGTCGGCGACATCCGCACCGGCAAGGTGCTGCACCAGGTGGACGTGCAGGGCGTCGAGAAGGGACCCGTGGCACGGCACGGCTGCCCCAGCCACGGCATCGGCCTCACGCCCGACGAGCGCGAGGTGTGGGTCTGTGATGGGCACAACTCGGCGCTGCACGTGTTCGACAACACCGTCATGCCGCCCCGCCAGGTGGCGACGCTGAAGGTGCGCGATCAGCCAGGGTGGGTGACCTTCAGCCTGGACGGCCGGCTGGCATTCCCGTCGACCGGCGAAGTGTTCGACGTGGCATCGAGACGGCTCGTCAAGGCCCTCCAGGACGAGACCGGCCGCCAGATCGGCAGCGAGAAACTGGTGGAGGTGCAGGTCGCCGACTCCCGCGTGGTCGCCTGCGGCGACCAGTTCGGGATCGGCAGGAAAAGGTAAGAAGAGTAGAAGAGTAGAAGGTAAAAAGGCAGAGCGGGAAGGCGGAAGGCAGGAATTCTTCAAGTCTTGAAGTCTTGAAGACGTCCGTGGACGACGGCAAGCCGACCGCCACCGGCAACTCCTTCGGCGTCGTACAAAAGGGCAAACCGCACTTGTACGGTCCGAGGCGGGCTCCGGAAGACCGGCCGGAACGCCACGTCCAGCGACGTCTTGAGGGTATGGAGCCCAAAGGAGCACCGATCGGGTGGCCGGCGGCACAGCCGCTCGCCACCCGATACACCGAGAGGAGCTACTGAGGACAGTTGGCGGTGCAGGTTACCGTTGCCGCGAACGGCACGATGTATGTCGCCTTGAACCGGTGAGTCACCTTGGCTTTCACGTTCTCCTCGAACAGGCCGGCGACGTCGCTTGTTTCCTGTGCGCACGATGAGCTGATGTCCCAGACGGCCCCTGCGACGTTGCGCCGTGTCACGCAGAGCTCGGAGCCGTAGATAGTGACGTTCTGGCTTGTGGTGTACCGGAATCCCAGCGCGTGATTGGGGTAACCCGAGCCGAGCCCGATGCGGCCGACTCTTTTGACGGTCGTGCCCTTAGGAATCGAAAGAATGTCGGGGACGAAGAAGGCTTCGTCCGCCAGCATGGTCACCCCACTGGGAACGACGACGCCGGTCGCCGTGGACTCCGGCGCGCCCAGGCGGACCGTAACGACACGGCCGGTGCTGCGGAGGTCGAGGCGGACATCGCCGGCCTCCAGACCGACCAGCGCGAGGTACGCGCCGCCACCGTCACTGGTCAGACCATCGACCGGATTTCCGCCGCTGTCGAGGCGGTCCGCGAAGGCGACTTCAGCCGTGGCGTGAGTGGGTGCGCCCCTTTTCTGGGCACTCGACGTGAGCCCCGCGGCTGCAACCAGGGCGGCAACGGCGAGGGCGTGGAGGCCGCCGTGAACGGCGCGGCGGGTGGAGAAATGACACTGGGGCATCTTGCTTACTCCTCGTGGGTGGTGGCTTGGTCCTGCAGGACAGCCAGCAGGATGGCAAGCGGCCCCGGGTCCACGTCAGTGAGGAGGGGTGAGGCGGGGGTGATGAGGTGCTTTCAGCGCCGGCCTGTCACGTTGCTGAATACCGCCGCAGGGTTGAACCCTGGTTCGGCTGCCGCAAGGGTGGCCGCGAGCATGCGTGACGACCCCGTCCCGGCCTCCGAGGTGGTTCCCTGACGTTCGAGTTGCGCCAGGCGGTCGAGACACGCCAGCCAGAAGACGACGGACGTCGGGTATGCTTCGGCGCGGCGCGACACCGCCTGCTCCAGCACGCGTCGGGCGCTTGTCACATCGCCCCTGCGCTCGAACAACACGGAGAGACGGTGCGCCGCAATGAAGTACTCCGGAGCGCCGGTCGCCTCGAGCGACGTCATGGCCCGCCTCAACTGGTCAGACCACTGCGTACCAAGCGTCTCGCCTCGAGCCACACCGAGTTCGGCTTCGGCCACTTGCCAGAAGGCCTCCAGCTGGGTGGGGCTCGCCCCCGGCACCACACTCAAAGTGCGGCTCGCCGCCATGGCAGCGGCCGACTCGCGCTCGCCTGCCCAAGCCTGCAGGATGGTCGACAAGGCGTTGGGGCGGGTGTCCTTCAGGTCCAGCGCGTGCCTCCTCAGTGCCCCGCGATCTCCCGCAGCAGCGGCGGCGATGGCCGACCACCGACTTGTGGCCACCGAATCGCCAGTGCGAAGGAAGCCGTCCGAGGCCGCGGACGGCCGGCCGGCGCTCAGCAGCAGCAAACTGACCCAAATGGCGTGCCTGCTGCTCGGCGCGACACGCGCCGCGCAGTCCACCGCGCGCAGCCATGGGCCGACATCGCCCGCGGTCCACGGATGGAACGCCTCGACGTGCTGGATTAGGCACGATGCATCCGGACCGGGATCAAGTGATCTCGCCCTGGTCAGGTACCTGTCAGCAAGCGCACGCGGCGCGCCTGAGAAGGCCAACTGCGTCGCAGTCTCGAGCGCGAGGTTGGCGTCGTTCGGCCGCAGATCGGCGTACCGCCTCCAGTAGGCGTTTGCCTGCGAGGGCCGAAGCGGAAATCCGGTGCCGGTCAGGTTACCCAGAGCCCCCGGGTGATCAGGGTGGGCCTGCACCAAAGCCTCGTAGATCTGAAGGGCCTCAGCCAGGCGACCTTCGAGATGCCGGACACTCGCCCGAATGAAGAGCCGCTCTTGTTCGCTGGCATGTGCAGCCAACGCTTCCGCCCGGCGTGCTGCGATCAAGACCTCTTCGTTGGATCTTCCCACTGCGCGAAGCGCCCACGCCAGGCGTATGTGCGCGGAAGCGAACTGTGGATCATCCGCGATCGCATCCCTGAACAGGGCTTCGGCGGCGGCCCACTTCTGCTCGTCGGCCTGCTCCAGCCCGCGCGAGTAGGCCCGCAACGCCGTTATGGAACGGGTCGCGGCAGGCTCCAGTTGCTCCCGTCGAGCATCGACATCTCGGACGAGCGACCGCACCCACGTCGCGAGGCTCGCCGCGACGGTGAATGCTTCGTCCGGCGTCTTCAGAGGCTTGCGGATGGAGGCGAGCGCACGGGTGGTGGCCGCCTCTCGCAAGCCAGCCGACACGACCAACTCGTTCCGCTGCCGTGTGACGTCGCCCGTCAGCACCACGTCGATGGCGCTGTCCCGTGCAGCAACTTCCGTCGCGAGGTCGGGCGTGAGCCGCGTCGCAGGATCGAGGCGCATCAATCGGAACGCGTCTGTGACCCGCACCCGAGGGACCGCCTGCACCATCCTCGACTCAGTCAGCGCGAACTCGATGGCGCTCTCGAGGGAGCCGACCGGCAACTCGAGCCCTGGCTCGTAGTCGAAGGGAACGATCAGGACCGACACGCGTCGTTCGCCGGGCAGAGTCGTGCGTGGCTGCTGGAGCAGCACTGCCGCAGCCAAGACCAGCACGATCGCAATGAGGCCGGCCGCGACCCAATAGGTGCGCGTCCTGGACCTGGCGGATGCTCGCCCAGAATGCTGGGGTGCTGTCGCTGGGGTCTCGGCTGGCGAGTCGCGGGCCGTGTCGTTGGAGCCCGCTCGGTCTTCGGGGAGCAGTGCCGGGGATTCGGTGCGTCGCGCGACGAACTCCGGCACGTAGCGTCCGAGCGGCAACTCGATCCGAACGTGGTCGGCGGCTCCTTCGGACTGGTAATACGCCTGCAGGCGGGCGCGCAGCCGCCTCGCCTCGGTTCGCACGATGGAGTCGAGTTTCGGGTCGAAGCTCGATGGCCGTCCGTACACCGACACGGCGATCGTGTGTTCCTTCAGCGTGTCGGCCCGGCCAGCCAGCGCCTCGTCGACGACGAACTGGAGAAACTCCTGCAAACGCGGAGACGCGCCGAACTGCTTGCTGCCCTTGACTCGCGCCACATGCGTGCCAATCGCTTCCGCGCTCACCGAGTTCCGGCAGTCCGGCATGGCTTCGAGCCGGAGTATACGCACATCGCGGAGGGTCACTGTCAAGGTGAAGCGTCGCTGCGAAGAAGACCAGCAGACCACGGAGGGAGGCGCTGGATAGAAGCCCGGTGGGCGCTGGGTTCTCGAGCGCGGCGACGTAGCGTTGACGTTGTGGGCTTCCCGGAAAAGGAACAGGGCGGGAGGGTGCAAGGAGAAGCCTTCAAGCCTTGAAGACTTCCGCCCTTCGCCCTTCCCGCCCTGCCTTCTACTCTTCTACTCTTCTACCCTTCCGTCCTTCCGAAGGTCAGGCGATCAGAAGAAGTACTTGGCCACCAGCTGGATGACCCGCGGGTCGCCGACCGTGCTGGTGATGGTGCCGAACGTCTGGCTCTGGATGTTGCGATCGGGCGGCCCGAAGTTCGGGTGGTTGAACACGTTGAACGCCTCGCCGCGCAGCAGGATGTACTGGCGGCCGAAGGTGACCAGGCGCTTGGACAGCGAGAAGTCCGCGTTCCAGTAGCTCGGCGCCCGCGCCACGCCGACGCCGGCGTTGCCGAACGTGCCCAGGGGCGCCGACTGGAAGGCCGAGCGCTCCAGCCACTTGTCGATGGTCTGGTTGGCCGGCACCGGGTCGCCGACCAGGTTCGGCCAGTCGAGCGAGCGCGTCGTCTGCCGCGACGGGCGGTTGCTGTCCTGCACCGTGATCGGGTAGCCCGTGTGGGCGGTGAAGGCGAAGCTCGTGTCCCAGCCGCCGACGATCCAGTCCAGCGCCTTGGCCATGTTGGCGCCGAACGCGCGGTCGCGACCCACCGGCAGCTGGTAGCTGCCGGCGATCGAGACGATGTGCCGGGCGTCGAAGAACGCCGGACCGTAGTTCATCTCGATGTCGTAGCTGTTGACCGGGTACGCGCCCTCGGACGCCACACCGCCGGAGCCGTAGTAGCCCAGGTTGTTCGAGTTGGCGCGGCTGAGCGTGTAGTTGGCGGTCAGGTCGAGGCCCTTCCACATCCGCTGCTTGAAGGTGGTCTGCAGCGCGTGGTAATCGCTGCGGCCA
Source organism: Luteitalea sp. TBR-22 (assembly GCF_016865485.1). NCBI lineage: Bacteria > Pseudomonadati > Acidobacteriota > Vicinamibacteria > Vicinamibacterales > Vicinamibacteraceae > Luteitalea > Luteitalea sp. TBR-22. Next base: position 404,372 of record NZ_AP024452.1, on the reverse strand, counting down.
CGCGACGCCGTGGTGCTGATGTCGGTGATCAGCGGGTTGAAGGCAAACAGCGGCCGCCGCGACTGCAGGCTGGGCCACGTCGCCGGGTCACCGGTGCCGGGCAGCGGCTGGTTGCCCTCGATCGGCGTCACGAGGTTGCTCGACTTGTTGCCGACGTACCCGACGTTGATCGACGTGCGCGCCCCGAGCAGGTACTCCGCGAAGACGTTCCACTGCTGCGTGAACTGCGGACGCAGGTTGGGATCCCATGCGCGCACCACCCCCGAGGGGCGGTCCAGCGCCTGCAGGCCCTGGAACCCGGTGGAGATCGTCCCGGGGTTGTTGATGTCGTAGGTCGTCTGCGACTCGAAGAAGAACGGCGGGTTCAGCGGCAGGCGCAGGTTGGCGCCCGTGCCCTCCATGTACTGCGTGATGCCGTAGCCGCCGCGGAAGACCCACTTGTCGCCGGCGCGGTAGGCGGCGCCGATGCGCGGCTCCCAGCCGTTGTAGTAGGGCTCGTAGAGGGCACGGCTGTTGCCGTTCTGCCCGGCGAACAGCTGCTGCGCGTTGGTCAGGTCGAAGTTGGCCTGCCGGTCGTCCTTCTCGACGAGCGGCGACGTGTAGCCCCAGCGCAGGCCGAGGTTCAGCGTCAGCCGGTCGGTGGCCTTGAAGTCGTCGGCGACGTAGAACGCGATGCGGTCCTGCAGGTGCGTCCAGGGCTCCGACAGCGAGCCGCGGCCCTTGCTCTGGACCTGGTCGAGCAGGAAGTCGGCGAAGGCGGCGCCCGTGAAGTTGCCGTTGTAGGTGATGAACCCGAGCTGCCCGTTGTTGCCGGAGTAGTAGCGGTCCATCACGTAGTGGTTCCAGGACCCGCCGAACTTCAGCGTGTGGCGGCCCTTCAGCCACGTGAGGCGCTCGTTGATCTGGAACACGCCGTTGTTGGTGTTGCTGCCGATGCCGATCGTCCCGATGTTGGAGACGTTGTTGCCCAGGGCGACCTGCGTCAGGCCGGGAATCGGCTGATCGCCGCCGATACCGAGCTGGTTGTTCAACGCGCCGAGGCCGCGCAGGTCGAGCGGAGCGCTGTTGAACGAGTTGTCGTTGTAGCCGATCAGCAGGTCGTTGACGATGTTGGCGCCGAAGATGCGGTTCCAGTTGCCGGCCACGCTCCAGAACGGGTTCTCGGAGATCGACCCGTACAGGAGCGGCATCGCCGTCTGCTCGGTCTCGGCAAAGTGCGTCTGGCGCGAGAAGCGGACGTACGTCTTGTCGTTGGTCGAGGCGTTCCAGTCGACCTTGAAGTCGTACTGGTTGGTGCGCTCCGAGGAGGCGGACTTGCCCAGGTAGTTCTGGCGGAAGTCCGAGATCGCCCGGTTCACGTTGGCCCGCGGATAGAGCGCCTCGTTGGCCAGCAGGTTGCGCGCGAACGTGCTGAAGCGCGAGACGGGGATCTGGTTGTTCGGGAACGGCTGCCCGGTGAGCGGGTCGCGCACGACGATGTTGCTCGCCAGCAGGCTGCTCAGGTCGCCGTTGCGCCACGCGTCGGGGATGACCGTCGTGAACGAATCGGCAGGCGGGTTCTCGAGCCGGCCGCCCTGGTAGTCGGCGAAGAAGAACAGCTTGCCCTTGGCGATCGGGCCGCCGATCGTGCCGCCGAAGATGTCGCGCGTGAAGCCGGCCTTCCTGCCCCCGAACCGGTTGGTGGCCCACGGGGTCGCCGCCAGCTCGTTGTCGCGCCAGTACCAGAAACCGTTGCCCTGCACGCGGTTGGTGCCTGACTTGAGCACCATGTTGACGATGGCGCCGGCGACGTTGCCCTGCTCGACCGAGTAGTTGTTGGTCTCGACGCTCACCTGCTCCACCGCGTCCGGACTCGGCTGGTAGGCGATGAGGTTGTCGATGGCGTCGTTCATGTCGACGCCGTCGAGCATGAAGTTGTTGCCCTGCTCGCGCTGCCCGTTCACGTACGGGCGACCGCCGCCGGTGTTCTTCAGGCTGTTGAAGGACGAGGGATTGGGCGAGGTGACCCCGGCGGTGTACAGCGTCGCCGTCGAGAGGTTGCGGCCCTGGATCGGCAGCTTCTCCACCTGCTCGCGCTCCATCTTCGCGCCGACCACCGCGTTCTCCGTCTGGAGCACCGCGCTGGTCGCCGTGACCTCGACCGACTCGGTCAGGCTGCCGACCTCGAGCGCCGCATCCACGCGCGCCGTCTGGCCCGCCGACAGGCTGACGTTGGTGGTGACCGTCTTGAAGCCCGAGAGCTCCACCTTGACCTGGTAGGCCCCGATCGGGAGGGCGTTGATGGTGTACACCCCCGCCTCGTTCGAGACGCCCGTGTAGGGGACGTTCGTGGCCGTATTGGTTGCCGTGACCGACGCGCCGGGGACCGCCGCCCCCTGGCCGTCCGACACGATGCCGGTGACGGTGGCCAGGCCCGACTGCGCCCAGGCCGCCGACCCGGTGGCCGCGAGGACGGCCAGCGCACACAGCGCTCGCGTCAACGTCCCCTTCATGATTGCTGTCATCGCACTCCTCCCGCAGGGTGAAAGATGAAGAAGGGTACGGGTAACTTCGTCACAGTTCAAGTCAAAGGGGACGACCATGACGCAGCGAAGATGCGAAAGATCGCGGAGTTGCCATAATCTGCCGTCATGAAGGGCACGACATCCGCGGTCGTCGAGGCCAGCGGCCATCTCATCGACTCGGGCTTGCTGAACACCATCTTCGATGCCGTCATCGCCCACGAGGGCGCCTTCGAGGTCCAGCGCTTCGAGATCGGCCGGACCAACAACGACTTCTCCGAGCTGGTGCTCCGCGTGTCGGCCGGGACGCCGGACGGCCTGGACCGGATCCTCGAGGCGCTCCTGCCCCTCGGCTGCGCGCCGGTCGACCAGGTCGACGCGCTGATTCGCGTCGCCGACATGGACGGGGCGGTGCCCGAGGACTTCTACTCGACCACCAACCACCGCACGGCCGTCCGCGTCGACGGCCGCTGGCTCGAGGTCGCCAGCCAGCGGATGGACGCCATCGTCGTGGTGAGCCCCGATGGGGCAGCCGCCGCCTGCCGCAAGCTCCGCGACGTCCGACGCGGGGATCGGGTGGTGTGCGGCACCGACGGCATCCGCATCGTGCCGGAGTTCCAGGAGCGCGATCGCCAGCACTTCGCGTTCATGGCCAACGACATCTCGTCGGAGCGCCGCGTCGAGGCGTCGGTGGCGCGCATCGCCCAGGTGATGCGCGACGTGCGGGCACGCGGCGAGCGGATCATCTTCGTCGCCGGGCCGGTGGTGGTCCACACCGGCGGCGCGCCCTACTTCTCCGAACTGATCCGCGCCGGCTGGGTGGACGGCCTGCTCGGCGGCAACGCCATCGCCGTCCACGACATCGAGTCGTGCTTCTTCGGCACCTCGCTCGGCGTCGACCTGGCGCAGGGCGTGCCCGTGCACGAGGGCCACAAGCACCACATGAAGGCCATCAACCGCGTCAACCGCGCCGGCGGGATCGTGCCGGCCGTGGAATCGGGCGTGCTCACCAGCGGCGTGATGTACGACCTGGTCACCCACCGGGTGCCCTTCGTGCTGGCCGGCAGCATCCGCGACGACGGGCCGTTGCGCGACACGGTGATGGACCTGATCGAGGCGCAGGAACGCTACGCGGCGCTGCTGGCCGGCGCCGGTCTGGTGGTGATGCTGTCGTCGATGCTCCACGCGATCGGCGTCGGCAACATGCTGCCGTCGTGGGTGAAGGTCGTGTGCGTGGACATCAACCCGGCCGTCGTCACCAAGCTGTCCGATCGCGGATCCGCGCAGACGGTGGGGGTCGTCACCGACGTCGGCCTGTTCCTCAAGCAGCTGGCGTTGCAGCTGCAGGCGTAGGCACCGACCGTCGACCTGAAGGTCGACGGCTACGGATCGGCGCGACGGATCGGCGCGTTGAAGGCGTGGGCGGCCTCACGCCTCCTCGAAGAACTCCTCGTCGGCGTAGCACCAGGCCCAGCGCTCGCCGCGCTCGAGCGAGCGGACCAGCGGATGCTGCGTCGCGTGGAAGTGCCTGGTGGCGTGCTTGTTCTTCGACGAGTCGCAGCACCCCACGTGCCCGCACACCAGGCACAACCGCAGGTGCACCCAGCGATCGCCGAGTTTCAGGCACTCCTCGCAGCCCTCGGTGCGGGGCGCAGGATGCGTGTCCTGGTCACGATGCCGGCACGTGATCGCCATCGGTCTCCTCCCTTGCCGCAGCCCCGGTCGGGAGCCGCACCTCGAACACCGTGTCGCCGGGCCTCGAATGCAGCAGTCGCACGCCGCCCTTGTGCCGACGCGCGATGCCGCGGACGATGTCGAGGCCCAGCCCGGTGCCCTCGCCCATCGGCTTGGTGGTGAAGAACGGCTCGAAGATCTGGCGCACCCGATCGGGCGGGATGCCCGGTCCCGAGTCACCGATCTCGACGACGACCGCGTCGCCCTCGCGGCGCGCCGCGACGCGCAGCGTGCCGCGCTCCTGCATCGCGTCGACGGCGTTGTCGATCAGGTTGGTCCACACCTGCGTGATCTCGCCGGCGTTGGCCTCGACCGGGGGGAGATCGGCCTCGTAGGCGCGCTCGATGGTGACGCCGTGCTTGAGGCGCGGCGTGAAGACGGTGAGCGTGCGCTCGAGGCTGGCCTTGATGTCGACGGTCTGCACCGGCGCCTGGTCGCGGTACGAGTACTCCTTGATCGCGCCGACCAGGTCGGCGATGCGCGTCGTCGCGCGCTCGATGTCGGTGACCAGCGCCCTGGCGCGCCAGGCCATGGTGGTACGGACCACGAGGCCGGCAATCGCCTCGCGGGGCACGCCGGCGAGGAGCTCGGTGACCTCGGCGACGCCGAGTCCCGCGTCGGCGAGCGCCGCGAGCGCGTCGCGCGGGATGTCGTGGCCCTCGGCGCGCGACCACTGCCGCAGCGCGCGCTCGTGGTCGGCACGCTCGATCGGGTCGGGATCAGCGGCCGTCGTCGAGCACAGGTGCCTGCCGATGGGTGCCTCTCCCGCGGCGGACTCCTGCAGCTCCGTCAGCAGCGTGCAGAGCTGCGCCGCGGCGCGCTGCACGGCGGCGGCGGGGTTGTTCAGCTCGTGGGCGAGGCCGGCCGAGAGCTTGCCGAGCGCCATCAGCTTCTCGCGGTGTGTCTCGCTGACGGCCTGTTCCCTGATGCGGTCGGCCATCATCCACACGAGGCGCTCGCCGACCTCGGGCAGTTCCCGCAGCAGGTCGGGGAAATGGCGCTTGTGCAGCAGGGCCGCTCGGCTGCGCTGCACCGCGCGAGCCGTGGCCCGCAGCGTCACCATGCGGGAATAGGGCAGCACGCCGCTCACGTCGCCCTCGTGCACGAAGATGAAGGGCTCCCCGGTGTCGGGACGGAGCACGTGCACCTCGCCGGCGATCATCATCGCCATCCACTCGGCGGTCTCGCCAGCGACGAAGATGTCCTGCCCGGCCTCGAAGGTGCGGTCCTCGGCCCGCTCCGCCAGCCAGGCGCGCCCGGAGTCGTCAACCGACTCGAGTATCGCCACGCGGGCGAGGGCCTCGGCGAGCGGCTGCGTGAAGGGATCGGCCATCTACTTCCCCGCGAGGTACTGGTGGACGAACTGGATGGCGACGGCGCCCTCGCCGACGCTCGACGCGACGCGCTTGACCGATCCGCACCGGACGTCGCCGGCGGCGAACACGCCCGGCACACACGTCTCGAGGAGCCACGGGTCGCGGCTCCTCGGCCATCCCTCCGGCCGCGTGCTGCCGGGAGGACGCGGGAGGTCGGGCCCCGTGTAGATGTAGCCGCGCGGGTCGCGCGCCACGACGTCGCCGAGCCAGTCGGTGTCCGGCGCGGCGCCGATCATCACGTAGAGGGAGGCTGCCTCCACCGTCCGCGCGCCCTCGCCCGACGGCGAGGCGAGGGTGAGGGAACGCAGGCGGTCGTCGCCCTCGGCGCCCACCACGCAGGTGTGCGTGAGGACCTCGATGTTGTCGCGCTGCCTGATGTTCGCAATCAGGTACTCCGACATGGTGGCCGACAGGTCGGGGCCCCTTACCAGCATCACGACCTTCCGGGCGAACTCCGCGAAGTTCAGCGCCGCCTGCCCGGCAGAGTTCGCGCCGCCCACGACGTACACGGTCTCGTCGCGACACGTGCGGGCCTCGGCCATCGAGGCGCCGTAATACACCCCGGCGCCGGTGAACCGGTCGAGGCCGTCGACGCCGGTGATCTTGCGCCACTGCACGCCCATCGCGAGCACCACGGCAGAGGCCTGCACCTCGTGCCCATCGGCCAGGCGCAGCACCTTGTACTCGTGCTCCACCCGCATCGCCGTCACGGCCTGCGGGCTGACGATCTCGACGTGGAACTTGCGCGCCTGCGCCACCGCGCGCGTGGTGAGGTCGCGCCCCGACAGGCCCGCCGGGAATCCGAGGTAGTTCTCGATCCGGGCGCTCAGGCCGGCCTGCCCGCCCGGCGCATCGCGGTCGAGCAGCAGCGTCCGCAGCCCTTCCGAGGCGCCGTAGACGCTCGAGGTGAGGCCGGCGGGGCCGGCGCCGACCACCACGAGGTCGTAGCGTTCGAGCTCGGCGCGCGTCTGCAGGTGCAGGTGGGTGGCCAGCGCCTGGACGTCCGGGCGCTCGAGGCGCAGGCCCTCCTGCGTCACGAGCAGGGGTAGCGCGGGCCACTCGTCGCCCACCAACGCGGTGAGGGCCTCACGACCTTCCGGGCTCGCCGTGTCGTGGTACCGGTACGGCGCCCGGTTGCGCGCCAGGAACTCGCGCAGCTGGTAGCACTCGCGCGACCAGCGATCGCCGAAGAGGAGCGTGCGCGCATCTTCGTGGCGTGCCTCGGCGCGCCAGGCCGCGAGGAGGTCGTCGAGCGGCGAGAACAGCTCGGTCGGGTTCCACGGCTTGGTGAGGTACAGGTCCAGGCGGGCGCGATTGACGCCACGGATCGCGACGTCGGTGTCGGCATAGGCCGTCAGCAGGACGCGCTTGGTATGCGGCGAGGCGTCGCGAACCTTCGTGAGCAGGTCCACGCCGCCCATGCCCGGCATGCGCTCGTCCGACAGCACCAGCGCGATCGGCTGCCGGCGCTGGCGCAGGCGGTCGACAAGATCGAGGGCAGCGGCGCCGGAGTCGGCGGCGAGGACCTCGTATTGCCGGTCGGCCGGGGTGTCGTCCTCGTCGTAGTGCTCGCGAAGGTCGCGCACGATCGCGCCGCGGACACCGGGGTCGTCATCCACCGCGAGCAGGACTGGATTGGGCATGGCTGCTGTCGAACTGCAGTCATGGTAGCCGGTTCGGCGTACAGGGCCGACTGGACGATCGGGCGGGGGTCGCCCGGCGCCATAGACACGACGAGCCGCCTCGAGGGGCGGCTCGTGACGCACGCGCCGGCGACGCGTGCGGCGTGATGACCGGGTACGTTAGCGGCCGGCGACGCCGAGCATGTTACGGCTGAGGTAATCCGTCATCGTGTAGAAGACGAGAATGCCGAGGAACAGGAACCCGGCGGCGGCGGTCACCTGCACCAGCTTCGGGCTGTACTTCACTTCCATGAAGATCAGCACGACGAGCAACGCCTTGGTGACGGCCACCGCCATCGCCACGGGCAGGTTGAAGTAGCCGAGGTTCACGCGCGACACCAGCACGGTGACGACGGTGAGGACCATGAGCGCCGCGAAGACGGCGAAGAGCTGCGATTTCGGAGCGACGTGGGACATTCGTTGACGCCTAACGCTTAACGCTTAACGCTTGAGGACCAGTAGCCGCCGGGTGCCCAGGGCACCGAGGCACCCGTCACGCCGAAGCCCGGAAGGGGCGAAGGCGGACCGCCCGGTTCACATCAGGTACAGCAACGGGAACAGGAAGATCCAGACGATGTCGACGAAGTGCCAGTACAGGCCGAACAGCTCGATCGGCGTGTACCACTCCGGCGTGAACCTGCCCTTCATCGCCATGACGATCAGCGGCACGAGCACGAAGCCGCCGAGGATCATGTGGGTGGCGTGCAGGCCGGTCATGCCGAAGTACAGCGAGAAGTAGATCTCGGCGCCGTTCTTCAGGTTGGCGTCGTGGAAGGCGAAGTGCTTGCCCGGCACGAGGTGGTGGGTGAACTTCTCCGAGTACTCGACGACCTTGACGCCCAGGAAGATGCTCCCGAGCACCAGCGTCGCGATCAGGAAGAACACCAGCGCCGACTTCTCGCCCGTCTTGCTGGCGCGCACCGCGAGGGCCATCGTCAGCGAGCTGCCGATCAGGACGGCCGTGTTGAACAGGCCGAGCCACACGTTGAGCTCGTGGCTGGCCTCGTGGAACGAGGCGTTGTACATCCAGCGGTACAGGATGTACGCCATGAAGAAGCCGCCGAAGAACAGCACTTCGGTGACCAGGAACATCCACATCCCGAGCGTGCTGGCGTTCTGCTGCTGCTCGAGCGTGTCGAAGTGGTGCTGCAGCGCCGGGTGATGCGCGGCGTGCGCGGACGAGTGGCTCACCTCAGTGCTCCTCGGGGGCGTAGTAGTACGCGGGCTTGGTCACGATCGGCGTGACCTCGAAGTTCGCGGTCGGCGGCGGCGAAGTCGTCTCCCACTCCAGGCCGTAGGCGCCCCACGGGTTCGGTCCGGCCGGCTGGCCCTTCAGGGCCGAGTAGGTCAGGTAGAACGCCGGGAGCAGGAAGCCGATGCCGAGGATCGACGCGCCGGCCGACGACAGGATGTTGAGCACCTGCCACGACAGCTCCTCCACCGGGTAGGCGTGGTACCGGCGCGGCATGCCGAGGTAGCCGAGCACGAACTGCGGGAAGAACGTCAGGTTGAACCCGACGAACACCAGCACCGCGGCCACCTTCGCCCATCCCTCGGAGTACAGCTTGCCGGTCATCTTCGGCCACCAGAAATGCAGGCCGCCGAGGTACGCCGTGACCGTGCCGCCGACCATCACGTAGTGGAAGTGCGCCACCACGAAGTAGGTGTCGTGGACGTGGATGTCGAGGCCGATGGCGGCCAGGAACAGGCCGGTCAGGCCGCCGATGGTGAACAGCCCGATGAAGCCGAGCGCGTAGAGCATCGGCGAGGCGAGCTCCACCGAGCCGCGGTACAGCGTCGCCGTCCAGTTGAACACCTTGATGGCCGAGGGGATGGCCACCAGGAAGCTCAGGATCGAGAACACCATGGCGGCGAGCACCGACTGGCTCGTCGTGAACATGTGGTGGCCCCACACCAGGAAGCCGACCAGCGCGATGCCGAGGCTGGCGATGGCGACCATCTTGTAGCCGAACACCGGCTTGCGCGAGAACGCCGACACCAGTTCCGAGATCACGCCCATCGCCGGCAGCACCATGATGTAGACCGCCGGGTGCGAGTAGAACCAGAACAGGTGCTGGTACAGGACCGGGTCGCCGCCCAGCGCCGGGTTGAAGAAGCCGAGGCCGAGGGTGCGCTCGAGCACGACCATCAACAGCGTCACGGCGACCACCGGCGTGCCGAGGATCATGATCAGGCTGGCGGCGTAGTGCGACCAGATGAACAGCGGCAGGCGGTCCCACGTCATGCCCGGCGCGCGCATCGTGTGGATGGTGACGATGAAGTTGATGCCGGTGAAGATCGACGAGAAGCCCGCGATGAACGCCCCGAGGCCGGTCAGCACGACGTGGGTGTTCGAGGCCGCCGTCGAGTACGGCGTGTAGAACGTCCAGCCCGTGTCGACGCCGCCCGAGACGAGCGCCGCGACACCGAACAGGCCACCGGCCATGTAGACGTACCAGCTGGCGAGGTTCAGTCGGGGGAACGCCAGGTCCTTGGCGCCGATCATGATGGGCACCAGGAAGTTGCCCAGGATGGTCGGCACGACCGGGATCAGGAAGAAGAACACCATCACCACGCCGTGCGCGGTGAAGACCTTGTTGTACGTCTCGGCCGTGAGCAGGTCGCCGCGCGGCGTCGCCAGCTCGAGCCGGATGAGCATCGCGAAGATGCCGCCGACCAGGAAGAACGCCGACACGGCGTACAGGTACAGCAGCGCGATGCGCTTGTGGTCCTTGGTGAAGAACCACGACATGGCGCCGTGCGTCGCGTTGATGTAATGCACCTCGGGCGTGGTGGGCGCCTGGCTGGCAGACGGTGCGGGTTCGGTTCTGACGTCGTGCATGGCCGTGTCCTAGTGCGTGCCCGCGGCCGGGGCCGCCTCGTGGGTGCCAGCCGCCCCTGCAGGCGCGGCGCCCGGCTTCTCGAGCGACTTGATGTACGCGATGAGCGAGACGAGGGCGTCCTCGCTGATCTGGCCCTGATAGGTGGGCATGATCGGCTGGTAGTTGGGCACCATCTTCGCCTGCGGGTTGAGGATCGACTCGCGCAGGTACGCCTCGTCGACGTGCACGCTGCTGCCGTCGGCCAGCGCCTGCGACTTGCCGAAGACGCCGACCAGCGACGGCCCGCGCCCCTTGCCGTCCTCGCGGTGGCAGGTGACGCAGCCGAGCGTGGTGAACTCCTGCTCGCCGTTGGAGGTCAGCGTCCCGGCCGGCGCGCCCGCGGCGAGCCACTGCTGGTACGCGCGCGGCTCCATCGCGATGACCTTGCCGATCATCCCCGAGTGCTGCGTGCCGCAGTACTCGGCGCAGAACAGCTGGTACTCGCCCGGCTTGGTGGCCTCGAACCACATCGTCGTGGTCTTGCCGGGCACGGCGTCCATCTTCTGGCGGAAGGCCGGGATGTAGTAGCTGTGGATGACGTCCTCGGACGAGATCAGCAGCTTCACCGGGCGCCCGATCGGCACGTGCAGCTGGTTGATCTCGCGGTGGCCCGTCAGGTGCTGCGCCTTCCACATCCAGCGCTTGCCGATGATGTACACCTCCATCGCCTCGGCCGGCGGCTTGGCCAGCGCGAAGTAGACGTTGGTGCCCCACACGAACATCACCATGGCGATGAGCAGCGGGATCGCGGTCCAGATCACCTCGAGCGCCGTGCTGCCGTGGATGTTCGCGCCCACCTGGTCCGCCTGCTTGCGACGGTACTTGAGCGCGAGGACCACCACCAGGGCCGCCACGAGCACCGTGAAGAACAGGGTGACCGCGAGCATGAAGAAGTACAGGTTGTCGACGCGACCTGCGAGCGTCGAGCCCTGTGACGGGAAGAGAGTGAAGGTGCCGCCCATATCCTCTGACTTACGCCTTGTGTGAAGCACCCGGCGGCACGCCCACCGGGGCGCCCCCGCCGTACAGGCCGCGGCGCTCACGACGCCGCAGGACCACGAAGCCCACCACCATCGCCAGCACGAACAGCGCTCCGGCCGTCCGCACCAGCTTCATCGCCATCAGCCCGTACTTCCCCGCCGCGGGGTCGTAGTGGTAGCAGTACAGCAGCACGCTGTCGATCGGCGTGGCAATCTTCCGATCGGTCGCCTCGACGATGCCGAGCCGCAGGTCGCGCGGGGCGAAGTCGATCCCGAACAGGTACCGGGCGACCTTCCCCTCGGGCGTCAGGATCGACAGCCCGGCGGCATGCGCGTACTGGTCCGTCTTCTCGTCGTAGGTGTACGAGAACCCCACGGCGCTGGCCAGCCTGTCGATCTCGGCCTTGCGTCCCGTCAGGAAGTGCCACGCGCCGGCGGTCTGCTCGCGGTCGTAGTGCGCCAGGTACGACGCCTTCTTCTGCGCCGCCAACCCCGGGCCCTCGCCCGGGTCGATGCTCACCACCACGACGTCGAACTGGTTGCCGGCGTCGAACTGCAGGCCCTTGAGGCCCGCCGTCATGCCCGACAGCACCTGCGTGCAGAGCATCGGGCACTCGTAGTACGCCAGCACCAGCACCACCGGGCGCTTCCCGAAGTAGTCGCCCATGCGGACGGGCCGGCCCGTCTCGTCGACGAACGACAGGTCGGCCGGCACCTGCTCGCCGAGCCGCTGCGCATAGCCCACGCCCTCGAGCGCCTTCGGGCGCTGGTCGGTGGGCGTGCCTGCCTCCGACGGCACCCGTCCCTGCCCCGCCGCCGGGCACACGCCCACGGTCGCGACCACGAGGGTCGCCAGGAGCGCGTGACGGAGGCAGCGGGCAGCGGGCATGTGTGACTCCTTCGACTTCCGGATTACTGCTTCGGCGTCGCGGCCGGTGCGGCCGGCGCAGCGGCAGGGGCAGCGGCGGGTGCCGCGGCGTCGGGCGCCGGCGTCGCGCCATCAGCCGGCGCGGCGGCGACGGCCGTCGCCCCCTTCACGGCTGCCATGCCGTCGGCCACGACCAGCTCCTTGGCACGTTCGATCGGCAGCCGCACCACGCCGTTGGCCTTGTCGACCCAGCCGTACGTGGTCAGGGCCTGGTGCTGCGCCTTCTTGATGTCGGCCAGCCATGCCGGCTCGTTGGTGAGCAGCTTCGGCCCGGCCGGCTGCGTGCCGGCCTGATCCATCGTGTTGGCCCGATCCATCAGCGGACGCGACCGCGCGTCGGTCCCCACGCCGCGTCCCTCGTTGATCTTCGAGATCGACGTGTCGGCGGCGGTCGCGCGACGGTCCAGCATCCGGTAGGTGCCGTACATGACGGCGGACACGACGCTGATGATGATCACGAAGCCGATGGTCAGCTTCCCGACCCCGTCGAGCGAGATGTCGGTGGTCTCGTGGTTCAGCGGCCCGGCGCCATCGTCGCCGTGCGAGCTGTGATGGTGGTGATCAGTGGCCATCTGCCAACGCCTCTGGGAGATAGGGATCGCCGACCGGCAGCAATGCGCGGCCCTTCAGCAGGTAGCAGAACGCGCCGACCCACAGGCCGAGCACGCCGAGCGTCGCGGCGATGTCCATCCAGTGCACCCCGAACGCGCCCTGCTTGACCCAGGGGGCAATCAGCCAGAACACGTCGAGGAAGCGCATCACGAGCATGAACGACGCCACGGCGACGAGCCGGCCGCGCATGCGCTTGGTCGAGCGGAACAGCAGCAGCAGCCACGGCAACACGAAGTGGCCGGCCACGATGACCAGGGTGATGCCCTGCCAGCCATTGCCGAAGCGGCGCAGGTAGTAGGGGATTTCCTCGGGCAGGTTCGCCGACCAGATGATCAGGAACTGCGAGTACGACAGGTACGCCCACAGCATGATGAAGGCGTACAGCAGCGTGCCGTAGTCGTGGAAGCGATCGGTCGAGAGCGCCTTGGCGACGTGAACGTTGTTGTGGATCAGCGACGCCACGACGATCGAGAACGCCAGGGCCGTCAGCGCCATGCCAACCAGGAACCACAGGCCGAACAGGGTCGAGAACCAGTGCGGGTCGAGCGACATCACCCAGTCCACCGACGCGAACGTCACGGTGAGGCCGAGGATGAGCACGCCGGGGCCGGCAATCTTGTTGAAGCGGTCGAGCGGGAACGACTGCGTGTCCTGCTGCGCCGACCAGCGCGCCAGCATCAGCGCCAGCCCAGACCAGATCGCGAAGTACGCGACCGCCCGGACGATGAAGCCCGACTGGTTCAGGTACGGCGCCTTGTGCCGCAGGATGGGATCGTTGGCCACCACGTCGAGGTGCGACCACTCGTAGAGGTGGTGGATGCCGAGGATGACCGGCAGGAACAGCACCGCCATCAGCGGGATCGTGCGCGCCGACGCCTCGAACGTGCGCCGGAGCGCGAGGCTCCACCGTCCGCCCGACAGGTGGTGCACCATCAGGAGCGCGAGGCTGCCGATGGGGATCCCGAGCACGAACACGTAGGCCAGCAGGTACGACTTGTAGAACTGCTCCGGGTTGCCGGCAAAGCCGACCGCCAGCGCGACGATCCCGAGCAGGCCGACGCCGAAGCCGACCTTCTGCAGCGTGTCGATCTGTGGCGGCGCCTGGAAGAGCTCCGGGTTGAGATTGGGCTCAGTCATGGGCGGCCCCTCCTCCGTGGGACGCCTCGGCCGCGTGGGCGGGCGCAGCGCCGTCGAGTTCACCGCGCTTGTCGGCCGGCACGTCCTCGATGGTCGCGTCCTGGCTCAGCTGCAGCGCGCGGATGTAGGCCGCGATGGCCCAGCGATCGGCGGGCGCCACCTGCGCGGAGTAATCCGGCATCTGGCCGAAGCCGTTGGTGATCACATCGTAGAAGTAGCCGATCGGGATGCTCATCAGCCGCTCGGTGTGGTACGACGCCGGGCGCTTGTAGCCGCGCTGCACCACCGTGCCGTTGCCGTCGCCGAGCGGCGAGTGGCAGGGGGCGCAGTAGATGTTGAAGCGCTGCTGGCCGCGGTCGAGAAGGGCCTTGTCGAGCTTCACCTCCGGCGGCAGTTCGTCGACCAGCTCGCCGTTCTCCTTGCCCGTGTAGAACACCTCGTTCTCGCGCAGGTTGCCGCGCGCGACGGTGCCCTCGGGGATGGGACGCATCGCCCGCTTGTCGGCGAAGAAGTCGCTCTCCTCGAGCGGCTCGTAGCGCGGCGTGTCGTGCATGTCCTGCCGGCAACCCGCGACGAGCGCGCCGGCCAGCAGCAGACCGCAGGCCGCGGCGACGCGAGCCGCGCGGCCGGCTCCGGTCCCGGGAGTAGGGCCGGTTCTCCGAACCGGCCGGACGGACGTCAGTACGTGACCCATGGCTACGGGGTGACCTCGTTGATCGCCTTCGGGTGCAGCCCCTCGAGGAAGGCGCGGCTGCGCGCGACGTCGAAGTGCGGATCGGTCGCCTCGAGGCACAGGAAGAAGCCCGTGCTCGAGGCCGTCTTCCGGAACGCCTCGACGTTGAACACCGGGTGATACGGCTGGGGGAACCCGCACAGCGCCAGCATGCCGAACGTCGTCGCCAGCCCGCCGAACAGGATCGTCAGTTCGTAGGTCGGGATGGAGAACGCCACCCAGCTGTTCAGGGGGCGACCGCCGATGTTGAGCGGGTACTCGATGACCGACGCCCAGTAGCACAGGCCGAAGCCGGCACAGAACCCGAAGAAACCGCCGGTGAACGTGAACTTCTGGACGCGACGGTCGTCGTGCCCGAGCGCCTCGGCCAGGCCGTGGATCGGCGCGGCGCTGTAGGCGTCCATGTGGCGGTACCCCGCCGCGTGGGCCGCCTTGGCGGCACGCACCAGCTCGGTGGCATCGGCGAACTCGGCCATCAGGCCGTACAGGGCAGGTGCCTGGACGGTCTCAGCCATGGTGCGCATCTCCCTTGGCGTGGGCCGCCGGCGTCAGCGTGCGGATCTCGAAGATCGAAATCATCGGCAGCACACGGATGAACAGGTAGAACAGCGTCAGGAACAGGCCCATCGTGCCGATGAACGTGCTCCAGTCCCAGATGGTGGGGTAGTACATGCCCCACGAGCTCGGCACGAAGTCGCGGTGCAGCGACGTCACGACGATGACGAAGCGCTCGAGCCACATGCCGACGTTGACGGCCATGCAGACGGCAAAGAGCGGCAGCAACGACGTGCGGACCTTCTTGGACCAGAGCAGCTGCGGCACGACGCCGTTACAGAAGATCAGCGCCCAGTAGTAGCCGGCGTACGGGCCCGTCATGCGGTTGGTGATCATGTAGGACTCGAACTGGTTGGCGCTGTACCAGCCGAAGAAGGCCTCCATGCAGTAGCCGTAGAACACGATCAGGCCGGTGGCCAGCGTCACCTTGGCCATGTTGTCGATGTGGCGCTCGGTGATGAAGTCGTGCAGGCCGTAGATGGCACGCATCGGGATCATCAGCGTGAGCACCATCGCGAAGCCGGCGTAGATGGCGCCGGCGACGAAGTAGGGCGGGAAGATCGTCGCGTGCCAGCCCGGGATGACCGAGACGGCGAAGTCGAAGCTCACCACCGTGTGCACCGAGAGCACCAGCGGGGTGCTGAGGCCGGCCATCAGCAGCGAGGCCATCTCGTAGCGCTGCCAGTGGATGGCCGAGCCGCGCCAGCCGAGGGCGAAGATCCCGTAGAGCTTCCTGGCAAGCGGCGCCTTGGCGCGATCACGCATCGTCGCCAGGTCGGGGATGAGGCCGAGGTACCAGAAGACGATCGAGATGGTCGCGTACGTCGAGACCGCGAAGACGTCCCAGATGAGCGGGCTGCGGAAGTTCGGCCACAGGCCCATCGTGTTCGGGTACGGCAGCAGCCAGTACGCCGCCAGCCACGGACGGCCGGTGTGGAAGATCGGGAAGATGGCCGCGCAGGCCACCGCGAACACCGTCATGGCCTCGGCCGCGCGGTTGATCGAGGTACGCCAGTGCTGCCGGAAGAGCATCAGGATCGCCGAGATCAGCGTGCCGGCGTGACCGATGCCGATCCACCACACGAAGTTGATGATCGCGAAGCCCCAGCCGACCGGGTTGTTGATGCCCCAGATGCCGGTGCCCTTGAACAGCAGGTAGGCGATCGACACCAGGAGCACCTGGAGGATCGAGAACCCGATCAGGAATCCGATGAACCAGCTGAACGGGGTGCGCCCCGTGATGATGCCGCTGATCTTGTCGGTGATCGACCCGAAGTTGTGCCCTGGCGCCAGATAGCGCGCTCCCGGGACTGCTTCCTTCGCGTGGTCTAGCACGGTTGCCTCGCGTCCTGTCCTGAGTACGGCCTAGTGCGTCGCGGCGGCCGGCTTGGCCGGTTCGCCGTGTGCGTCGGTGCCCGCGGCCGGCGCGTGACCCTCCGCCGGCGCCCCGTGGCCACCGCCGTGGGCGGGGACGTTGGCCGCCTCGGGCGAGAGCACCGGGTTGGGATTGCGCACCGCGGCCAGGTACGTGGTCCGCGGCCGCGTGTTGAGGTCCTCGAGCAGGCCGTAGTTGCGCGGCTCCTTGCGGAGCTTCGCGACGCGGCTCTCGGGGTCGTTCAGGTCGCCGAAGTGGATCGCCTGCGTCGGGCAGGCGCTCTGGCACGCGGTGCGCACCTCGCCGTCCTTGATGCGCCGGTCCTCGAGCTTGGCGGTGATGCGCGCCGAGTTGATCCGCTGCACGCAGTACGTGCACTTCTCCATCACGCCGCGGCTGCGGATCGTGACCTCGGGGTTGCGCGCCATCTTCAGCGACTTGGTGTCCCAGTCGCTGTAGAGCAGGAAGTTGAACCGCCGCACCTTGTACGGGCAGTTGTTCGCGCAGTAGCGCGTGCCCACGCAGCGGTTGTAGACCATGTCGTTCAGCCCCTCCTGGTTGTGCACCGTCGCGGCGACGGGGCACACCACCTCGCAGGGCGCGTTCTCGCACTGCATGCAGGTGAGCGGCTGGTCGTGCACCGTGGGGTTGTCGAGATCGCCCTCGTAGTAGCGGTCGATGCGGATCCAGTGCATCTCGCGCCCCGTGGCGACCTGCTGCTTGCCCACGACCGGGATGTTGTTCTCCGACACGCACGCCACGACGCAGGCATTGCAGCCGTCGCAGGCGTTGAGGTCGATGATCATCCCCCACTTGTAGCCCTCGTACTGCCACTCGTTGCCATGCAGCGTGTCCTCGTACTTGGGGACATGCGTCATGTGCTGGGCGAAGGTGGGCTCGGCCTTGTACAGCGGGAGCGCGGCGGTGCGGACCACCGCCCGGTTCTCCATCGCGAAGTGCAGCTGCGTGCTGGCGACCTGGTAGGTGTCGCCGGTGCCCTCGACCCTGGCGCCGGTGGCGAACCAGGGGCTCGACGATCGACGGATCAGGTTGGCGTTGTAGCCCAGGCCGGTGCCGACGCGGCCGGCCGCCGTGCGGCCGTAGCCGAGCTGCAGGTTGACGCTGTTGTCGGGATGCCCGGCCTGCACCCACACCGGCCCGCTCACCGCGCGTCCGTTCAGCGTCACGGTGGCGACCTGCGCCTGGTACTTGGTCAGCCTCTGCGCCCCGATGCCCAGCTTCTCGGCCGTCCGCGGGCTCATCACGATCACGTTGTCCCAGGTGACCTTGTTGAGCGGCTTGGGCAGTTCCTGCAGCCACGGGTTGTTGGCAAAACGGCCGTCGTGCACGCTCGGGTCGGCGCTGAAGGTCACCTCGAGCGCGTCAGCCGCCGGCGGCGCGGGCGCGGCGGGGATGGCCGAGGGCGCGCCGATGGCCACCGGCGCGGCCGCCGTGCCGGCGACGAAGCCGTCGTGCACGGCGCGACGCCAGAACTTGTCGAAGCTCGCAAACGGCGTCCCGTCGGCCGCCATGAGCGTGCCGCCGCCGAACGCGTTCTCCCAGTAGCCGCGCACCGTCTCGAACGTCGTGGCCGCCGGGTTGTCGCCGAAGGCCGCGAGCACCTCGTAGGGACTGCGCGCCGTGTCGTACAGGGGGTTGATCAGCGGCTGCGCGATCGACACCGTGCCGTCGACGCCGCGCAGGTCGGCCCAGCTCTCGAGGTAGTGGGTCAGCGGCACGTGCCACTGGCACAGCTCCGCGGTCTCGTCCCGGTAAAGGCCGGCGTGCACGCGGATGGTCGCCTTCTTCAGCTGGTCGGCAAACCCGAGATCCACCGGCGCGTCGTACACCGGGTTGGCGTCGAGGACCAGGAGCAGGTCGACCTTGCCCGCGGCGAGGTCGCCGACGAGTTCACCGAGTTCACCGGTGCGACCCTCCACCCGTGCCGCCTGCGACGGGTAGTAGTCGACGGTGCTGCCCACGGCGCCCAGCGCCTGGTTGATGGCCGCGGCAATGACCTGCACGCCGGCCGTCTGGTGGTCGCCGGCCACGACGAGCGCCTTGGCGCCGGCCGTCTTGAGGTCCTCGGCCACCGCGTCGATCCACTTCTGCTCGACCTTCGGCGGCAGCGCACCGGCGGTCACGCCGGCGACGCCCAGCTTCGCCGCGACTGCACGGGCGATGGCCTCGACGTCGGCAGCGCGAACCGCGAGGCGGTGGTCGGCCTTGGTGCCGGTGTTGCTGGTCCGGCTCTCGACCATGTAGAGCCGGTTCATCGTCGTGGCACCGCCCTCGAGGCGGCGGCGGTCCGCGAAGGCGCGCGCGTACTTCAGCTCGGCCGCGCCGCACTCCATGAAGTCGCCGTCGAGCGAGAGGATGACGTCGGCGTTCTCGATCTTGAGGACCGGCTCGAGGCGCTGACCGAACGCTCCGGCAAGTGCACTGGCCACCGCGTCACGGCCGAGCGGCTCGTACTGGATCCACCGCGCCTCGGGGTAGATGTTCAGCACCGCCTCGATCTGCGCGGCCAGCGACGGCGAGGTGATCGTGCCGGTGAGGATCCGGAACCCCGCGCCCGCGATGGCCTGCTGGGCCGTCAGCGCGCCGGTCATCGCGGCCTGGAAATCGGCCACGGAACGAATCGCGCCCTTGTACGTCAACGACTGGGAACGATCCGGGTCGTAGAGCCCGAGCACCGACGCCTGCGCGTAGCGGCTGGTGCCGCCGCCGTACGGGTGATCAGGATTGGGCTCGACCTTGATCGGACGGCCGTGGTGGCTCACCGCGAGAATCGGCTCGGCGAAACCGTCGCGCGGCATCGCCGTCGCGAACAGCTGCGTCTTGCCGGGCACGAAGCCCTCGGGCGGCACCACGTACGGGACGATGTGCTCGGTCGGCTGGCGCGTACAGCCCGTCACGCCGGCGAGCGCCAGCGAGGCGCCCATCAGCTTGAGGAACTGTCGTCGCCCGGCCGGATCGGCCCACTCCGCGGCGTTCTCGGGGAACTCGCGCTGCAGGTACTGCTGGAACTCCGGGGTCTCGGCGACCTCGTCGAGGCTGCGCCAGAAGGTGGGACCCGAAGCCGACGCGAGCCGCGTGCGGATGGCCGACAGATCGATATCACTCATGATTCGCAACGGAGGCTGACGGCCACGGGCCGGCAGCGGGCAGACGACCACGCGCGACGACCGGCACCGGCCACCGCGCACGCCCCACGGGTGGTCCTCACCGGTGGCACGTCGAACAGGTCGTCAGACTCTGAATCTTGTATTCCTGCACCAGCTTGCGGCCGATTTCGAGCTGATCGCCCTCGGGCTCGTACCCCATCGTGAACACCGCTTCACGCGGGCGCACGAACTTCTCGGGGTTCCGATGGCACTCCAGGCACCATTCCATCTGCAGCGAGCTCTTCTGCTGGATGCCCGGCATCTGATCGATGCGGCCATGGCAGGTCTCGCAGCCCATGCCCTTCTTCACATGGATGGAGTGGTTGAAGTAGACGAAGTCGGGCAGGTCGTGCACCCGCGTCCAGACCAGCGACTGCCCCGTCTTCCAGCTCGACCGCACCGGTTCCAGGTACGGGCTCTGCGCCCAGATCTGGCTGTGGCAGTTCATGCAGGTCTTGGTGGGCGGGATGTTGGCCGATGCCGCCACCTCGACCGACGTGTGGCAGTACCGGCAGTCGATGCCCATGCCCCCCGCGTGGTGCAGGTGACTGAACTGGACCGGCTGGTCGACGTTCGAGTTGGCGCCGGTCACGAAGTCGGACCGCATCGACATCCCCACGATGGAGGCCACCAGGCCCCCGAAGAGGAGCACCCCGACGAGGGTGAAGCGAGCGATCGCGTTGGCGCTGCGCGGAAAGATCTGGCTCATGGTTCGGAAGCGGCACACCTCGCGCCGGACGCGCAAGGCGGCGCGTATTCTGTCACAGAATCTGCGCAACAGGCGCAAATTGCGCCCGTTGTGACCGGTTTTCCCGGGACACTCGGGTCCACCGAGCCTCTCGACTGCCTTTGGATAGTCCTAGCGACACCTCGACCGCGAGACCAGAGGCCTCCCGGACGAGTCGTGGCCGGCCGCCAACCAGCCACGGCCCGATAATGTGAAAACTTTCACAAGCTGTCAATGGCAAAGCTCGCTGAACACGGACGGGCACCGGGCACCGGGTTCCGGATTCCGGATTCCGGGAGGGCGGGGTGTCCCACCCCCGCCGCCGTCGAGTGCGGCGCGGTCGGAGACCGCCCGCCCTACCCCTCGCTCAACGCCTCCTCGAACACGTGGAAGAACGGCAGCAACGGACGACAGGTCCCGACAAGCCAGGCCGGAAACTCGGCCGTGAAGAGCTCCGGCGGATGGGTAGTGAGCGTCCAGCCACCCCATCCGCCGATGAAGCGCACCGCCCGCCGCGCCGCCTCGTCGGTCAACCCACGGAACTCGGCAGGCGGACGCGCCAGCTCCCGAAGCTCCCAGGTCGGCGCATCAGGGCCCGACACGTCCATGGCGCGCAGCAGCCGCGCGGCGTGGTCGCCCTCGGCCAGCCAGCGCCGCACCGCAGGCAGACGCTCGCGCGGCACCTCGGGCAGCCCCACGCCGAGTTCCAGTCCCTTGCCGTTGATCTGCAGATAGAACGACGGCTGCGCCATCCGCACGCCCTCGGCCCACCAGATCAACGCCAGGTGTGTCTTGTAGGGCGGGGCGTCAGGCCGGAATCGCCGATCGCGCGCCATGCGGAAGATCGACCCGTTGACGCGCGGGTCGGCCACCACGCGACACCCCGCGGCGTGCAGCGCCTCGCCCACCGCCACCACGCACTGGCGGGCCGGCGTCAGGATCGCGGCCTCGTACCGTGCGCGGTTGGCCTCGAGCCACTCCTCGGTGTTGTTGCGCGCCAGCGCCCGCAGGAACGTGACGGTGTCGCGCGGAAAGCCCTCGAACTCCGCGATGCCGGCACGCCTCGCACCTGCTGGCGTGCCTGCGGTCGGTGACCGGTGCCCGGCGCCCGAGGAGCGGTGCCCGGCGGTCGAAGGCCGCGCTCGACTCATGCGAGCGCGCCTCCGCAGCTCGAACCCGCGCCCGCCGTGCAACCGAAGCAGTGCGCGGCCGTCGCGATGCGCCTCTGCAGGAACGTCTCCGGGGTGACGTCGCCGATGTGCGGCGGCACGCCGACCACCCCCATGCCGAGCGCGTAGTTGAAGTCGCAGTCGTACAACTGCCCGTCCCAGGCGACGTGCAACTGGTGCCGGCACATCAGCCCCTCGACCGTCGCGGGATTGAAGGCATCGGCGAGCCTGGCCACATACGGCTCCAGCCGATCCTCGCGCGCCAGGTCCCGCGCGAAGCGCCCGATCGGCATGTTGGTGATCGTCAGCAGGCGTGTGAACGCCAGACCCCAGTCCTCGGCCAGCCGACGACGATAGTCGGCTTCCAGCGCGGCCTGGGGACCGGGCAGGCCCGTGCCGCCGGGGTTGTACACGAGGTCGAGGGGCAGGTCCTGCCGCACGCCGTAGCCCACGGCGTTCAACGCGCGCAGGGCCGCGATCGATCCGTCGAAGGTCCCTCGCCCCCGCTGCGCGTCCACGTTGGCTGCGGTGTAGCAGGGCAGGCTCGCCACCAGGTGCACCCGTCGGGTCGCGAACCATGCCGGCAGGTCGACGTAGCCCTCTTCGAGCAGGATCGTGAGGTTGGTGCGCACCATCACCCGCGCGCCGATCCGGATCGCCTCGTCGACGAACCACCGGAAGTGCGGATGCATCTCCGGCGCCCCTCCGGTGATGTCGACCACCCGCGCGCCAGCCGCTCTCGCCACGTCCAGCACCTGCGCCATCGTCTCGCGCGACATCGCCTCGGTGCGCTTCGGGCCGCTCTCGACGTGGCAATGCAGGCACGCGAGGTTGCACGCGAGTCCGACGTTCACCTGCACGGTCTCGATCGCGGCCGGCGTCAGCGGCGCGCCGGTCGCCTCGACGAGGGCGTCATGGAAGGAACGGGAAACGTTCATGCCTGCTTGCACGATACCGCAGTGGCCACCATGAGCCCCCTGGTCACGCGCGGACGCGCGACATGCCGCCGTCGACGCCGATCACCTGGCCGGTGATCCACGAACTGGCCGGATCGAGCAGGTGCGCCAGCACCGCCGCCACATCGTCGGGTTCCCCGATGCGGCCGATCGGGTGCAGCGCGAGGGACGTCTTCAGCGCTGCCTCGCTGCCGGTGATGCGCGCCGCGAGCGGCGTGCGCACCAGGCCCGGGGCGACGGCGTTCACCCGCACACCCCGCCCCGCGTAGGTGGCCGCCGACGAGCGCACCAACCCTTCGATGCCGGCCTTGGCCGCGGCAATCGCCTCGTGATTGGGCAGCCCGATCCCGGCGGCCGACGAGGACACGAGCGCGATGGAGAGCGGCGCCCGATGCCTGGCCACGACGGCCCGCATCACGTGGAACGCCGAGGTGAGGTTCAGCAGCAGCGTGCGCGCCCAGTCATCGTCACTGGTCAGGTGGAGCGGCTTGAGCAGGATCGAGCCGACACAGTGCGCCACGCCGTCGATCCGCCCATGACGGGCCAGCACGCCGGCGACGAGCGCGTCGACCTCGGCGGCCACCGTCACGTCGACCTGGACGGGCTCGACGTCGAGCTCGGCCGCCGCTGCATGCAGGCGGTCGGCGTCACGAGCGGCGACGATCACCGTGCAGCCCTGCTGGCGCAGCCGCGCGGCCAGCGCCCGGCCGATCCCGCCGCTGCCGCCGGTGATGAGCATGACGGGCGTCGCCCCGTCGTGAGTCGTCATGGCCACGCGATTACGACGCCTCTCGCTCGCCCGAGGCCCCGCCGCCTCCCCGATCCCCGATCCCCGATCCGCGATCCCCGATAAGATGGTCCCGTGAGCTATTTCAGCGACGATGAGATGCGGGCGCTGACCGAGCGGCTGTCGGGGATGACCAACCCGGTGCGGCTCGTGTTCTTCACCCAGACCTTCGGCTGCGAGACCTGCGCCACCACCAAGCGCATCCTCGAGGACTTCCCGCGCGCCAACGCGCTGGTCAGCCTCGAGGAGAAGAACATGGTGCTCGACACCGCAGACGTCGAGCTCTACGGCATCGTCGCGGCACCGGGCGTCGCCATCGTCGGCGACCGGGACCGCGGCCTGCGGTTCTACGGCGCACCTGACGGCTACGAACTGGTGTCGCTGCTGGAGGGCATCCTCATCGCCTCGGCCGGCGATTCCGGCCTCACCGAGGAGTCACGCGGCCTGGTCGCGACGCTCTCGGAGCCGCGCGCGCTCCAGATCTTCTCGACACCGACTTGACCGCACTGTCCCCGGGCGGTCCGCCTGGGATGGCAGCTGGCGGTCGAGAGCGATCACATCACCACTGCGGCGGTCTCGGCCGTGGAGTACCCCGATCTCGTGCGGCGTTTCCGCGTGTCGGGCGTGCCGAAGACCGTCATCAACGAGAGCGCCGACATCCTCGGGGCCGTGCCGGAAGCGGAGTTCGTCGAGGCGGTGGTGCGGGGGTAGGCACGGCGGCTCAAGGGCTCAGGGCTCAGGGCTCAGGGCTCAGAAATCATGCTGAATGGGTGCTGTGCTTTCTGAGCCTCGAGCCTGAAGCCTTGAGCCGCGTGTGATCAGTGCACCGGCCGCACGTTGACGATCCCCTCGTAGACGGGCATGCGGTCGGCGCCGGCCTGCGTCGAGACCTGCTCGAGCAGGCGCTCCATCTCGCGGCGCGTTGCGGCGTGCGCGGGATCGGCGCTCAGGTTCTTCAACTCGTGCGGGTCGGCTCGCAGGTCGTACAGTTCGGCCGTGAACCGATCAGGTGACCCGTCGCCCTGCGGGTACCTGATGAACTTCCAGCGATCGGTCCGCACGCCACGCACGTTGGGCGTGTACGGGAACTGCTTCTCGAAGTTGTACTCGTAGAGGAACGCCTCGCGCCACGCCACGGCCTGCCCGCGCAGCAGCGGCAGCCACGACGCGCCTGTCACGTCGGCGAGAGGCGATGCGCCCGCGATCTCGAGCAGGCTCGGCGCCAGGTCGTGGCTCAGCACCATCCGGCTCACGACCGTCCCCGGACGGACGACCCTCGGATACCGCACCAGCAGCGGCACCCTGATGCTGTCCTCGTACATCGTCCGTTTGTCGACCCGACCGTGCTCTCCGAGCACGAAGCCGTTGTCGCTGGTGAAGACGATGACCGTGTCGTCGAGCTGCCCGCTCTTGCGGAGCGCTTCGTACACGCGGCCCACGGCCTCGTCCACCGACAGCAGCGTCGCGAGGTACGCGCGCACGAAGGCGTCGTGGGTCTTCAGGTCGTAGAGCGGCCCCTTCGCGCCGTGCCAGGTCGGGAGGCTCTCCTCGAGCCAGGCGGGCTTTCCGTCGGCGGCGCGGTAGTTGTCGTAGCTGACGGGCAGGCGCACGGGGAACGCGTCGAGGGCGTGCGCGAACCGCGGCTCCGGCTGGATCGGTCCACCGTGTGGCGCCTTCTGCCCGAGCACGAGCAGCCACGGCCTGTCGTGCGCCTTCCCGATCCACTGCACCGCGTGGTCGGTGACGACGGTCGTGTAGTAGCCGGGGATCTTCGTGCGCGTGCCGTCGATGTTGAACTCGTTGTCGAAGTAGTTCCCCTGGCCGCGGTGGCTCATCCAGTGGTCGAAGCCCGGGCGCGGCGCGTCGTTGTCCTCGCCCATGTGCCACTTGCCGACATATGCGGTCTCGTAACCGGCGTCTTTCAATCGCCTCGGGTAACTGGGCAGGTCGACGGGGTACTCGGTGAAGTTGTTCAGCACCTGGTGACGACGCGCGTAGCGGCCGCTCAGGAGCGACGCACGGCTCGGCGAGCACAGCGACGTGGTGACGAACGCGTGGTCGAATCGCGCGCCCTCGGCGGCGAGGCGATCGAGATTGGGGGTCTTCAGCCACGGGAACAGTGCCGCGTCGCCCTGTGCGCGCTGCACCACGCCGAGCGCGTCCCAGCGCTGGTCGTCGGTGAGGATCACGAGGATGTTCGGTCGGCGCGCTGGCGGGACCGGAGCCTGCGCCACCGCGAACGCGGGCACGAGCCCGAGGAAGAGCGCTGCAAGCACGGCGAATCGATGCAGGTGCATGACGGGGCTCAGTGTCTCACTGGGTGTTCGCGGTCGGGAGTCGGGAGTCGGGAGTCGGGAGTCGGGAGTCGGGAGTCGGGAGTCGGAGTCGGGAGTCGGGAATCGGGAGTCGGCGTCGGCGGTCGGCACTGGCCCAGCGCCCAGCCCCGGGATGTCACTTCAAGCTCTTGATGAAGAGGATTACCGACTCGACCTGCCCGTCCGTGAGCACGCCGGTGAAGCTGGGCATGCCGACCCCGGGCCGATCGAAGCCCTCGGCGACGGCGGCCGCGGGCTCGCGGATGGACTGTCGGAGGTAGGCCTCGTCGGCGACGACGGGTTCCGGCCGGTTCGCGAGGCGTCGCGACGTGCCGTACAGCCCTGCCAGCGTCGGGCCCATCTTGGGCGCGGCACCGCGTTCGGGCGCATGGCAGGCCAGGCACCCGTACCGCACGAACACCTCGCGTCCCTCGTCCACCGTCGGCGCCGCAGCCACGACCGGCCCGACCGGCGCCTCGCGGCGCGTGAGGTCGAGCGTGATGTCGCCGAAGCCCTCGGCGCGCGGGTTGAACGGCTCGAGCGCGTAGGGCGTCGTGTACGCCTCGCCCTTCACCTCGCGACCGTCGCGTGCCTTCAGGGTCCAGGCCACCTTCAACTGCATCACCGGTTTCATGCCGGGGATGGTCACGAACACGCCGCGACCATCGGCCGAGACGTAGGCGACGCTGGGCGACAGCGGATCGACGCCCGGCGTGCCGTCGGCCTTGTAGTTCGGCGACCCGTACCTGAAGGTCCGCTTGTAGCCCCAGCTGGCCGCCGCGAAGTTGGCAGCGTTTGCCGCGCTCGCCCTGTCGAGCGCGAGGTCGAAGCGCAGCAGCACGCCTTCCCGCATCGGCGTCAGCTGCCGAGGCACGGTGACGGGCGCGCCGGTGTAGCGCACGCGGCCGAGGCCCGCGAGCCGCGTCGCGGTCGTGCCCCAGCCGACGATCTGGAAGCCGGCGATGTACAGCTGCCCGTCCTCGGGGTTGACCGCGCCGTTCAGGGGCGGGTAATCGAAGGCCGACGTGAGGCTGACGACGGCGGCCTGCGGCACCGGCCTGTCGAGGTCGAGCAGCACCCGGAACAACTCGGGGCGGTTGTACGCGATGTGCACCAGCCCGTTGTCGAGCGGCCCCATGCGCGACTCGAGCATCCACACCTGCGACATCGCCGACGCGTTGACGTCGTGCGGAATCCACGTGAGCGGCGCGGCAATCGGCGCCGGGTAGACCTCCTTCGGCAGGATGTCGCTCAGGAACCCGTAGAACTGGCGGTCGCGCACGATGTGCAGCGGCGTGCTCGGGATGTAGTGGCCCTGCTGATCGCTGGCCGTCACCAGGCCGGTCTGCGGGTGCACCGCGAGCTGCGGCTGGCGCAGGCCGTAGCCGAGCACGGTCGCCGTACGGCCGTCGGCCGAGATCCGCAGCACGCTGCCGTTGTGCTTGCCGATGGTCGTCGCCTCCTGCCCGCCCTTGGCGATCACGAACTCGCCGCCCGGCCCGAGCCGGATGGTGCTCGGGAACTCGCGCGTGTCGGCGGTCTGCGCGAAGGCATTCGAGAAGAGCTCGTGCCGGTCGGCCTCGCCGTCGCCGTTGGTGTCGCGCAGGCGCCAGATGCCGTTGCGGTCGAAGACGTGAACCTGCTCGTCGCGGATGGCGAGCGTGAGCGGCTCGTGGAGCCCAGACGCGAACCGCCGCCACTGCACCTCCCCGTCGCGCGACCCGACGCCACGCGCGGTCCACACGTCGCCATCGAGCGTGACGCACACCGCCGTGCCGTCGGCCAGGAACTGCACGTCGCTGACGCGCACCAGGCGCTTCCAGGGGTTCGGCATGGGCAAGGCGATGTCGTCCACGACGTACGCGTCGCGGGACGACGACGGCGTCACGCGCGTGGTGACCGCCTCGCGCCAGCGGGGCGCGGCCACCGTCGTGGGCACCGGCCCGAGCGCCACGGCGGGCACGGCGTCGGCCGGATGGATGGCCACGGCAAAGCGCACCGGCGCAGCGTGCGCCGGCACGCGCACGACCTGCACCGCCATGCCCGCGGCAGGCGTGACCGCCTGCAGCGTGATCCCCCGCGCCCCACGCGACGTCGCCAGGTGCACGTCGTGACCGGGCGCGGGCACGCCGACGACGAGCCAGTGCACCTGCGTGCTCGGGGCTACCGCGAACTGCCGCACCACGACGTCGGACCGCGAGGGCACGCCCGACATCCACTCCTGCACCGCCGTGCCGGCGACCTCGTACTCGAGCACCGCACCGTCGCGCGTCAGGCGAATGGCCGAGAACCGGCCGTCTTCAGCGGCGATCGGGCCCCGCCCCACCTCCTCGGGCGAGGGCGCCGGGGCGCGCGGATCCTCGAACCTCACGCGGTCGCCGGTCTGCCAGCCCGCATACAGGCCTGTCGCGATGACGATGCGGCCGTCGGGCGCCGGCAGGTCCTTCTGCCCACCCGGAGTCTTGCGATCGAGCTTGTGGTACGAGCCGGGCGCCAAGGCGGTCGGCGTCACGCCGGCACCCTGCCAGGCCGCCACCACCCGCAGCAGGTCGGGGTCGAAGGCGACCCACTGCCCGCGGCCAGCGGGCAGCACCAGCGCGCGGGGCGCGAGGTTGGTCGCCGGCAGGGACGCACCGGCGGCGCGCGCATCGACCACCGACGAGAAGAACGGCGCATCGTCTTCGAGCCACGGCCCGGGGGTCATGGTCGCCGACTGGATGGTCTCGCGACCGGAAAGCGCACTGCCGCCCCCCGCGGTGGCCGCGGCAAGGGCACAGACGCCGGCAATCAGGCGGAGTGACGGGACACGCGGCATCGAGGTGCCGATGTTACCGCGAGGCGCTCCCCCGCTCGTGACTCGCCGAGCCCAAGTACACTCGGGCATGCTCAAGTCGACCGGCGCCGCTCGTGCCCTCGCGGCGACAGCCCTGCTGCTTGCGTCCACCGTCGCGACCGCCCAGTCGCTCACCGGGGATGCAGGCCTCGACACGCGCCTCTCCCGCATCTTCCGGGAGCGCACCTACGACGTGCCGCGCTTCGGGCCGGCCCGATGGGTCGACGAGGGTGGGGGCTACACGACGCTCGAACGCGCGAGCGGCGCGAAGGCACCCGACCTCGTGCGCTACGACACCGTGTCGGGCGAGCGGCGGGTGCTCGTGCCTGCGTCGCGCCTCGTGCCCCAGGGAGCCACCGACCCGCTGGAGATGGCCGACTACGCGTGGTCGGCCGACGGGAGGCGGCTGCTGGTGTTCACCAACACCGTGCGGGTGTGGCGACGGAACACCCGGGGCGACTACTGGGTGCTGGACGTCGCCTCGGGACGCCTGCGCAAGCTCGGAGGCGACGCAGCGCCGTCGACGCTGATGTTCGCGAAGTTCTCGCCCGACGGCTCGCGCGTCGCCTACGTCCGCGCCAACGACATCTTCGTCGAGCGGCTCGACGACGGCCGCATCACGCGCCTGACCGCCGACGGCTCGGCGACGACGATCAACGGCACGTCGGACTGGGTGTACGAGGAGGAGCTCGACGTCCGCGACGGCTTCCGCTGGAGCCCCGACGGCCGTCACGTGGCCTACTGGCAGTTCGATACGACGGAGGTCGGCCAGTTCTCGCTCGTCAACAACACCGACACGACCTACCCCGTCGTCACGCGATTCGCGTACCCGAAGGTGGGCACCACCAATTCCGCCGTGCGGGTGGGCGTGGTCCCGGCGGGCGGCGGCAAGACCCGCTGGATGCGCACCGAGGGCGACCCGCGGCAGACCTACGTCGCGCGCGTCGACTGGCGCGACGCGGACACCCTCGTGTTGCAGCAGCTCGATCGGCTGCAGCAGCGCAATGACGTGCTGCTCGCCGACGCGCGCACGGGCGACGTCCGCCGCCTGTTCCGCGACCAGCTCGACACGTGGGTCGAGCCGACCGACCGCCCCGTGTGGATCGATGCCGGCCGCGCCTTCCTGATCGCCAGCGAGCGGGGCGCGTGGCGCCACGTACTGCGGGTCGGCGTGAACGACGGGCAGGCTCGCTCGGTGACGCCGTTCGAGGCGGACGCCATGGACCTGGCGGGCGTCGACGAGCGCGGCGGCTGGCTGTACGTGACGGCCAGCCCGGCCAGCGCCACGCAGCGCTACCTGTATCGCTCGCGACTGGACGGCGGGGCCGCGCCTGAACGGGTGACGCCCGACGCACAGGCCGGCTGGCACGAGTACGACGTCGCGCCGGACGGCCGCCATGCATTCCACACCTGGTCGCGCGCCGACCGCCCGCCAGTCGTGGACGTGGTCGACCTGGCGTCGCATCGATCGCTGCGGACGCTCACCGACACGTCGGAACTCGAGGCGCGTCTCGTCGAGCCGCACCGGGCGCCGCTCGAGTTCTTCCGGGTCGAGGCCGACGGCGTGACGTTCGACGGCTGGATGATCAAGCCCGCGTCGTTCGATCCCGCGAAGCGGTATCCGATGGTCGTGTACGTGTACGGCGAACCGGCGGCGCAGTCGGTGACCGATCGCTGGGGCGGTCCGCGGACGCTGTTCCATCGCGCGCTTGCCGATGCCGGCTACGTGGTCGTGAGCGTCGACACCCGCGGCACGCCCGCGTCGCGCGGCACCGCGTGGCGCAAGGTGGTGTACGGCAGCATCGGCGACCTGTCGTCGCGCGAGCACGCGGCGGCCACACGCGCCATCCTTGCCCGCTTCCCGTTCCTCGATCGGTCACGCGTCGGACTGTGGGGCTGGAGCGGCGGCGGCACGAGCACCCTGAACGGCATGTTCCGCCATCCCGACCTGTATCAGGTGGGCGTGTCGGTGGCGCCGGTGCCTGACCAGCGGCTCTACGACACGATCTACCAGGAGCGCTACATGGGCCTGCCGGACGCCAACGCCGCCGGCTACAAGGCGGGCTCGCCGATCCACTACGCCGAAGGCCTGCGCGGGAAGCTGCTGATCGTCCACGGCACGGGCGACGACAACGTGCACTTCCAGGGCGCCGAGCGGCTGATCAACCGGCTGATCGAGCTGGGCAAGCCCTTCGACATGATGGCCTACCCCAATCGCACGCACGCGATTGCCGAGGGGCCGGGCACGTCGCTGCACCTGCACGCGCTGATCGCACGGTACTTCCTGGCGCACCTGCGGCCGGGCCCCGAGTGAACGGCAGTCTGAAACGTGAGATCTGAAACTGATCGGCGGCCGGCCTCTCGGCCTTGCCGCTCGCGGCAACCCGAGGGGCTGCGGCGCCGCCGCGCCCCGCGAGAATTTCAGACTTCGAATTTCAGATTGCCAGCCTCAGCGTTCGAAGGTCACCTGGTCGCCCACCGTCAGTGGGGTGCGCGCGAGGGTGCCGGCCCCGAACTCGAGGACCGTGCGTGCCTGGCGCGTGCCCGAGACGAGGCGCCACGCGGGCAGGGCCGGGAACACGCGCAGCACGCGGTCCTCGCCATCGAGGAACACCACGTCGATCGGGATGCGCATGAACCACGTGTGGATCGACCAGGCCGGCGCGAGCAGCAGGCCCTCGCCGACGGGCAGCGAGGTGTGCGCCAGCAGGCCCACCATGCGCCCCCACGCCGTGCGCGCCTCGACCACCTCGCCGACGAGGGCGCCGCCCGGTCCGCGCACCCGCGTGCGGCGAGCCGGGGTCACTTCTTGCCGACGGTCAGGGTGCGGGCGACCGTGTCGCAGGCGCGCGCGTGCCTGGCCGCCGTCGCACGCGTGGCGGCGCAGGTCAGGCGGTAGAGGGACGCGCCGCTCACGACGCTGTACTGCGTGACGTCGAGGTCACCGGTGAGTCCGCTCGCCCCGTAGCGGATCACCACCACCTTGTTGCCGCCGAGTTCGCTGAGCGCGCTGCTGACGACGCGCGCGTGGGGGGCGCGCTGCGTGAGCTGCTCGAGCTCGATCTCCTTGAAGGTGTCGTCGATCTCGTCGGCGGCGAGCGCGACGCGCAGGACCGTGTAGTCGAGGGCCAGGCTGGCCTCGCCCTTCTTCTGCATCAGCAGGGCGATGTTGCCGCCGGTGGCGGGCACCGCCACCCAGTCGTCCTTCGGGTAGCTGAACGCCACGTTGTACACGAGGCTCTTGTAGGGCTGCGTGTCCTTGGCCGGCAGGGGCTGGGCGGAGGCCGCGCCAGACACTGCCGCGATGGCGAATGCCGGGATGACCAACAGCAGCCGAAGTGCGAAGGCCACAGGGGCCCGAAGGGGAACTCGAAGGCCGCTGGCCGAAGGCCGATGGCCGGTGCTGTCGTTCACTGTCGCTCTCCCACGTCCACGATCAGGACGCTGACGTTGTCACGGGTGCCGGCGTCGATGGCCTGGGCGACCAGGCGGCTGGCCACGTCCTGCGGCGAGCCGTCGATGGCCGCCGGCTCGAGTTCCTCGATCCCCACCACGCCGTGCAGCCCGTCACTGCAGATCAACAGCCGCAGCCAGGCCGGCACCGGCATCTCCGCCATCGAGGGCGTGACCTCGGACTCCGCGCCGAGGGCGCGCGTGAGCGCGCGGCGCGACCCGATGCGCTCGCCCGCCGAGTCCAGCTGGTCCACCGTCGCCGCATCGTCCTCGGTCAGCAGACGCGACGGGCCGGGACCGAGGCGGTAGATGCGGCTGTCGCCGACGTTGGCAAACGACACGACGTTGCCTGCCACCAGCACGGCGGCGACGGTCGTCGCCATGCCCTGCAGGCTCGGGTCCGATTGCGAGGCGAGGTGCACGCGCTGGTTGGCCAGCACCACCGCGGTGCGCAGGCGGTTGGACGTGGTGGAGAAGCGCGGATCCCAGCCCATCGGCCACGTGTCGTCCTCGGCGTTGGCGGCCGATCGGGCGATGTAGCCGGCGAGGGTCTCGAGGGCGAGCTGCGACGCCACTTCGCCGGCGTTGTGGCCGCCGACGCCGTCGAACACGGCGTACAGGCCGAGGCGGTCGTCGCACAGGACGCGATCCTCGTTGACCTCGCGCACGGGGCCCGTGTCGGTGGCGCTTCCGCCAATGGTGATGATGAATGGCACTTGCATCAGGCAGGCACGGCGTCAGGCATGTCGACGGCGACCGTGTGCTCGAGCACCTCGGCCAGTGACGTCTCGCCCAGCAGCACCTTGGCGAGGGCGGCCTCGCGCAGCGTGCGCATGCCGTCGCGGTAGGCCTGCAGGCGAATCTCGGAAACCGACGCGCGCCGCATCACCATGTCCTCGATGGCTGCCGACATGCGCAGCACCTCGAAGATCCCCGTGCGGCCGCGGTACCCGGCGCCGCCGCAGGCGGGGCAGCCGCGTGGCTCGTGGATCGTGGCGCGGCCGTGATGGTGAAGGCGCTCGTACGGGGCGGTCAGCGGGTGGGTGCGCACGTCGATCTCGGTGGTCGTGCGGCACTCCTTGCAGAGGCGGCGCACGAGGCGCTGGGCGACGACGAGGCGGAGCGAGGAGGCGACGATGAACGACTCGAGGCCCATGTTGAGGAGGCGCAGCACCGCGCCGGCCGCATCGTTGGTGTGCAGGCTCGACAGCACCAGGTGGCCGGTGAGCGCGGCCTTGAGGGCGATGTCGGCCGTCTCGGCGTCGCGGACCTCGCCCACCATGATGACGTCGGGATCCTGGCGCAGGAAGCTCTTGAGCGCCATCGCGTAGGTCAGCTCTTCCGCGTCGCACTGCACCTGCGTCACGCCGAGGATGCGCGACTCGACCGGGTCCTCGGCGGTGAGGATGCACTCGTCCTCGGTGTTGAGCCGATCGAGCAGCGCGTACAGCGTCGAGCTCTTGCCGCTGCCGGTCGGTCCGGTGACGAGCAGCAGCCCGTTGGGCAGGTCCGACGCCTCCTCGAGCAGGGCGCGCGTCTCCTCGTCGACGCCGAGATCGCGCAGGTCGCGCCGCTGCCGCGCGCGGTCGAGCACGCGCATCACGACCTTCTCGCCGGAGATGGACGGCACGAGCGAGAAGCGCAGGTCGACCGGACGCCCCCACACCAGGTCGTAGCCGATGCGGGCGTCGATCGGCGTGGCGGCGGCGGTGAGCGGCACGTCGGCCATCGCCTTCAGGCGGGCGCCGACCCCCAGGATCACCGAGGGCGGCAGGTCGTGCAGCACCCGCAGCGCGCCGTCGACCCGCGCCCGCACGCGCAGGCGTCCCTCCGAGGGCTCCACGTGGATGTCGCTGGCGCCGGCCTCGACCGAGCGCGCGATCATCTGGTGCACGAGCCTGATGATGACCGGCTCGCGCGCCAGCAACTCCAGGCCCTGGGCGCCCGACCCGAGGCTGTCGCGCGTGCGGTTGGCGAAGGCGGCCGCGGCGTCGACACAGGCCGCGAAGGGCGCGCCGATGGCCGCGTGGTACGCAGCCTCGGCCACCTGCAGGGATGCCTCGCCGACGTGGCGCAACGGCTGGCCCTGCATGGACGCCGCGTAGTGCTTCGTGAGCGCGGCCGTCACGGCCGGCTCGGTGGCCAGCAGCGGCACCACCTGGCAGCCCGAGAGCGACTCGAGGGCGCGGCGATACCGCGCGTCGGTCGGGTTCAGCATGCAGACGTGGAGGCGATTGACCTCCATCTGCGCCGGAAAGGCCAGCATCGCCAGCCACACCTGGGCGGGCACCAGCGTGTTCACCCGATCGAGGAAATCCGGATAGACCGTCATCAGTGACGGGTCCACCGTCTTGATGCCGGTGATCTCCTCGAGCAGCATCCGCACGACCTTGTCGGTCGCCAGCGACAGCGAGAGCACGGCGCCGGCCAGCGTGCCGCCGCGGGCCTGCTGGTACACGCGGGCCGTGTCGACGCGCGCGGCGTCGAGGGCCTTCGAGGACACGAGCAGTTCCCCGAGCCGGGCGTCGAGCTCGGCGTCGGTCACTCGCCGCCTCCCTTGATGGCCGCCAGCCGCTCCTGCGCCGTGGCCTTGCGCGGGTCGCTGTCGGGCAGCCACTCGATCGCGCGCTGGTACCAGGTCATCGCCTCGGTCGGGCGGTTGCGCGCGTCGAACTGTCGCGCCTTCCGGTAGGCATCGTCGCCGGCCGCCGTCATCTTCGTGCGGGCCGCGGCCGCCTGGTCGGCAGCACCTGCCCGCTCGTACAGCGAAATCGCACGCGACCAGTCGCCGCCCTGCTCGGCGGCCTGCGCCTCGGCCAGGACCTTCTCGCGCGCCGCGGCCTGTCCCTGGCGGGCCTGCTCGAGCAGCGTCGCCGTGTCACGGAATCCCGGCTGCTGCGCCAGCACCGACTCGAACGCGCGTTCTGCCTCGGCGAAGCGCCCTGCGCCGAGGGCACGACGTCCCTCCTCGTAGCGGTTCACGACGGCCGGATTGTCCTTGGGCGTCGTCGGGGTCTGGCGCCTGGGACGCGCGCCCGGTGGAGCCGGCGTTCCCGGCGGTGTCCCGCCCGGCCTCGTCGTCGCCGGCGT
The DNA here is from genome assembly GCF_016865485.1 of Luteitalea sp. TBR-22. Taxonomy (NCBI): domain Bacteria; kingdom Pseudomonadati; phylum Acidobacteriota; class Vicinamibacteria; order Vicinamibacterales; family Vicinamibacteraceae; genus Luteitalea; species Luteitalea sp. TBR-22. Next base: position 369,380 of record NZ_AP024452.1, on the reverse strand, counting down.
GGTGCCTCCCGGCGGCGGCGCGACGACGGCAGGCGCCGGCGGCGCGACGACGGCGGGCGACGCGGGAGTGGTGACCGGCGCGGCGGGCGTCGGTGCCGGCGATGCAGGGGTGGCGACGGGAGCCCCCGGCGTCGCGACCGGTTCCGCAGGCGCGGGCGCCACGGGAGCGGGCGCGGGGGCCGGCGCCGGCTCGGGGGCCGGTTCGGGCGCCGGCGGCTCCTCCTGCTGCACGATCGTCGGCTCGACCGTGCGCGTGCCGAACAACTTCCACGCGACGGCCCCGGCCGCGCCCAGCATCGAGACCAGGAACAACACGAGGATGACGGGGTTGACGCCCTTGCGCGGCGGCTTGGCCTTGGTGGCCTGACGCACCACGGGCGGGGGCGGCGCGGCGACCACCGCCGGCGACGACGCCGCCGCCTTGCCGGGCATCATCAGCGTCTGGTCCGGTGGAATCGGGACGTCGGCGGTCGGCACCTGCACGTCGGCGGTGACCTCGGCCGCCGTCGGCACGGGTGGCGGCACGGGGATGCGCACGTCCTCGAAGGCGAGCTTGTAGTCGCCGAACAGCACCTCGTGGCCGTGCTCGAGCGGCAACCGGTTGACGCGCTGGCCATCCTTCCAGCTGCCGTTCTGGCTGTTCAGGTCGATGAAGACCCAGCGACCGTTCTCCTCGCGCAGCTCCGCGTGGAAGCGGGAGACGGACTTGCGCGGGTCGAGCAGCGTGATGTCGTTGGTCTCCGATCGCCCGATGCGCCAGTCGCGGTGGCCGGGGTCGAACTCCGTCTCGATGGCGCCGTCGCGCCAGATGATCACCTTGGGCATTCGGATCGCTCCGGCCGGCCGCAGGCCCCGCAAGGCGCCCGCGTGCGCGGCCCGCATCTGTGGACCGCTACTGCGTCGCGCGCTGGCGGAGCCGGGTCGCCTCGGCCTTCGCCCGGGCGTTCAGCGCCTCGGTCTCGAGGGTCAGCGCCTGGATGGCTTCCCACTGCTGGGCCGCCTCCTCGAACTTCAGTTCCTCTTCGGCACGCGTGGCGGCCGCCTGCAGGCTGCGCAGGCGCAGGTCGCGCTCGCCCATGACGCGCAACAGCAGTCGGCGCGACGGCTCGTGCGTCGCGTCACGCTTGAGGGCGCCGTGCAACAGGCGATAGGCGTCGAGGAGACGGCCGTTCTTGTACGCGAGTTGTCCCTCGTCGAAGAGCCAGCCGACCGGGCTGTCCTTGGCCGCCAGCGCCTGCTGCTCGATCGCCCGGGCCTGCGGCGAGTCGAACGGTTCGATCGCCGTGTCGTCGGGCAGCGACGGATCGGCACGCTGCGCCTCGGTGGTCTCGTTCTGCTCGGCCCGCGGCTTGATGACGAGCATGTAGACCGCGCCGAGGATGCCGACCATGACCAGCAGGGTGCCCAGCGCGGCCAGCATCAGCTTCAGGCCCTTGTTGCCCGGATTGGCGGGCGTGGTGGCCCCCGGCGGCGTCGCGACCATCGACTGGCCTTCCACCTCGAAGACGAGCCGCTGATCGCCGATCTGGATCACGTCGCCCGAAGAGAGCTGCGCCGCGTGCACGGTGAGGCCGTTCACGGTCAGGCCATTGGCGCTGTCCTGATCCTCGATGCGCACGCCGCGCGGCGTCCACGACACCAGCGCATGGCGCTTGGAGACGAACTGCGACGCGAGGACGATCGTGTTGCCGGCCTCGCGGCCGAGCGTGATCGAGCGACCCTGCTCGAGCGCGTAGACGAGTTCCTCGCCATCGGGGCGCTGCAGGACGAGACGAGCGGGCGAACGATCGGATGCCGACATCGGGCCTCTGTCTACCTCAACGCGCGCCCAGAGTCACGCGCACATGTCCCGACGACTCCCGGCGCAGGAGGACGGGCAGGCCGTCGGGCACGGCAACGCTGGCCTCGGCACCAGCCTGCATGCCCAGGGCGCCGAGTCCCTGCACGACCGCATTGCGCAACGGGCCGCCGTCGAGCACGTCGAGCAGGTGGCGGCCGGAGGCCGTCGCCCATCCGGCCGCGCCGCCCTCGGGTCCGTGTGCACTGCAGGCCACCACGGTGAGCGAGGGGGTCACCTCGATCCAGGGCGGCCCCGGGTCCACCACCACCGGCACGCCGGCCGAGGCCGGGTCGGCTGTCTCCGCCGGTCCGCCGGCGCCGGCAACCATGCCGGCCTGGGCGTGCCGTCGCTGCTCCAGCAGGTAGGCGACCACGCCCGGCAACCGCTCGAGCCCCGGCATGAGCGTGCCCTGCATGACCTTCGGGTTGGCTCCCGACACCGCCAGTTCCACCTGGCGCGTGAAGTGCTGGAGCACGGCGCGCGTGTGGCGCTTGACCAGCAGCGACGCCACGATCGCGCAGATCAGCGACGCCATCAGCGCGACCATCACCGCCAGGCCGGTGTCCTGCAGCGCCGGTCGCTCGTAGCGCACCCAGGCGACGTACGCGCCGCGCCCCGCTGGCGCGTAGGCGTCGGCGAACTGCTCCACGCGGCCCACCTGCGGCGCGTCGATCGCCCGCCAGGCCTCGCCCACGCCGGGCAACGCGCCGTAGGCCCTGCCCACCACCGAAGCCGGCGCGACGGCGCGGCCGGTGGCCTTGTCGAGCACCATCGCTTCCTGCACGCCCGACTGCGCCAGCACGCTGTCCATCACGCTGGCGTCCACGATGTCGCCCGCGCCGGGGTGCACGCCGGCGGCCAGCCACCCGGCCAGGGTACGTGCCTGCCGCTGCGACAGGGCGTCGATCGCCGTCGACGAGGCGAACATCAGCGGCAGGGCGCCGAGCAGCACCGCCAGGCCGCCCAGCAGCACCGTCAACAGGCCGAGCAAGCCGCCCCACGAGAACTTCGGCCCTCCGCTGATCTGCGACTCCGGGCTGGTCGTGCCGGCGCTCGCGGCCGGCGCCGCGACAGGCGGGGGCGGGGCCGTCGGAGGCGGGACGGCCACGGGCACCGCTGCGCTGGCACGGGCCGGACTCGAGACCGGCGGGGCACCAGCGACGGGGACCGCCGACGGAAGCGCCGGAGGAGATGGCGGCACCACCGGCGCCGGAACGGCTGCCGGCTCGAGACGCGCCGTGCCGAGCCCGGCCGACGCCGCCTGCCGTGGCGGCGGCAGCACGGTGGTCCGCTCGTCAGGGGCCATCGACGGAGTCGGGACCGGCGCGGGGACTGGCGTCGCCGCCACCGCTGGGGCTGGCGGCGCACTCGGGAAGACGGGCGGTGCGGCCGACGGCCCCCCGCGCGACAGGACGTTGGTCTTGTCCGGATCGGCACCCGCGACGGCGGCAGCCCAATCGGGCGGCAGTGCCGCTGGCGCCGGGTCCGAGGAGGGAACCGGCGGCGCCGACATGGGCATGGGGTCGGCAAGCGCCGGGGGCGGTGCCGCAGGCACCGACGAGGCGAGCGCTGGGGCGACCGGGCCGATGGGCGGCAGCACCGCCGTGCGGTCGTCGGTCACCGGGACGACGGTCGGCGCCGGTGCCTCGGCCACCTGCTCCTCGAAGCGGATGCGCGCGTCGCCGACGGTGATCACGTCGCCTGGGACGAGGTCGGCCGCGCCGACCTTCCGGCCGTTCACCAGGATGCCGTTGCGACTGCCGAGATCGGTGACGCGCGGCTGCACGCCGGTGGCGTCGAACTCCGCATGCCGACGCGAGATCTTCGTGTCGGCGACGCTGATGTCGCACTCGGGCGCACGCCCCACGGTGAGGCGTCCGATGAACAGCAGCTCGCGCTCGCCCTCCGGCGTCACGACGATGAGGCGACGGGTTCGCACGGGCCGGACCTCAGAAATCCGAGTAGATGAACTTCAGGGCGATGGGCGCGACGACCACCAGCAGCACCGCCGGGAAGATGAAGAGCAGCATCGGGAAGATGATCTTCTGCGTCGCCTGCCCGCCGGCCTTCTCGGCCCGCTGGAACCGCTCGGTCCGCAGGAACGATGCCTGCGACTTGAGCACGTCGCCGATGGAGGCGCCGAGCAGGTCGGCCTGCACCAGCGTCGAGACGAACGAGGACAACTGCGGGATCTCGAGGCGGGCGGCCATCGCCCGCAACGCCTCCGATCGCGTGGTGCCCAGCCTGATGTCGTTGAGCACCGCCGTCAGCTCGTCGCGCAGTGGCCCGCTCAGCCCGCGCTTGACCAGGCGCTCGAGCGCGATCAGGAACTCGAGGCCGGCTTCCACCGACAGCGACAGCACGTCGACGGCGCCGGGCAGCGCCCGCACGATCTGCGCCTCGCGCTGCTTGCGGCTGCTGCTCAGCATCACGTCGGGCAGCACGAACGCGCCGACGGCCGCCATGAGGAACACGGCCGGGTTGCGCAGCGGCGCGAACAGCAGCGCCCCGAGCAGCGGCAGCACCAGTGCGCACAGGATCTTCAGCGCGAGCAGGTGGTTGACCGTGAAGCCGTCGCCCCACCCCGACCGCGCGATCGAGACGGCGGCGCGCGACCGGTACGTCGGCCACTTCACGCCGCGGGCCGGGCGCGAGAAGGCGGCGATGACCGGAAAGAACACCTTGACGAAGGCCGGCGCGCCCTCGGGCACCTCGGAGGGCGCCGCGCTGCCTTCCCGGGCGCGCGGCGCGCCGATGCTGGTCACCAGCAGCAGCACCGCCAGGAACGCGCACGCCATCCCGGCCAGCAGCATCACGGTGAGCATCAGCCCCTGCCTTCCCTCGCGGGCCCGCGGCCCGTCGCCCTCGTGTCGTCGTGCGGCATGGTCACCTTCACTGCGCCCCCACCGGCTCGCAGTCGTCGGTCCGGACGCAATCGGCCACGTCCTCGACCGTCTCGCGCCACGGCTGGAACATCCACAGCAGGATCAGGATCCCGATGGCGGTCATGATCCCCGCAATCATCAGGTACTCGGTCGTCGTCTGCCCTCGACGCGACGCGCGACGACCCGCGATCCGCGATCCGCGATCCACGCCGGGGAGGCTCCCGACTCCCGACTGCCGACTCCCGACTCCCGTGCTCATACGTCGATCTGCACCAGCTTGAACATCAGCCAGAGCCCCATCAGGTCGAGCGCCGCGATGATGGCCAGCACCACCCACCCGAGCAGCGTGTTGAAGAGCGGCGCCGTGTAGGTGGGGTCGATGAACGAGAACAGCAGCAGCATGCCCGGCGGCATGAGGCACATGATGAAGCCCTGCGTCATGCCCTGGGCGGTCATCGACTTGATCTTGCCCGACACCTTCTTCCGCTCGACGATGGTGTTGGCCACCACGTCGAACGTCTCGCTCAGGTTGCCGCCCGTCTCGCGCAGCGTCAGGATCGAGTCGACGACGATGCGGTTGTCCTCGAGCGGCACGCGCTCGGCGAAGCGACGCAGCGCATCGTCCATCAGGCGGCCGAGGTGGATCTCCTTGACGACGCGCGCGAGCTCGTCGGCGATGGGCGGCTTGGTCTCGCGGACGGCGAGTTCGAGCGCCTGCTGCAGGCTGAGGCCCGCCTTGAGGCCGTTCGACATCAGGCGCAGCGCGTCGACCAGCTGGTCGTCGATGCGGTCGAGGCGCTGCCGCCGGCGCCAGATCACGAAGAACTGCGGCACGAAGTAGCCGAGCGCGGCGAGGAAGATCGCGAAGAACACGCGGCTGCCGAGCGAGTTGCCCAGCAGGAAGCCGATGAGCGCGCCGCCGACCGTCATGCCGGTGATGAAGGCCTGCGCGCGCTCGACCGTGATGGCCTCGAACATCGCGTCGAACTCGTCGACGATCCAGGAGCCGTACGTGCGCGTCCGCACGCGCCACCAGGCGCCCACGGCCTCGCCGCCGCCGCTCACGAAGAGCGCGGCGGCCGCAAACAGCACGCCGAGTCCACCCATCTTCATCAGGAGCAGCGTCGGGGTCATAGCGTCTGGTGGAGGAAGATCTCCTCCGGGACCTGGATGCCGAAGTTGGGCAGGCTCTTGACGAACTCCGGGACGTGCCCGGTCGGCCGGAACTGCCCGATCACCTTGCCGTCGGGCGTCAGCCCGGTCTGCTCGAAGCGGAACACGTCGCGGGTCACGAAGTCGGTGCCTTCCTGGCCGCAGATCTCGGTGACGTAGGTGATGCGGCGGCTGCCGTCCTGCAGGCGCGACTGCTGCACCACCAGCTGCACGGCCGACGCGATCTGGTCGCGGATGGCGCGGGCGGGCAGGTCGAGGCCGGCCATCAGCGCGAGCGTCTCGAGGCGGCTCAGCGCGTCCACCGGCGTGTTGGCGTGCAGCGTCGTGAGCGAGCCGTCGTGGCCGGTGTTCATCGCCTGCAGCATGTCGAGTGCCTCCCCGCCACGGCACTCGCCGACGACGATGCGGTCGGGGCGCATGCGCAGCGAGTTGCGCACCAGGTCACGGATCGTGATCGCGCCCTCGCCCTCGATGTTGGGCGGGCGGGACTCGAGCGACACCACGTGCTCCTGCGGCAGCTGCAACTCCGCGGCGTCCTCGATGGTGACGATGCGCTCGTCGTCGGGGATGAAGGACGAGAGCACGTTGAGGAGCGTGGTCTTGCCCGATCCCGTGCCGCCGGAGATGACGATGTTCTGGCGCGCGTGGACCGCGGCGCCCAGGAAGGTGGCGATCTGCTCGGTCATCGAGCCGAACCCGATCAGATCGGGGATGCCGAGCAGCTTCTTGGAGAACTTGCGGATCGTGATCGCCGGCCCCTTGAGGGCCAGCGGCGGGATGATCGCGTTGACGCGGCTGCCGTCGCGCAGGCGGGCGTCCACCATCGGCACCTTCTCGTCGATGCGGCGGCCGAGCGGCGCGACGATGCGCTCGATGATGCCGCGCAGCTGGTCGTTGCTGAGGAAGCTGACGTTGCTGAGCGTCAGATGGCCCTTGCGCTCGACGTACACCTGGTCGATGCGGTTGACCATGATCTCGGTGACCGTCGGGTCCTCGAGCAGATCCTCGAGCGGGCCGAGGCCGAGCGCCTCGTCCATCAGCTCCTTCACCAGCTGCCGGCGATCCTGCCGCGAGACCTCGGTGGCTTCCTCCTGCACGAGCGCCACCAGCTTGCCCTCGACGCGCACGTGCATCTCCTGGCGCTTGACCGGGTCGTGCAGGTAGCCGAGGTCGCCCTTGCGGAGGTCGATCTCCTCGATCAGGCGGCGCAGGATGCGGAGCTTCAGGTCGCGCCGCGCCTCGGCGGGCGTCGCCTCGCCCGACGACTCGCGGGCCTGCTCGGCGCGGTGGCGGAAGGCGCGCTGGATGAAGGCGCGCGACAGGTCGGCAAAGCCGGCCGACAGCTCGTCGTCGGGCCGCAGTTCGAGCAGCGTGTGGCCCTTGGTCTCCGCCCAACGCACGGTCTCGGGCTGGTCGGCCAGGTACGCGAGCACCTGGGGACCGAGTTGCGCGGCGCTCAGCCCCGTGTGGGACTCGGTGGTGCGGTTGACGCAGAGGCCGGTCGCGGCGATCGGCACCTGCGCCGTCCGCAGCAGGCCGAGCAGGTGCCCGGCGCGCTGCAGCCCGGCGGGGGTCGGGTCGACGACCAGGCACACCTGGTCGGTCCTGTCGATCAGGAAGGCGCCGACGTCGCCGGTCAGCAGCGACAGGTCCATGACCAGGTAGTCGAACGCCTGGTCGAGCACGCGGAAGACCTGCTCGAGCACCTTGCGGTTCAGCGCGTTGCCCTGCACGACGTCGTTGACCAGCGAGAGGCACGGCACGCCCGATGGCGCCGACATCAGGTACGAGGCCAGGAACTCCGGCGTCAGCCGGTCGAGCAGCGGCAGCAGGTCGCTGACGCTCTTGTTGCGCGGCAGCCCCATCTTCAGGCAGCCGTCGCCCGGGCACGGCGCCGACGCGTCGAGGAACAGCACGCCGCCCCGCACCTGGTGCAGGATGCCGACGGCGAGGTTGGTCGCCACGAACGTCTTGCCCGCGCCGCCCGACCCGGACGTGACGCCGATCACCTTGAGGCGTCGCATGGCCTTACCTGGGGGCCGCCGTGGTGAGGGTGGGCCGGAACACGACGAGGATCTGCGTCTTCTTGCTCTTGTAGTTGGTCGATCCGAACAGGCTGCCGAACACCGGCACGTACTGCAGGCCGACGTTGCTCGCGCCCGGCACGCTGCCGGCCGCCGAGGCGCCGCGCGTCGCCTTGCCCATCGCGCTCATGCCGCCGGCGATCGCCGGGGCGGCCAGCAGGTCGTTGCCCGACACCGCGAACGGCACGCCCTCCGACGTCGAGAACGAGTACCGCGAGCGACGCCAGACCTCCGGGTCGTACAGGTTGTACTCGAGCGGCACGTTGGTCTCGACCTCCACGGCGGTGGTCAACCCGCGCGATCCCTGCCGCGGGCGCACGGTCAGCCTGATGCCCGTGTCCTTGAGCGACTTGTCGTTCTTGTTCTTCGGGTCCACCGCCGGGCCGCCGATGAAGATCTCGTTCTCGCCGCCGATCGGCGCGGTCACCGTGCCCTTGTACAGGCTGCGCCCCGAGGGCTCGACGCCGCGTCCGTACTCACCGGTCTTGAACTGCACGCTGGCCTCGAACAGCTCGAGCTCGTAGGCCACGGCGTTGGGCGCGGCCTCGGCAACCGGCGCCGTCGCCACCGGCGCGCTGGTGGCGCCGGGCGTCGTGGTCGGCGCGCCTGGCGTCGTGGTGGTGCCGGCCCCCGGCGCGGTGGTCGGCGCCATGGGCGTGACCGCCGGCACGACGGGGCGTGCCGCCGCCTTCACGGTGACGGTCGACTGCACCTTCGCGACCCGCGCCAGGTTGTTGACCGCGGTGAGTTCCTCCTGGCTGTTCACCGTGCCCACCAGCAGCATCTCGCCACCCAGCTTCGAGATCGACACGCCTGGATACGGCGCCAGCAGGTTGCGGAGGTCGGCCTCGACGGCCTGCGCCTCGCGGGTGGTCACGATCAGCGTGATCTCGTGGCGCAGGACCTTCTTCTGGTCCCAGATGTTGAGCGTCGTGCGGCCCGGCTTCTTGCCGCGCAGCATCAACTGCTTGCGGCCGCCGACCGGCTCGTAGCCGGCGGTCAGCGGCGAGCCGAGCACGATGTCGCCCATCGCATAGCCGGGCGACCACGTGGTGACCTCGTTGACGTAGATCGTCAGTTCCTCGCGCACGGGCTGCGCGAGCGCCGCGGTCGCGCCCACGAGGAGGGCGACGAGCACGACGCCGGCGGCGCGGAGGTGACGGAGAGGGAAGAGCATCACGCCTCCTCTGGATCAGAACAGGCCACGGCCGACGTCGCGGAACGACTGCAACGGGCGCGCCTTGGGCTTGACCGGCACGGTCACGCCGAGCAACTGCATCGGGTCGAGGAACGGCAGGTTGACGGCCGTGTCGTCGAGCGAGGACCGCAGCGACAGCGTGAGGTCGCCGACGTTCTGGGCGAGGATGAGTTCCTGCACGCGGTTGGGCTCGACCAGCAGCGTCACGGTGCGCAGCGACCGCTCGCGCGTCTGCGGCGGCGCGTTGCCGGACGACCCCTGCGTCTCGCGCTCGACCCGCTCACGGCGCAGTTCCTTGTTGACCGCCACGACGAACACGTTCTGCATCATCGTGCGCACCTCGGTGCGCTCGTCGGCGTACTGGACGCGCCCGTTCTGGTAGCCGACCGGCCGCCCGAACTCGAACGTGCCGATGATGTCGACGAAGTTGCCGGGACGGATCAGGCCGCCGACGCCGGTGTCGTCGGTGACGGTGATCGCCACCGCGCGCCGGCCTCGCGGCACCTCGAACGAGAGCGCCTCGGCGCCGGCGTCGGCCAGCATGCTGCCGCTCACCTGCGTGCCGGCGGCGATGGGCACCACGGCGACGCGGCCGGCGACCTCCTCCACGGTCGGGAAGGTCTGGGGCTGGCGGTACTTGCGCGGCACGGCGATCCGCTGGATCTGGCCCTGGTCGATGGCGGTCCCGGCGGCGATGGCCTCGCGGGTGATCACCACGTTCTGCATGTCGACTTCCTCGTACAGCTGCCGTTCGATGCCGCGCACGTAGACGTACACGAGGAACACGGCGAGCAGGCCGAGGACGAGGGAGAGGAGGAGCTTTGCGCGACCGGACATAGGTGTCGTCTCAGGAAACAGGTGGCGGGCCGCCGACCGAACGCCCGGCGTGCTTCAGATGTCCCAGGGGCAGTCGCCCCAGATGCAGTCCCAGGCGCAGCCGACGGGATCGTCGATGCAGTCCCCGACGTTGTTGAGCACCTGGGCCGCGCCCTGCACGTCCTGCAGGGTCTCCTTGAGCTGGGTCATGTCGCCAAGGGCGTTGGTGCCGTTGAACAGGAGCCAGTCGTAGTAGCCGCTGGTGGCGAGTTGCTCGATGCCCTGGCCGGCCAGGTCCCAGGGCGATCCCGCATCGAGGCCGCCGCCGGCCTTGGTGCGCTTGCACGGCGGGCTCGAGGGCTCGCAGTCGTCGTCCGGATCGCCGTGCTGCTCGACCCAGTGGCTGTAGATGCGCAGGTCCTCGGGCAGGTCGTCCTGCAGCAACCCGACCCGCGGCACCCTCACCGAGTCGATGCCCTGGCTGGTCGACCAGATCACCTTCACGGTCTCCGGGTTGTACTCGGTGTCCTTGTTGTTGTACTCCCAGAACCCGCTCAGCATCTTGCCGTGCACCTCCTGCAGCGTGCGCGAGATGCTGCGGTTGGTCAGGTAGAACTGGAAGGCCACCGCGAGGAACACGACGCCCATCATGGCGATGAGCATCGTCTCGATGGTCGCCTGCCCGCGACGACCGCGCGGCGAACCGGTCACGAGGGCGGCACGACGGACGTCAGTAGAGGACACGGCGCCACTTCTCGAAGATGGGGTCGTAGTTGCCGCCGTGCAACGCCGCGCTCGGCGAGAAGTACATCGCCGCGGCACTGAGCGGCTCCATGCGGACGCGGTACTCGTCCTCGCCCTCCTCGATGGTGCCGCCGACGGGTTTGGCATGGGCGGCGGCGACCATCTCGGGGATGGCGTCGTCGCCGAACACGTCGAAGGGGTTGAAGATCGCCTTGGTCTCGGGCGCCTTGACCACCCACACGAACGAGATCTCCTCGCCCTCCTTCTCGAACCACTTCACGTACGTGTAGGAGGACGGGCAGTAGCCGAAGGGGAAGCACGGCACCACGTAGTAGACCGTGTTCTCGATCGGCGCCAGGTCGACCAGGCAGGGCAGGACGAAGAACGTGCTGGTCCAGAACGGCTGGTCCTGGCACGCCGTGGGGCGCGACTTCGAGAACGGCACTTCCTCGTTGACGGCGTCGGGATCGCCCCAGGGCCGGTAGCCCTCGTACCACTCCAGTTGCTCGCCGGGGAAGAGATCGTGCGCGTTGTACCAGGTGACGCGCGCTGCCTCGTCGTAGGGGATCTTGGCGTAGCCGACCTGGATGCCGGTGTCGACGAAGTTGATGATGATCGTGCCGACTTCCCAGATCTTCTGGACCATGCCGTCCAGGCCGATGAGGCCGGCCAGCGGCACGCCGACACTCGCGATCGGCTCGATGTCGCGGCGCCACTGGTTGACCTCGGCCAAGCCGTTGAGGCCGATCGCCATGTTGGTGGCGCCCGTCCAGGCGCCCGCGTCGGCGACGATCTGCAGCGCGATGCGCCGGTTGATTGCCTGCCCGACGTTGACCATGGTGCCGACCATCACGGTCATCAGCACCAGGAAGCAGAGGAAGAAAGGCGTCGACTGGCCGCGTTCGCTAGTCATTGTCCCCCCCGCTCGGTCGGTCGCTCTGGGTGTTGGTGGGCGCGAAGGCGACGATCTCGATCCCTTCGGGCTCGAGGTACTCGTAGATCGGGAACCCGAACGGCACGCGGGTCTTGACGTAGAAGCCCGAGGTGAAGCCCTTGAGCCCCCACTCCACCGTCACCGGCATCTCGCCGCCTTCGTCGGCGTACCAGTTCAGGTTCGCCATGACCTCCTCGGCGGCGATCTGCGGGCTGTTGCCCACCACGTCGGCGCGCACGGCCGCGAAGGCGGCGTACTGCACCATGTACCGCGTGACGGCAAACATCACGAGGTGCATGAGGCCGAAGACGAGGAGGAGCAGGAAGCCCATCATCATCATCGCCTCGAGCGTGGCCTGGCCCCGTCGCGCGCGAACGCGACGGGCGGCAGGGAGCATGGTGCGCACGGAAGGGTAGGGACCCTGCCTACTTGTCGACCGTGGACTTCTCGTTCTTGGAGGCGCCCACCGCGTCGGCCGCCTTGGTCGACCAGCTCGAGGCCGCCGGCTTGACCGTGTCCCAGAAGAAGAAGATGAACGCGATCAGGATGACCGCCGCCATGATGCCGACGATCATCAGGTACTCGGTCGGGGTCTGGCCTTCCTCCCGGCGGAGTCGCCGCGCGCTGACGTTGCGTCGAATCGTCCGGATCAGTCCGCTGTTGCTCGTGGATTCCATGCGCTCTCCTTGGCCGTGTGGGCCGTTACTGACACTCAACGCCCGCTTCGGGCTCAACGAACTCCGGGCAGGGGGGCGGCGGCGCGTTCTCGTCGCGCGGCGGGCTGGTCAGGTGCACCACCATGTGCTCCACGACCTTCACCCCCACCAGCTTCATCGTCGGGATCACGATGCCCGACAGGACGATCAGCATGGCCGTCAACAGGCCCGCGATCATCAGGTACTCGGTCGCCGTCTGGCCCCGTTGGCCACGAGCGGAGCGGCCGGTTGATGACTCGCCGAGGTGCGCCTGCGGCGCGCGGCGAGTTCCGAGAGCCGGCGCCACCCGGCCCTGCTCACGCAGCCGACCGGGGACAAGGGCTTGCCCTGAGCGAGGCCGACGCAGTCGGCCGAGTCGAAGGGTCACAGCCCCACCGTCCGCACGCTGCGCGCCAGCATCCGCACCACGCCGACCAGCACGGGCTGGAACATGCCGGTCAGGATGATGGCCACGGCCGTCAGGATGCCGGCCACCATCAACCACTCGACCGCCACCTGCCCGGACTCCGCCCTGCATGTCGTGGGTCTGGCTGCTGGCCTGCGCGTCACCTGGTCACCTCGGACTGATTGCTGCGCATCATATGCGCTTGCCGCCGCTTGTCCAGTGCCGGCGTCCCCGATCCGGCCCGGGATCATTCCCGCAGCCCGGCGATGACCCAGCCGCGACCGTCGCGCTGGAGATCGAAGACGAACGTGCGCCTGATGGTCAGCGCCTGTCCCTGGGCATAGGCCCCGGTCGTGCCGGCCTGCGTGAGCCGACAGGTCGCCACCGCGTGCTGCGCGTCGCGCGCATCGACGTCGCAGTCCCCCAGCGTGAGCGGGGCCGAGAAGGCGCTGGTGATGCGTCGCAGGTGCACCTCGTCGACCGACGGCCACACGCGGCGGATCCCCGCCGCGTGCCCGGTGTTGCGCGCCGCGACGTACGCGCGTACCAGCGACAGCCCCTCGGCCTGTGGCGCGACCGGCGCGGCCGGCGGCTCGGGCTCCCGGCGCTCGGGCGCGCGCTCGACGACGCGTGGCGCCTCGACCGCGACGGGGGCCTCCCGCGGCACGTCGCGCGGGGTCGCCGACGACGTCGGCGGGGGACCCTGTGCCTGGCGTGGCGCGGGGACGACCGGACGGACGGGAGCCTGCCTGGTCGCGGGTGGCGGCGTCCGGGCGGCAGCAGCCGGCGTCCGGGCCGGCGACGACGACACGGGGGCCGCCGGGGGCGGTTCCACGCGCGGTTCGGCCGCAGGCGGTGCGGGCGCCGCGGTGGCCGGGGCAGGTTCGGGCACCGGCGTGGCGGCAGGCATGTCCAGTGCCACTTCCGTCGACGGCGAGGGCGCGGCCGGCGGCGCCGCGGGCGGCTCGGGACGCGTCGCATCGACGCCGGTCGAGCCGGGCGTCACCGGGCCGGGATCCACCGGGCCGGCGATCTTCGGCTCCACCGTCCGCGTGAACAACCCCGACAGGCTGCCCGCGCCGATCATCCGGAACGCCACGAAGGCCGCCACGAAACAGCAGGCCAACAGCGCCATCACCGCCGTGATCAACACCGCCGCGGGGATGCCCTTGCGGGCAGAAGGCAATGGCGTGGTCGCTCCTCCGACCGACGGCACGACACCCGGAGCCGCGAGCGGGGGCGGCGCGGCGGCCACTGGCTGCCTGAGGCCTGCCATCGGCGAGGCCGGCGTCCCTGGCAGCGCGGGAGGGGGGCCGGGCACGACGGGCGGGCCATCGACGGCCGGCCGCGTGCGGTCGCGCGCTTCGGCGATCGCCGGGGCATCGACGGTGGCCCGACCGCCTGCCGAGGGCGGAATCGCGCCCGACGGCACCGACGGCAAGGGCACGGGCAGCGGTCCCTCGTCGGGCACCCCCGACGCCAACGGGACCGGCAAGGGCACTGGAGGTGGTGCCATGGGAACGACCGGAGCGAACACCGTCTCGTCCGCCGGGCGAGCCGGCGCGGGCGGCGGCACCGGCGGCGGCGTCACCGGCGACGTGCGGCGCGTCGCCAGGTGCGCCAGGGCGCGGTCCTCCTGGGTGACGGTCGCGGCCCCGCCGGGAGCAGGCGTGGGCGGCGGCGGGACCACGGTCGCGGGCGGGGTCACCGGCCGGGTGGCCGATGCCGGCACGGCGACCACCATCGTGGCGTCGTCGGCGCTGGCCTGCATCGCGCGACGACGGGCGCGCGCCAGGTCCTTGCGCATCGCCTGCAGGTCCTGGTAGCGATCGGCCGGCTGCCGGGCCATCGCACGGGCGACGATCCGGGCCAGTTCGGCGTCGATCGACGGAACGAGCTGCTCGAGGGGCGTCGGCTGGGCCGCCAGAACGCGCTGCAGCACGTCGGCGGTCGTTGCGCCGGCAAACGCGCGGCACCCGGAGAAGAGCTCGTACATCACGAGCCCGAGCGCGTAGATGTCGCTGCGGGCGTCGACCTCGGCGCCCTCGAGCTGCTCGGGCGCCATGTAGGCCGGGGTGCCGATGAGCGTCGGCCGGTCCATCTCGCCCGATTCCCGCGTCGCGACACGGGCGATGCCGAAGTCGAGCACCTTCACCAGCCCGGCGCGCGAGATCATCAGGTTCGCGGGCTTGATGTCGCGGTGGACGATGCCGCGCTGGTGGGCGAACCCGAGGCCGTCGGCCACCTCGTCGATGATGTCCAGCTTGCGGATGGGGGAGAACGGCGCGTTCTCGCGGATCAGCAGCGCCAACGTATCGCCGTCGATGTACTCCATGGCGATGTACAGCTGGCCGTCGTGGTCGCCGACGTCGTACACCGTGACGATGTTGGGGTGCTGGAGCCGTCCTGCCGATTGCGCTTCACGGATGAAGCGGCGGCGCAGGTCCTCGCCGTTGACGCGGAGGAGCTTGAGCGCGACGTGGCGGTCGATGACCGGGTCACGGGCCAGGTACAGCACGCCCATCCCGCCTTCGCCGAGCAGGCGTTCCACTTCGTATCGACCGATGATCGCGGGCACGTCGCTCATGAAGGCTCCTAGTTCCTAACGCTGCGGCGGAGGGGGCTGAACATCCCGGACACGACCCCGGACGCCTCCGGGTTCGTGCGATGCGCGGGATCGCAATCGTTTACAGTACGGTCGGACACCCGAGTGGACGAGCTTCCAGGACAGATCGGGCCCTATCACGTCCGGGACCGCCTCGGCCACGGCGGCATGGGAGTCGTGTACCTCGGGTACGACCCGATGCTCGACAGGCCGGTCGCCATCAAGGTCCTGAAGGTCCCCGACGAGGAGACCCGTCGCCGCTTCCTGCGCGAGGCGCGACTCGCCGCCAAGGTCCACCATCCCCACATCGTCAGCATCTACGCGGTCGGTGAGCACGAGGGCAACCCGTACCTGGCGATGGAGTTCATCGCCGGCCGCACCCTGTCGCAGATCATCAGGAGCGGCGAGGCCATCCCGCTGGCCCGCAAGGTCCACTGGCTCTCCGAACTCTGCGCCGGCCTCGGCCACGCCCACGAGAGCGGCATCGTCCATCGCGACGTCAAGCCGTCCAACCTGCTGATCGCCCAGAGCTCCGGCACCCTGCGCCTCCTCGACTTCGGCATCGCCCACGGCAACGAGGCCTCGGGCATGACGATGGCCGGGATGATCGTCGGTACGCCGCAGTACATGTCGCCCGAGCAGATCACCGGCCAGCCGGTCGACCCGCGCAGCGACATCTTCTCGGTGGGCGCGGTCGCCTACGAGCTGCTCACGGGCCGGCAGGCCTTCGGCGGCGACAATCTCTACCACGTCTCGCGCCAGATCGTCGGCGAGCAGCCGCGCCCCATCGAGACGTTCGTGCCCGACGTGCCGCACGCGCTCGTCAAGACCATCGCGCGGTGCCTCCAGAAGGACCCCTCGGCACGCGCCGACAGCGCCAAGGTCCTCGAGCGCGAGTTTCTCGGCATCGCCCGGCGCCTCGATCCGGAGCACACGCTGATCGTCCTGCCCGCCGAGCCGACCGTGGTCACGCCGGCCAGGGACGTCACGACGTCGCGCCGCGAGCTGATGCGGGAGGCCGAGGAAGCGATTGCGCAGGGCCAGCTGACGACTGCCTCGGGCCTGCTGCAGAAGCTGGAGTCGGGGACGTCGCCCAGTCCCGACGTCCAGATGCTGCGCCAGAAGCTGCAGGGGCGCCGACTCGAGTTGCGCATCCACGAGGCCCTCACCAGGGCCGACGACACCCTGCAGAGCGGCTCGATCGAGGAGGCGGAAGCCGCCATCGGCGCGCTGGCCGACATCGCTCCCCGCCACCCGGCGCTCGAGCGCCTCCGCGGCGCGCTGCAGCAGCGCATGGACGACCGCCAGGTGGCCGCACTCACCTCGCGTGCCCGACAGGCGCTGCAGCAGGATCACTTCGAGGAAGCCGAGGCGCTGATCGCCGAGGCGCTGACGCTGGCGCCCGATGCGGCCGACGCGCTCGCGGTGCAGCAGAAGATCGTCGAGCGCGCCCGGGCGCAACGGATTGCCCGCCTGGTCGCGCAGGCCAGCCGCGCCATCGAGCAGGACGACGTGGCGGGCGCCCGCAAGGCGATCGAGGCGCTGGCCAGGCTCGACCCCGCGCACCGCGACGTGCCACGCCTGCAGCAGCGCCTGCAGGCGCTGATCGAGGAACGGGACACGGGGTCGGCGCCAGTGCCGCACGCGGCAGCGGCGGCGACTGCCCCTGCCATTGCGCCCCCGGCCGTGACGAGGCCGACGCCCGCACCCGTTCGCCCGCCGACGCCGCCGGTCGCCCCGAGGCCCACACCGGCCGCCCCGGCCGCACCCCGGCAGGCCAATGCCGCACCGGCGCCCGCGGCAGAGGCGCTGCTGCGGCACCCGACGACGGTGACGCAGACGGCCACGCGCCCGGCGATCCCGCCAGGCGAGCCGCCCGCGCCTGCACGTTCGGCCGTCCTGCCGGCGGCGGTCGGCCTCCTGCTCCTGCTCCTGCTCGCCGGCGGCGGCTACTGGTTCGTCGTCGCCCGCCGCGCGGCACCGTCGACCGCTACCGCGTCGACGTCGACGCCACCCCCCGCGGACGCCGCACCGGCGCCGGAGAGCGGTGGCACGACGCCGCCCGAGGTGACGCCCGCAAGCACCCCGGCAGCACCCCGGCCTGCGCCACCGGCACCGGCCGCACCCGCACCGGCGGGTGACCCGGTGCCCGCAGCGCCGGTCGCGCGCGATCCCTGGGCCACCTCGCGCCAGTTGGCGTCGGCGGGCCGGTACGACCGGGCGCTGGCGGCGATCGACCAGATTCAGGGCGTGCCGGCGGCCCTGCTGCAGGAGGAACGCAACCGCGTGGTGGAGAATGCGCGGCGGCAGACGCTGGCGGCTCGCCGGGGCGCCGAGGACCTGCGCCTGACGAGCAGCCAGCGATACCAGCGTGGCAACAGCCTGCAGGAGGAGGCCGACCGACATCGCTCCGCCGGCCGACTGAAGAAGGCCGTGACCAGCTACATGGACGCCCGTGCGCAGTACCTGCAGGCGTTCAACGACAGCGGCAAGGCCGTCCCGCCCGTGGTGGTGGCCCCGCCGAAGGTCGACGAACCGCCGTCGACGGGCCCGTCGACGACGCAGACCACCCAGACACAACAGCCGCCGACCGGGCCGGACCTCTCTCTCTGGTCCAACGACGAGGCCCGCGCGACGATCTCGCAGTTCTGCGGCGCCTACAAGGGCCGTGACATGGGCGGCCTCAACCGGCTGTATCCGAACATGGGCCCGGCATGGCGCAACGAGCTCGAGGAAGCGTTCCGCACGACGGGCGAACTGGTGTGCGTGTTCGAGAACGTGACCATCGTCCGGGCGAGCGACGAGTTCGGGGTCCGGGCCAGCCTGCTCACCCAGTTGCCGGGCGGGGAACAGCGCCGGCGCTCACTGGTGCTGTCCCTCGTGCCGGCTCGCGACCGGTTGGTCATCGGGACCATCAGCGTCAGGTGAAACGGCAGTCGGCGGCCGGCAGTCAGCATTCCCTTCGTAGAAGACTCGAGCCTTGAGACCAGCCATCCTTCTCGACGCCGTCACCAAGCGCTTCGGCCACACCACGGCGGTCGATGCCCTGTCGCTGCAGGTCCCTGAGGGCACGATCTACGGGTTCATCGGCCCGAACGGGTCGGGCAAGACGACGACGCTGCGGATGATCATGAACATCCTGCTGCCCGACAGCGGGACGGTGGAGGTGTTCGGCGATCGCAGCACCGAGGTCGCCCGGGACCGCGTCGGCTACCTGCCGGAGGAACGCGGTCTGTACAAGCAGATGCCGGTCCGCCGCCTGCTCGCCTACTACGGCGAGTTGAAGGGCGGCCGGCGAGCCGACGTCGAGCGGGAAGCCGACTGGTGGCTCGACAGGCTCGGGCTGCCAGGCGTCGCGGACAAGAAGGTGCAGGCCCTGTCGAAGGGGATGTCGCAGAAGGTGCAGTTCATCGCGACGGTCGTCTCACGGCCCTCGCTGGTGATCCTCGACGAGCCCTTCTCCGGCCTCGACCCGGTGAACCGCGACGTACTCCGCGACGCGGTCCTCGAGCTCAAGCGACGCGGCACGACCATCGTGTTCAGCACCCACGACATGGGCATGGCGGAGCTGATGTGCGACCGCATCTTCATGATCTTCCGTGGCCGCAAGGTGCTCGACGGCACGCTCGACGAGATTCAGGCCACCTACGGCCACGACGCGGTGCACGTGCGCGTGGCGGGCGGCACCGAGGTGCTGCGCGGCATCGAGGGCGTGGAGGAGGTGACCGACCACGGCAACGCGCAGCAGGTCCGCCTCTCGTGCGACCCTCAGGTCTTCCTCGCGCGCCTCTCGGCGCGGACGACGGTGCAACGCTTCGAGATCACCCGCCCGTCGCTGCACGACATCTTCGTGGAAATCGCCCGGCCATCGCCGGAGGAGGACAGGCATGTCGTCGAAGGCGCCTGAGGGCGTGCCGCTGTCGCGTGTCCTGACGATCGCGGCCGCCGAGTTCGAGCAGGCGGTGCGCAGCCGCGCCTTCCTCGTGGGGCTGCTCGCCGTGCCGCTGCTGATGGCGCTCGCCTTCGGCATCCAGGCGCTCACGGCCCGACGCGACACGTCGGAACGCCGCTTCGGGGTCGTCGACAGGACCGGGGTGCTCGGCCCGGCGCTCGTCGAGGCGGCGCGCGAGCACAACGCGCGCGAGATCTCTCCGACCGGGCGCCGCACCGGCCCCAGCTTCCTGCCGGAACTCGTGCCGCCCGGCGGGCAGGATGCCGATGCGCTCCGACTGGCGCTGTCGGAACGCGTCCGGCGGGGCGAGCTCTTCGCGTTCGTGGAGATCCCGGCCGACGTGCTCACGGCGGCCGACGAGGCGCCTCACCTGCAGTACCACACGGAGTACCCCACCTATCAGGCGTTGCCGGACTGGCTGCGCCGCGAGGCGAGCCGGGCGGTGGCCGACCGTCGGCTGTCCAGCCTCGGGGCCGATCCCGCCGTGGCGCGACGCCTGCTGGAGCCGATCCCGCTCGATCGCAAGGGGCTCGTCGTCCGGACCGCGACCGGCGAGGTGTCGGTCGCCGAGAAGGTCGACGCCGTGCGCGCGTTCGCCATGCCGGCCATCGCGATGTTCATGCTGTTCGGCCTGGTGATGTCGTCGGCGCCGCAGTTGCTCAACAGCGTCATCGAGGAGAAGACGAGCCGCATCAGCGAGGTGCTGCTCGGGTCGGTGGGCGCGTTCCACCTGATGCTCGGCAAGCTGCTGGGCAGCGTCGCCGTGACCATGGTGCTGGCAGTGCTGTACGTCGGCGGCGGCCTGCTGATGGCGGCGCAGGCCGACTACTTCGGGGTCATCCAGTGGGGCCTGCTGCCCTGGTTCGCGCTGTTCCTGGTGATCGCCGTGTTCCTGTACGGGGCGATGTTCATCGCGATCGGCGCGGCGTGCAGCGAGGTCAAGGACGCGCAGGGGATGATGATGCCGGCGCTGATCCTGGCGATGTTCCCGATCTTCCTCTGGCTACAGGTCGCGCAGAACCCCGACAGCGCGATGTCGGTGGGCTTCTCGTTGTTTCCCTTCGCCGCGCCGTACCTGATGCTGCTGCGCATCGCGATCCCGCCCGGGCCGCCGGCCTGGCAGGTGGCGATCGCCCTCACCGGGTCGATCGCCGCCACGGTGGCGATGGTGTGGGCGGCCGGCCGCATCCTCCGGGTGGGCCTGCTCATGCAGGGCAAGACGGCCAACTACCGCGACATGTGGAAGTGGATTCGGGCGAAGTAGCACTGGGGCTTGGGCCTTGGGCCGTGGGCCGTGGGCCGTGGGGCCGTGGGCCTGGGCCTCCCAAGGCCGAAGGCCCAATGACCAAGGCCCAATGACGAAGGCCGACACGCAGCGGTACCCTATGCCCCATGTCGCTGCGTCGCGCTGCCCTGCTCCTGCTCACGCTGCTGCTGACCCGCCCCGCAGGCGCCCAGCAGGCCATCGAGTACACGGTGTCGGTCCCCTCGCCCGATCAGCGGTGGCTGCAGGTCGACGTCCGCTTCCCGGCCAGGGCGGGCACGCCGCTCGAGATCCGCATGGCGCGCTCGTCGCCGGGACGGTACGCGACGCACGAGTTCGGCAAGAACGTCTACCAGTTCGAGGCGCGCGGTGAGGGCGACGCGGCCCTCGCGGTGGAGCAGCTCGCGCCGGCCCAGTGGCGGGTCACGCCCCGGGGCTCGTCGGTGCAGATCCGCTACCGGCTGTTCGCCGATCACGTCGACGGCACCTACGCCGCGGTGGACGGCACGCACGCCCACCTGAACGCGCCCGCGACGTTCGCCTGGGCGCCGGCGCTGCCCGACACGCCGATCCGGGTACGGTTCACGCAGCCGCCCGGGCGCA
The DNA here is from genome assembly GCF_016865485.1 of Luteitalea sp. TBR-22. Lineage (NCBI taxonomy): Bacteria > Pseudomonadati > Acidobacteriota > Vicinamibacteria > Vicinamibacterales > Vicinamibacteraceae > Luteitalea > Luteitalea sp. TBR-22. The sequence goes on along the minus strand of NZ_AP024452.1, from coordinate 348,181 downwards.
CCTGGCGCGTCTCGACGCAGCTGTTCCCGACCGACGATCCGCTGGTGTTCACGGCCCCGAACCTGCAGTACTTCATGGACTCGCCGGTGGAGTTCAGTGCGCACGCCGTACGCGAGTTCACCGTCGCCCGCCCGTCGGGCAAGCCGGCGACGATCAGGCTCGCGGTGCACCACCTCGGCACCGATGCCCAGCTCGACGCCTATGCGCAGGACGTTGAGAAGATCGTTCGCGAGCAGGCGGCGATCTTCGGCGAGCTCGCGCCCTACGACGGCGGCACGTACACCTTCCTGATGGACTACCTGCCGTGGGCCGACGGCGACGGCATGGAGCACCGCAACAGCACGGTGTGCTCGTCGTCGGGCTCGCTCGGTGACGGCGCGTCCCGCCTCGCCGGCACGGCCTCCCACGAGTTCTTCCACTCGTGGAACGTCGAGCGCATCCGCCCGGCCTCGCTCGAGCCCTTCGACTTCAGCCGAGCCAACATGTCGGGCGAGCTGTGGCTGGCCGAGGGATTCACGAGCTACTACGGCATGCTGGCGATGATCCGCGCCGGCCTGGTCGCGCAGGACGCCGGCGTGTCGCAGTTCGGGATGTTCGTCAACGGCGTGCTGCACGCGCCGGGCACGCAGTTCCGGTCGGCCGCCGACATGAGCCGCCTTGCGCCGTACGTTGACGCCGCGGCGGCCATCGACGCGACCAACTGGGAGAACACGTTCGTCTCGTACTACACGTACGGCGCGGCGATCGGCCTGGGTCTCGACCTCGCGCTGCGCGAGCGGAGCAACGGCGCGGTGACCCTGGACCACTTCATGCGGCAGATGTGGAAGGTCCACGGCGCGCCCGGCGGCAAGGCGCCGGGCTACGTGGCCCGGCCGTACACCATCGCCGACGCACAGGCCGCGCTGGCCGTCGTCAGTGGCGACGCCGCCTTCGCCGAGGACTTCTTCCGGCGCCACGTCAGGGGCACCGAGCCGCTGCCATACAAGCGACTGCTGGCCGCCGCCGGCTACGAGTTGCGCACGCGGGAGACGCCGCCGACCCTCGGCCCCGTCCGCCTGCAGGCCCGGCAGGGCCGGATGATCGTCGCCAGCAACACGCTGTCGACCAGCCAGGTCTACAAGGCCGGCCTCGGCAAGGACGACACGGTCGTGTCGCTCAACGGCACCGCCATCGCGCAGGCCGGCGACTGGGAGCGGGTGCTGTCGACGCTCACGCCGGGCACCGAGGTCGAACTGGTGTTCGAGTCGCGCGGCGAGAAGAAGACGGCGAAGGTCGTCGTGGAGAAGAACGACCGGCTCGAGATCGTCCCGATGGACGCGCGCACGCCGCAGCAGGAAGCGCTACGGTCGGGGTGGTTGTCGTCGAAGAGGTAGGGCGCGGTCTCCGACCGCGCCGTCGCGGAGTCAATGCTGCGATGCCGGGAACTCGCCGCGCGCCGAAGGCGCACATCGGCGAGCCTGCAATGCCGTCAATGTCGGAGGTGCCGACCAAGCGGACATTGTCGGCATTCGCGGCATTGCGGCATTGACGGCCGCGCCTGAGGCGGCCTGCCTACTGCCCCGCCTTGACCCTCGCCAGCTTCGCGGCCAGCGCCTGCACGCGCTCCGGCTGCTCGGCGGCCAGGTTCTTCGTCTCGCCGAGGTCGGTCGAGAGGTCGTAGAGCTGCGGGGCCGGATCGTTGGCCAGCTCGGTGTTGGTCTGGGCGCTCATGCGCGGCCCCTTGCTGGGCTCGATGTACTTCCAGCGGCCCTCGCGGATCGCCAGCGCGCCCGAGTGCTCCACCACGTGGTCGCGGCCGCGGCGATCCTCGCCGAGCAGGGCCGCCAGCTGGTTGCCCGTGTCGGGGCCATCCCCCTGCGGGATCGACTGCCGTACCAGCGCCGCGAACGACCCGAGGAAGTCCACCTGCGACACGAGCGCGTCGCTCACGCCCGGCTTGACGCGCGCCGGCCAGCGCAGGAAGAACGGCACGCGGGTGCCGGCCTCGAACCGGCTGTACTTGCCACCCCGGAGGGGTCCGGCCGGCTTGTGTGCCCCCAGCTTCTCCACCGCCTGATCCACGTACCCATCGTCGACGACCGGACCGTTGTCGCTGGTGAGGATCACGATGGTGTTGTCGGCCAGCTTCAGGCGATCAAGGGTGTCCAGCAACTGGCCGACGCCCCAGTCGGCCTGCATGATGGCGTCGCCGCGCGGCCCCATGCCCGACGACCCGACGAAGCGCTCGTGCGGCACGCGCGGGACGTGCGGCTCGTGGGTGGCGTAGAAGAGGAAGAACGGCTCGCGCTGGTGCGCCTCGACGTACGAGATGGCCTTGCGCAGGAACGTGTCGCCCATGTCCTGGTCGCGCCAGAGGGCCGCCTTGCCGCCCGTCATGTAGCCGATGCGGCTGACGCCGTTGACGATCGTCTGATCGTGCCCGTGGCTCGGTCGCTGCGTGGTGAGCAGCGCCGGGTTCTCCTTGCCGGTCGGCCAGTCGCCGACCTTCTTCTCGTAGTCCACCCTGATCGGGTCGGCCGGATCGAGTCCGACGACCTTGCCGTCCTCGACGTACACGGTCGGGACGCGATCGCCGGTCGCGGCCATGATGAAGCTGTACGCGAAGCCGACCTGGTTCGGCCCGGGCGCGATGTTCGTGTTCCAGTCGGGGCCGCCGGGGCCGCCGAGGCCGAGGTGCCACTTGCCGACCACGCCGGTGTGGTAGCCGGCCTTGCGCAGCATGGAGGCCAGCGTCGTCCGCGCCGGGTCGATGACCAGGGCGGCGTTGCCGGGCAGCACGCCCGTGCCCGCCTGCCGCCACGCGTACTTGCCCGTGAGCAGCGAGAACCGCGACGGCGTGCAGGTGCCCGAGGTGGCGTAGCCGCTCGTGAAGCGCAGCCCCTCCTTCGCGATCCGGTCCATGTTCGGCGTCCGGATCGTGGTGCTGCCGTTGGCCGACACGTCGCCGTAGCCGAGATCGTCGAGGTAGATCAGGACGATGTTGGGACGCGGGGCCGTGGCCTGCGCGCGCGCCTGGGCCGCCGCCGCGACGAACACGAGGAGGAGAAGGGCGAGGGCCCGCCCCAATCGGACTGTGGACATGGCCGAGAGGGTACCGCAACCCGCGCGCGGCAATTGGAAATTTGAGATCCGAAATTGATCGGCGGCCGCCCGACGCATCCCGAGGGGCCACGGCGAAGCCGGGCCCCACGAGAATCTCGAATGTCGAATTCCCTGACTGCCGTCTCCAATTACCAGCGCGGGCGTCACTCCTCGCCCATGAACGGGTACTGGTAGGCGGTCGGCGGCACGAAGGTCTCCTTGATCGACCGCGGGCTCACCCAGCGCAGCAGGTTCAACTTGCTGCCGGCCTTGTCGTTGGTGCCCGACCCGCGCGCACCGCCGAACGGCTGCTGGCCGACCACCGCGCCTGTGCACTTGTCGTTGATGTAGAAGTTGCCGGCGGCATTGCGCAGGTGCGTGTGGGCGAGCCGGATCGCCTGGCGATCGTTGGCGAAGATGGCGCCCGTCAGCGCGTACGGCGAGGTGCCGTCGACGATCTTCATCGTCTCCACGTACTGGTCGTCCGGGTACACGTAGGCGGCGACCACCGGTCCGAAGATCTCCTCGCAGAGGATGCGGTGGCCGGGGTCGTCGACCTTCACCAGCGTCGGCGACACGAAGTAGCCGGTGTCCCTCGACGCCTCGCCGCCGGCGACGATCGTGCCGGCCGCGCGGGCCTCGTCGAGGTAGCCGCCGATCTTGGTGAACGAGCGCTCGTCGATCACCGCGCCCATGAAGTTGCGGAAATCGCGCACGTCGCCCACCCGGATGTCGGCCATCATCGCGACCATGCGGTCACGCACGCCGGCCCACAGCGACTGCGGGATGTAGACGCGGCTGCACGCCGAGCACTTCTGGCCCTGGTACTCGAAGGCGCCGCGCACGATCGCCACGGCCAGCGCGTCCACGTCGGCCGACGGGTGCGCCATGATGAAGTCCTTGCCGCCCGTCTCGCCGACGATGCGCGGGTACGACCGGTAGCGGCCCATGTTGCCGCCGATGGTCTTCCACATGCTGTTGAAGACCGTCGTGCTGCCCGTGAAGTGCACGCCGCCGAGGTCGCGATGCGAGAGCAGCGCATCCGAGATCGGAATCGGGTCGCCGGGCACGAAGTTGATGACCCCGGGCGGCAGGCCGGCGGCCTCGAGCAGCTTCATCACGTAGTAGCCGCTCAGCATCGCCGTCTGCGCCGGCTTCCAGATGACGGTGTTGCCGGCCATCGCCGGGGCGCCCGACAGGTTGCCGCCGATCGCCGTGAAGTTGAACGGGCTCACCGCATAGATGAAGCCCTCGAGCGGCCGGTAGTCGGTCTGGTTCCAGACGCCCTTCTCGCTGACCGGCTGCTCGCCGTACAGCTCCTGCGCGAAGAGCGCGCCGAAGCGGAAGAAGTCGATCAGCTCGCAGGCCGCATCGATCTCGGACTGGAATGCCGTCTTGCTCTGCCCGAGCATCGTCGCGGCGTTGAGCGTGTCGCGCCACGTCGTCGAGAGCAGTTCCGCGGCACGGAGGAACACGGCGACGCGGTCCTCCCAGGGCCAGCGGCTCCACTCCTCGCGGGCGCTGGCCGTGGCAGCCACGGCCTCCTGGACGAGCTCGGGCGTCGCCTTGTGCCAGGTGCCGAGCACGTGCTGGTGCGCGTGCGGCATGACGACCGTGGCGGTATCGCCCGTGCGGTACTCCTTGCCGTTGACGATGACCGGGATGTCGACGTGCTCGGTGGCCATGCTGGCCAGCCGCGCCTTGAGCGAGGCCCGCTCCGGCGTACCGGGGGCGTAGCTGCGGATCGGCTCGTTGACGGTGGGCGGCACGCGGCGGCGCGCCGAGAGACTGGCGACGGTGGCGTCGGACATCCACACAGTCTACTGCCGGCCTTCGTCATTGCAGACTCGCCGATGTGCGCCTGCGGCGCGCGGCGAGTTTCGGCCGTCGGCCTTCGGAAACCGGCAGTGGGCCGTCGGCGGTCGGCAGTCCCAGGCTCAGGGCTCAGGGCTCAGAAGGCAGGAGACTTCCGAGTCGGAAGGCTCTCTGAGCCTCGAGCCTGTAGCTGCGGCCGTGCGGCGAATGACTAATGGCCGCGCGTCCGATCCCACTTGGGGTCGCCGCCACGGGCGTCTCCCGGCAGCTTTTCCCAGGGATCGGCGATGAGGCCGTTGAGGTCGTAGACCACCTTGCCGTCGCGGACGGTCAGCTCGCACTGCAGGCGCTGCGAGGCATCGATGCGTCCACCCACCGGATCCACGAAGCCGAAGCGCCCCTGCTCGAGGCGCAGCACCGCGACGTCGGCTGGCGCGCCCACCGACAGGTGTCCGAGCGACTCGAGCCTGATCTGCCGGGCCGGGTTCCACGTCGACTGCCGGATCACCTCGACGAGCGGCTCGCCCATCGCCATGAACTTGCCCATGACGTTGAGCATGTCCTTCATCGCCGAGTTCATGCTGCTGGTGTGCAGGTCGGTGGAGATCGAGTCGGGCAGGAAGCCCGCCTTCATCATCGGCACGGCCGCCGAGTAGCGGAAGCTCGCGCCGCCGTGGCCGACGTCGAAGATGATGCCCTTCTTCCGCCCCGCCACCATCGCCGCGCTGGGTCCCTTCGTGGTGGCGTCCTGCTCGCCCCGCGCGCCGCCGTACATGTGCGTGAAGATGTCGCCCGGCCGCAGGTACTTCATGAACAGGTCCATCAGCGTGCGTCCGGCACGGACGTTGCCGCCGAAGTCGATCATCACCGGCACGTTGGCCTTCGTGCCGGCGATCACGGCCTGCTCGTACGGCTTCCAGTCGGCGCCGTTGTAGTGCGCGCTCTTGATGCCGACGATCACGCCCTTGTGCTGCAGCGCCATCGCCGCGGTGGCCTCGCCGTCCATGTCGGCGGCATCCTGCTCGATCGGCCCCGATCCCATGCCGTTGCCGACGATGTTGAGGAAGGCGACGACGCGCGTCTTCGACTCGTCGATGATGCGGCGCTTGAAGTCGGGAAAGTTGCGCCAGCCCGAGGTGCCCGCGTCGTTGACGGTGGTCACGCAGCTGCGCAGCGTGAAGCCGTCGGGGAAGATGCTCCAGTCACCGCCCGCGTAGTCACGCAGCTTCTCGCCCGGGTAGACGTGCACGTGCAGGTCGATCAGGCCGGGCGTGACCAGCAGGCCCCTGGCGTTGACGGCCTTCATCGCCCGCGCCGCCGGGATGTCGGCCGAGACCGCCGCGACCTTCCCGTCCTTGATCGCCACGTCGCGCACGGCGTCGAGGCCGTTGCGCGGGTCGATCACGCGGCCGCCCTTGATCAGGAAGTCGTAGTCGGCCGGCCCCTGGGCAGCGAGGGGCGATACGAACAGCCCCAGGAGGGCAAACATCACGGCTCTGCGCATGCGCAGAGCATAGATCGTCCGGTCGCGGTAGGGCGCGGTCTCCGACCGCGCCGTCAGCCGATGGCCCCGCTCACGGCGGGGTGGGACACCCCGCCCTACCTCTGTGCCGCGCTTCCCAGCGAGAACGCGTAGATGACGCCGCCGCCGGCGATCGCGATGTGCTGGCGCTCGCGGGCCAGGTAGGTCATCGGCGACCCGCGCCAGTCGGCGTTGGCCTCGAAGCGCCACAGGCGGCGCCCGTCGGCCGCGGCGACGGCCGTGAACGCGCCGTCGTCCTCGCCCGTGAACACGAGGCCCGACGCGGTGGACAGCACGCCGGCCCAGGTGTCGCCGTCGCCGACCTGCGGCAGCTCCCACGCGATGCGGCCCGTCGCCACCTCGATGGCCCGCAGCACCTTGCCGCCGGTCTCGCCAGGCACGCGACGCGTCGTGCCGCCGTAGAACGATTGCCCGGGCTCGAACCCGCGCGACGACTTCGTGAACACGCTGCAGCGCTCGAGCGCCTGCACGAAGTACAGGCCGCGGGCCGGGTCGAACGACGGCGACATCCAGTTGGTCGCGCCCTCCACCGACGGGCAGACGGTCGTGCCGCGCACGCTCGGGGCCATGTCGAGCAGGCGCCGCGGGCGGCCGTCGGCGCCGATGCCCGTCGCCCAGTTGAGGTTGCGGACGAACGGGGTGGCCCGCAGCAACTGCCCGGTGCGGCGATCGAGCACGTAGAAGAAGCCGTTGCGATTGGCCTGCAGCAGCACCGCGCGGGTGGCGCCCTCCCACGGCAGGTCGGCGGCGATCACCGTCTGCACCGCATCCCAGTCGTTGAGGTCGTGCGGCGTGAACTGGAAGTGCCATCGCCGCTGGCCGGTCCGCGGGTCGAGTGCCAGCACCGAGTCCGACCAGAGGTTGTCGCCCTTGCGCTCGTCGCCGTTGTAGTCCGGGCACGGGTTGCCGGTCGTCCACAGCACCTGGTCCAGGGCGGCGTCGTACGACCCGGTCAGCCAGGTCGCGGCGCAGCCGTGCTCGAGTGCCGTGCCCTGCCAGGTCTCCGACCCCGGCTCACCCCGCGTCGGCACCGTCCACGTGCGCCAGACCTCACGCCCGGTGGCGATGTCGAACGCGGCGACGAACCCGCGCACGCCCTCGTCGCCGCCCGACACGCCCGAGATCGCCAGGCCGCCGACCACCAGCGGGGCCGACGTGGCGCCGTAGTGGGCCTTGAAGTCGGCCATCCGTGTTTCCCACAGCACCTGTCCGTTGCCGCGGTGCAGCGCCACGATCCGCGCGTCGTCGGTCACGAAGAAGAGGCGATCGCCCGCGACGGCGACGCCGCGGTTCACCCCGGCGCCGGCATCGCCAATCACGCCCGGCGTGCGCGGTTGGCGCACCCGCCAGATCTGCCGGCCGGTCGCGGCGTCGACGGCGTGGACCTCGTTGGGGGCGGTGACGTACATGACCCCGCCGATCACCAGGGGCGTGGTGCGCAGGTTGCGAGCGCCCGGAATCGCGTAGGTCCAGGCCGGCCTCAGCCCGGCGACGTTGGCGGGCGTGACCTGCGCCAGGCGGGAGTGCCGGTTGCCGCCGACGTCGCCGTTGTAGGTGGGCCAGTCCCCCGACGCGGGCTGCGGAGCGTCGGCCCGAGGCGCGAGGGTCGGCATCGGCGCCCGACCGAGCGCGACCTCCCGCGAGATGTCGGCGCGCTCGACCGGCACGAGGTCGCCCGACGCGGTCAGCAGCGTGAGGTCGGCCGCGCCGACGGCCAGCGCGAGCCCCTCGACCGCTCGGCCGCTCCGCAGGGCCAGGCGCACGCGTGGCCAGGTCGGCGCGACGCGTGCCGCCTCGGCCAGCGTCCGCACATGGCTGGCCACGGCGCGGACATCGTCGGGTTCGAGTGGCACGGCAGGCATGCCCCCGCCCGGGACGCCCTCGCGCACGAGGCGCGCGATCACATCGGGCGTGCGACGCGCGGCGTCCGGCGTGCTGACGATGTCGGGGCCGCGCTCGCCGCCGCGCCCGTCGGCGCCGTGGCAGGGCGCACAGCGTTCCGCGAACACTGCCGCCCCGGCCGGTGGTCGGGCCTGCGTCAGGTAGGAGGCCGACGTCGGCGCGAGGCTCGCCGACAGCAGACCGGCCAGGGCGAGCGGCCTCATGTGTGGCATGCGCGCAGCATAGTGCAGGCTCAGGGCTCAGGGCTCAGGGCTCAGGTGTAGCTGCCGGCCGCGGCCGGCAGTCAGCGAGGCCTGGCACACGACGACGGACCGTCGCCCAAGGGCGACGGCTACGACACCGTAGCGGCGTTCGACGAAGGTCGATGACCCAATCACGACGGCCAGTTGTGGCGGCCCTACGCCAAACCCTTCCGGATGGCGCGGGCCAGTCCGCCCCAGCACATGGGGAAGGGAACACCGAGCTCCAGGCGCCGCAGTTCGGTGTCGTTCAGCTGCTGCCGGAACACGCGTCGCAGTTCCTCGACGAACCGCGCCTCACGCTCCTGCTCGCTCAGCGCCGCATCATCGACCAGCCCACGGGCGAGGCCGCGCATCACCTCCAGGCGATCGAGCAGCTCGGCCATGTGTGCGACGACGGCGGTCACCGGTCCGAAATGCGTGAGGAAGAGCGCCGACGGCTGCCAGTCGAGGATGCGCCCGACGCTGCGGTGCCAGGTCGGCACGTCGATGTCGGGCGGCGGTGTCGGCGGCATCACCGACTGCATGTGGCTCGTCCGGCACCCGCCGGTGTCGCCCACGAACGCAATCCCGGAAGCGCGATGCAGGTAGCTCACGTGGTGCTGGGCGTGGCCGGGCGTGTAGGCCACCTCGATCGCATGCCCGCAGATCGTCAGCGCCTCGTCACCGCGCAGCACCTGGAGGTTGGCGGCCGGGACGGCGGCGAACTCGCCCCACAGCACGTCCATCTGATCCCCGTAGATCTGGGTCGCGCTGGCGATGAGCTTGTCCGGAGCGGCCATGTGCGTGGCGCCGCGCTCGTGGACGTACACCCGGCAGCGGGGCGCCCGCTTCACGATCGACCCGGCTGCGCCGGCATGGTCGAGGTGGATGTGCGTCAGCAGGACCGCCTCCACGTCGTCGAGGCGGAGTCCCCCCGAGGCGAGGTCGGCCTCGAGCGCCGCCAGGTCGGTGGAGGGGCCGGGGTCGATGAGGGCGAAGCCGGAGGGGCCCTCCAGGACGGCCGTGGCGATCACCCCGGACGTGCCCCGGAACCGGCCGTCGGCGTAGCGGAGTTGGTGAGCGAGGACCTGCATGGCTGAATTATGGCAATGCCCTGATGCCGGAATGCCGAGAATGTCGAGGGTGGTCGGCCTGGCGCACGTCTCCGGCACTCGACATTGCCGGCATCCGGGCGACCGAATGCTGACAATGCGTGTCGAGGCCGACGAGGTCCGACATCCCCGGCATCCCCGGCATCACGGCATCCCCGGCATCACGGCATTCGGACGCTGGGCCCGGCCTGCCCGAATGGCGGGCAGGCCCGGGGCCCAGCGTCCGTATACTGGTGGCGGAGATCAGCGAGCCGCGATCCGGACCCCTGGGAGCCCCCGTGGGCCGGTCAGCACGTCGATGACCGACACACGACAGAAATCGGGCGACCTCGTCCTCGAGCGGACCGAGAAGCAGACCAAGGAGCCCGCGCGCTTCAAGGTCCTGCTGATCAACGACGACTACACCACGATGGACTTCGTCGTCGAAGTCCTCGAGACCGTGTTCCACAAGACCCCTGCCGAGGCGTTCCGCATCATGATGCAGGTGCATACGCAGGGGAAGGGGCTGTGCGGCGTGTACACCTTCGAGGTGGCCGAGACGAAGGTGGAGGCGGTGCACGAACTCGCCCGACAGAACGGGTTCCCGTTGCGGGCGGCCCTGGAAGAGGAGTAAGACCCATGTTCAGCGCATCCGTCGAGCTGCTGCTAGGCGTGGCCTACCGCGAGGCGACCTCGCGACGCCATACGCACCTCACGCTCGAACATCTCCTCTACGTGCTCGCCCACGACACCGAGGCCGAGCGGATCCTGGCCGCCTGCGGCGCCGACCTGCCGCGCCTGCGCTCGGAGCTCGACAAGTTCCTGCAGCAGAACATCGAGCAGTTCCCGCGCGGCGCCCAGAAGGAGCCCGAGCAGACGCTCGCGTTCCGGCGCGCCCTGCAGACCGCCGTGCTGCACGTGCAGAGCGCCGGCAAGAGCGAAGTGCAGGCCGGCGACCTGCTGGCCGCCCTGCTCCAGCAGAACCGCTCCTACGCGGCGCAGTTGCTCGAGGGCCAGGGCGTGACCCGCCTCGACGTCCTCAACTACATCAGTCACGGCATCTCCAAGGTGCCGGCGCCCGACGAGCCGGTCGGCGAGGACCGCCCGGCCGCGGCCGGGCAGGGGGACGAAGGGTCCTCCACCTCGCGCACGCCGCTGGACGCCTACGCCGTCAACCTGACGGTGAAGGCGCGCTCCGGCGCGCTCGACCCGCTGGTGGGTCGCACCGCCGAAGTGCAGCGCACGATGGAGATCCTCTGCCGGCGGCGGAAGAACAACCCGATGTTCGTGGGCGAACCGGGTGTCGGCAAGACGGCGCTGGCCGAGGGCCTGGCGCAGCGCCTGCTGCAGGACGACGTGCCCTCGGTGCTCAAGGACGCGGAGGTCTTCTCGCTGGATGCCACCGCGCTGCTCGCCGGCACGCGCTTCCGCGGCGACTTCGAGGAGCGCTTCAAGGCCGTCGTCAATGCGCTGGCGAAGCGTCCCAAGCCGATTCTGTTCATCGACGAGATGCACAGCACCGTCGGCGCCGGCGCCACGACCGGCGGCACGATGGACCTGGCGACGCTCATCAAGCCGGTGCTGAGCGCGGGCGACATCCGCGTGATCGGCGCGACGACCTTCGAGGAGTTCAAGCAGGTCGAGAAGGACCGCGCCCTCGCTCGCCGGTTGCAGAAGGTGGTGATCGAGGAGCCGTCGGTCGAGGAGACCGTCACGATCCTCAAGGGCCTGCGGAGTCGCTACGAGGACCATCACCACGTCACCTACACGGACGGGGCGATCGAGACGGCCGCCAAGCTCGCCGGCCGTCACCTGCGCGACTACCGACTGCCCGACAGCGCGATCGACGTGCTCGACGAGGCTGGCGCAATGCTGCGGTTGTCCGTCTCTGCCCCGGCCTCGGCCGATGGGCAGGCGCCACCGGTGGAGGGTCGGGTTCCCGCCCCCGAGGCTCCGGCGGGCAGCGCGCCGACCGGCCTGCCTGCCGCAGCGCCCCCGGCCGACGGCGCAGTCGAGGGTCCGCGCCAGGTCGTCGACGTGCCCGAGATCGAGCGCGTCATCGCGCGCATGGCCCGCATCCCCGACAAGCAGGCCCACGCCTCCGACAAGGAACGGCTGCGGACGCTCGAGGATCAGTTGATGCGCGTGGTGTTCGGCCAGGACGACGCGGTCAAGGCCGTGGCGCGGGCGATCAAGCGTGCACGGGCGGGCCTCGGCCAGCCCGACAAGCCTGCCGGCTGCTTCCTGTTCACCGGCCCGACCGGCGTCGGCAAGACCGAGCTGGCCAAGCAGCTCGCCATCCACCTGGGCAACCAGTTCGTGCGCTTCGACATGTCGGAGTACATGGAGAAGCACGCGGTGGCCCGGCTCATCGGCGCGCCCCCGGGCTACGTCGGCTTCGAGCAGGGCGGCCTGCTGGTCGACGCGATTCGCAAGGACCCGTACGCGGTGCTCCTGCTCGACGAGATCGAGAAGGCACACCCCGACATCTACAACATCCTGCTGCAGGTGATGGATCACGCCACGCTCACCGACAACACGGGGCGCAAGGCGGACTTCCGGCAGGTGATCCTGATCATGACGTCCAACGCGGGGTCGCGCGAGATGAGCCAGGCGCTGGTCGGCTTCAGCGGGTCGTCGTCGGGCAAGGGGGCGGCCGGACGCGCGAAGCAGGCGCTCGAGCGCATCTTCAGCCCCGAGTTCCGCAACCGCCTCGACGCCACGGTCACCTTCGGGGCGCTGTCGCCGGCCGTCGTCGAGACGATCGTCGAGAAGTTCGTCCTGCAGCTCGAGGCGCAGCTGGCCGAGCGGCGCGTCGCCATCACCCTCGAACCCGAGGCGCGCGCGTGGCTCGCCGGGAAGGGGTACGACCCGGTCTACGGGGCGCGGCCGCTGGCGCGCGTCATCCAGACCGAGGTGCGCGACCCGCTCACCGACGAGATCCTCTTCGGCCGCCTGGAGCACGGCGGCAGCGTGACGATCGGCCTGAAGGACGGCGCGCTGACGTTCGACATCGTGAGCACGCCGGCGCCGGCGGCCAAAGACACGATCGATGCGTAGCGTCTGGAAATTTCACAAGTCAGGAATTCCACAATTTCATGACCACCGCCACGGGGCCGTCAACGACGCTGGTGAAATTCTGAGATCGTGCAACTCTGCGATTTGCCATGAGTGACCAACAAGAGCCCGTGAAGGTCGTCGATCGTCGCTGGTGGGCGCGGACCGTCGCCGAGGACGCGCCGGCGCAGGCCGAAGACGGTCCGACCGTCTTCGAGAGGCCGACGTACGTCCAGGAACTCGAGCAGCAGCTCGCCGAGAAGAACGAGCAGCTGCAGGAGTACGTCAACGCCGTGCACGAGGCGCAGCGCGAGTTCGAGGCGATGCGCCTGCGCGTCCGCAAGGACGCGGCGCGCGACGCCGAGCTGTCGCGTCGCGCCGTCTTCGCCGACCTTCTCGAGGTCGTCGACAACCTCGATCGCGCGCTCGGCGCGGCCCGCGCCGGCGGCAGCGCCGATGCGCTGGTCGCCGGCGTCGAGCTGGTGCGGCAGCAGTTCCTCCACAAGCTGGCCGGCTACGGCATCAGCCGCATCGAGCCGATCGGCGAGCCGTTCGATCCCGAGCGACACGAGGCGATCACCACCGTGCCGGTCACCCCGCAGTTCGGGGAGGGCATCGTGGCCGGCGTGGCCGCACCCGGCTACCTGATCGGCGAGGACGTGTTGCGTCCCGCCGCGGTCGCGGTCGCCTCCGACCACTAGGACGTCCCGGCCAGACACGCGTCGGAGCCGGGCCGGCCTTTCCGTCTCGTGTACGCTGCGGGCGTGACCAGCACGCCGGATCAGGCAGCACGCGAGGCGCGGCGCGCCCACCTGCGCGCCGAGTACGCGCGCGCCCTGCGCCCGGCGATCGAGGCGCTCTCGAGCGAACAGGCATCGCTGATGGCCGGCATGATGCCGGGCCTGGTCCTCGGCCTGGTGGGCTGGGGCACGGCGATCGCGCTGCTGGTGCGTCACCCGTGGCCGGACACCTGGTGGGGCGACCCGGCGAGCTGGCAGGTCGTCGGCCTGGCGGTGCTGCTCGTGCTCGGCGTGCGACGCGCCGCGCACTGGCTGGATGGCGGCCGCGCCGCCCGTTTCAAGGCGTCGGCCGACACCTTCGAGCGCGACGTGCTGCCGCGCGTGTTCGCGACCCTCCGTCCCCGGGCCTCGTACAAGAAGGGCGCGGCCGTCGATCGCGGCTGGATCCGCCGGTCCGCGCTCGTCCCCGGCGCCAACGAGTACGGCTGTCGTCACCTCGTGAAGTGGTCCACCGGAGGCATCCGCGTGCAGATGGCGCGCGTCGACGCCGCCGAGGTCACCACCCAGCGGGACGGCGACACGACGCGCATCTCCGTGGTCCGGGGTGTCGTGGCGATTGCGACCATGCCGGTGCAGGTGCCGGGGCACGTGCGCGTCGGCCGACGCGATACCGATCAGCTCGGGCTCGAGCCGCTACCCGGCCACAAGGACGTGACCCCGGCGATGCTGTCGCGCGTGCCGGGCAGCGCGCCCCCGGCATGGCTGCACGACGACTACGTGGCGACGACCGATTCGGCCGCCGTCGCCGCGCTCGTGCTGACTCCCGACGTGATCGGGGTCCTGAACGCCTTGCGCGAGCAGGGGCGCAGCGTCCGCCTCGCGGTGGCCCACGGTGAGGTGTTCCTCGTGCTGGAGCGCTGGGCGGCGTGGTTCGGTGACCTGGCAGGCCGCCTCGACGAGGACCGCTACGTGGAGATGGGGGAGTTCATGGACGCGGTCGATACCATCGCCCTGGCGGTGACGGCCCGCATGACCGCGCCATGAGCGCGAGCGCGTCGCAAGGCCGAAGGCGCAAGGAAATCGACGGACTGGCCTGGCTGCCGGCTGCCCAACCCACCGCCAAGATCGCCAGCCCGCCGATCCCTTGAACCACCCACATCAACAGCAAGCACCGTGCCGATCCGTGCGGGCGAGATCACCCGTGTTCCGTGATCCGTGCGGCGCCCGCCCTTACCCGACACGTAAGCCGCTTTCGTGGGATGTAAGCGATTGACGAGGCAGGGCCCGCGCCCCCCGTGAGCCGTCGAGCGATGCCCCGCAGGCAAGTGAACCGCAGCAAGGAGGGTCGGCAGGTGCGGGGACACCCGTGACCCTCCAGGCTGCGGAAGGAACCGCCGCGAGCGGACCGGCGACGGCCGGGCGCCCACCCGACCGGCCGGCCGGCCGCAACGATTCCAACCTCGGTCGCGCTACCAGAACTTGCGCGAGATGTTGAATCCGATGAACCAGTCGTCGGGCGTGCCGCCCCTGGCAATCTGGCCCATCGTCGTCTGCAGGCCGTTGGAGAAGTTCAACTGGAACGCGTGGTTGCCGGCGCGCATCTCGAGACCGATGGCGCCGTGCGTGCGGCCCTCGTCGTAGCCGCTGACGCGTGGCGCCACCTCCGCCACCAGGTAGGAGCGACGCGTCATGCGGATGCGACCGCCGATGCCGAGCAGGAACGAGCTGTTGTCGTCCACCAGTTCGCTCGGCAACGTGTTGGTGTTGTTCACCCACGTCGGCTCGACGTAGACCGCTGCACGCTTGCCGATCTCGCGCGACACGATCAGCCCGATGCCGGGCGAGTAGCTGTCCTGGAAGTTGTTGGTGCCGTCGGCCGTCAGGTTCAGCGCCAGCCCGACGCCGAACTTCTCCTGCGGCGCGATCTGCTGCTGGGCGAAGAACTGGATCGTGCGGTCGCTGGTGCGCAGGACGCCGACCTGCGTGCCCTTCAACAGGCCGTAGCGCACCTCGAGGCCGATCAGGCCGCCGGCGTCGAGGCCGAACAGGTCGGCCGCCAGGTCGCCGAAGTTCCCGTCGTCGAGCGGGCGCCCGAAGCGGTGCGTCACGCGGAAGGCGAACTTGCCGCGCGGCATGCGCAGCGAGGTCGGCAGGCCGACGATGGTGAAGTCGGGCTGCGCCGGGTTGACGTCGAGATCCGGATCGTCCTCGTCGTCCTGGACCACGGCGGTTGCATCGGCCGCGGGCTTCGGGTCCTCGGCGGTCGCGGGCGTGGTCGGCGTCGCGGGGGCGGCGGCGCCCTCGACGGCGGGCTTGGGTGTCGAGGCGGGCTCGGTGCGCGTCTCCTGCGCCGCCGCAGGCAGCGCGCCGATCGCGATCAACGTGAGCGCAGTGGCAAGGAATGTCGTCTTCATGTGCGCCTCAGTTGTTCTGCGCGCCCTGGTTGATCCAGCGGCGGATGATCAGCATCTGTCCCTCGGTGAGGAACGGCCCGGCGTTCCGGGGCATGCGCTGGCCGATGATGCCGGGCGTGCCTTCGAGCTTCTGCACCAGGTAGCTGTTGTCGGCGTCGCCGGGGATGACGCGCACGGCGCCCGGCTTCTGCACGCTGGCGACGTTGACCAGCTGGGCGTAGCCGGCCTCGGTCGTCAGGTTCAGGTTGGCCGCCGGCGTGCGTCCCTGGTTGGTGTGGCACTGCGTGCAGGCCGTGCGCCCGGACGCGTCGGTGCTGGTGAAGATGTTCTGCGAGATGCTCGAGTAGGTCGGGGTCAGGCCCGGCGACGGGCCGGCGATGTCGGAGAGCTTCTCGTCGCAGCCGCTCGCGAAGGCGAGCAGGCCGAGCGAGACGGCGAGGGCGGCGCGGCGGAGGGAGGACGCCTTCACTTGGCCACCGCCTTCACCACGAGCGTGCCGGTCATGTCGTCGTGCCCCTTGCCGCACTCCTCGGTGCACAGCACCGGGAAGGTGCCGGCCTCGGCGGCCACGAACTCGACGTCGACGGTCTCGCCCTTCGGGACCTCGGCGTTCACCTTGAAGCGCTTGATGCCGATGCCGTGCAGGCGATCGACAGAGGTGACGCGCAGCACGACGCGCTCGCCCTGCGCCACCTCGATGGTGGACGGTTCGAAGTCGTACTTCTTGGCCTTCACCTCGATCACGCGGGGCGCCTGCTGCGCGACGAGCGACACGACCAGGCCGAGCGCCAGGAACGGCATGGCCAGCGCACTGCGGCGCCAATCTGACTGGAACACGGGGCTTCCCTCCATGCCGACAGGAAGGGCAAGGCGCGTGCCGAGTCCGGATCGAGGGTTCAGGCGCAATCCGCGCGGTCGCGGCCCGGTGCTGGAGACGACCCGCGAAAGCACTTACGTATCACGTAAGCGGAACGAGGACCGGGCCGTCCGGCCCTCCGGCCCCTGAGGTACCCCGAACCGTCGGGCAGGCCGACGGCTGCGGCCGGAGACGACCGACGTGCGAGTTCGCCGTTCGTCAGACGTCAAACGTCAAACGTCAATCGATGCCGTGCTTGCCCAGGTAATGCGAGAGGGCGCGCTGGCTGATGCCGAGCGATTCGGCCGCGTCCTTCTTGACGCCGCCCGAGGCGCGCAGCGCGGCCAGGATCGACTCGCGCTCGGCCCATGACACGTTGTCGTGCAGCCGCGCGGAGGGCAGGCCGGTCCCCGTGCCCTGCGCGCCCGGCATCAGCAGCACCAGGTCGCGCGTGATGGTGGCGCCGGTGGCGAGCACCACGGCGCGCTCGATCGTGTTCTCGAGCTCGCGCACGTTGCCGGGCCACGCGTAGTGCACCAGCGCGTCGAGCGCGGCGTCCTCGACGCGGAGATCGGGCTTGCCGAGCGACGTCGCGATCCGGCGGGTGAAGTGCTCCACGAGCAGCGGGATGTCCTCGCGCCGCTCGCGCAGCGGCGGGATGCGGATCGGAATCACGTTGAGCCGGTAGTACAGGTCGTTCTGGAACTTGCCTTCGGCCGCCATCACCTGCAGGTCGCGGTTGGTGGCGGCGATCACCCGCACGTCCACCTTCTGGGTGCGCTCGGCGCCCAGCGGCTCGAACTCGCGCTCCTGCAGCACGCGCAGCAGCTTGGCCTGCACGCTCGGGCTGATCGTGGAGATCTCGTCGAGGAAAATCGACCCGCCGTCGGCGAGCGCGAAGCGTCCCTTGCGGGCGTTGACCGCGCCGGTGAAGGCGCCGCGGACGTGGCCGAACAGCTCCGATTCGAGCAGCGATTCGGGCAACGCCGCGCAGTTGACGCGGATCAGCGGCTGCGCCCGCTCGGCACTGCGGTCGTGGATGGCACGCGCCACCAGCTCCTTGCCGGTGCCGGTCTCCCCGGTGATGAGCACCGTGCTGCGGCTCCTGGCCACCAGCTCCACGCGCGCGATCACGTCCTGCACGGCGCGGCTGCGCCCGACGATGCCGTACTGGCCGAACTGCGCGCTCTGCTCGGCCAGCAGGTAGCGGAGGCCGCTCCTGGCCTGTTGCTCCTCCACGGCGCGACGCACGCCGACCAGCAGTTCGTCGATGTCGAACGGCTTCTGCAGGTAGTCGCGCACCCCGAGCTTCATGGCCTCGACCGCGTTGCGCACGGTGCCGTGCGCCGTCATCATCAGCACGGCCGGCCGCTCGGCCTCGGGCACCCCCTGCAGCTCACGCACCACGTCGAGGCCGGTCATGCCGGGCATCAGGTAGTCGATGACGAGCACGTCGAACTGCCGCGCCCCCAGCAGCCGCAGCGCCTCCTGCGGCGAGCCGGTCGTCGTGACCTCGTGCTCGTCCTCGCGCAGCGCGCGCCCGAGCGTCTTGAGGATCTTCTCCTCGTCATCGACGAGCAGGACGGTGCCGTGCGTCATCTCTCCGTCGTCTCCTGCGGGAGCGTCAGGCGGACCGTCGTGCCCTCGCCCTGGCGGCTGTCGAGGGTGATCGTCCCGCCGAGGCCCTCGACGATGTTGCGGGCGATGGCCAACCCGAGGCCGGTGCCCTTGCGGCGCGTGGTGAAGTACGGCTCGAAGACGTGCCCGGCGACCCCAGGGTCGATGCCCGTGCCCTTGTCCACCACCTCGATCATCACCGCACCCGATGCACGCCGCGTGCCGACCGTGACGAGCCCATCGCCCGGGGGGCGATCAGCCGCACGCACCGCCTCGCGGGCGTTGGCCACCAGGTTGACCAGCACCGCCCGCAGACGGTGCGCGTCGGTGCGCACCTGGTCGGCGGCATCGTCGAGCCGCAGCGTGACCGGCGGGTCGGGCTCGGCGGCCAGGCAGGCGGCGACGGCCTCGCGGCAGATGGCGTGGAGCGAGGCCGGCGACACCTCGAGCTGCACGGGGCGCGCGAAGTCGAGGACGTCGTTGACGACACGATCGAGCCGCTGCACCTGCTCCTCGATGTCGGCGGCCGCGTCTGCCACCAGCGGATCCTCCTGGCGGCGCAGGCCGCGCAGCGCGCCGCGGACGATCATCAGCGGGTTGCGGATCTCGTGCGCGATGACCGTGGACAGGCGCCCGAGCGCCGTGAGGCGATCCCGCTCCGCGGCCTGCGCCTGGAACCTGCCGAGGGCCGCCGTCAGCGTGTGGAAGGTGCCAGCCAGCAGGCGGACGTCCTCGTCGTCCCAGGCCCGGCCGCGGTCGCCGGCCCTGAGAGGCGCGAGGGTGCCGGTGCGAGCCATCTCGCGCATCGAGGCGGTGAGATCTGAAAGCGGGCGGGTGATGGTGCGCGCGACGGCGAAGCTCGCGACGCTGGCCACCAGCGCCGTCAGCAGTGCGATGGCCGCCAGCGCCACGCGGACGCTCCGGAGGGTCGCCTCGGCTTCGGTCGTCGAGTGGAGCACCACCAGCCTGGCGTCGGCTCGCCCCTCCGGGGCCTCGCCGGGCAACCGCTGCAGCGGCACGGCGTGCCACGCGTAGTTGACGCCGGCAATCGGCAGGGCCCCCTCCGTCGCCTGGCCCAGCTCCTGCGTCAGTGACGGCAGGGCCGCGGCGCCCACCGAGGCCGCCAGCACCCGGCCGCCGACCGCGAACGCGAGCTCGCTGCCGGTGGAGGCGCGCAGCGCCCGCGCCTGGGCCTCGTCGAGCAGCATGCCCACCGACAGCAGGCCGAGCTGCTCCACCGGATCGAAGCCGATCGTGATGGGCACGGTCACCAGCTGCAGGATGCCGCGCGGGTGCGCCAGTGTCACGAAACGGGGCTGCCCGTGGGGGTGGCCCGCCGGCAGCGCGAGGCTCTGCGTGGCGACCGGCCCGCGCACGTCGCCGGCCGTGAAGACGGCGCGGCCCGCGTCGTCGCTGACGATCAGCACGTCTGCGCCGATCTCCTCGCGATAGCTGGACACGATGGGGGCGACGGTGGCGGCGTCGCGGGTGGTGAGCGCGGCCTTGAGCTTGGGCAGGTCGGCCACCAGACGCGACAGGCGCGTCGACGTGTCGACCAGGAGGCGACGCTGGCGCTCGACGAGCGACACGGTCTCGGCCTGACGCGTCGCCATGGCACGGTCGTGCTCGCGCGTCAGCCTGGCACTGACGAACAGCATCGCCGCGCCGATCGAGGCGATCGACAGGGCGACGCACACCAGGAACAGACGATTGGTCAGCGACCCGAGCGCGCGCATCACGGGGCCTGCAGGTCGACGATCGCGGTCTCGCCCGCGCGGACCACCACCTGCCGCGTGGCGAGGACGTCGCCCTCGTACCAGGCGGAGACCGTATAGGTCCCCGGCGGCACGGGCGGCAACTGGAAGGTGCCGTCGGGCTGGGTCACGTCGAAGTATCGATGCGCGAACACCAGGATGAAGGCGTTCATGTGCGAGTGGATGTCGCAGAACACGCGCACCACCCCCGGGCGATCGAATCGCACCGACTTGGACCGGCCGACCGCGTAGCGCCCGAGGTCGAAGCGGCGCGTCGCCGACAGCGAGAAGACGTTGTGGTACACGCGATCGCTGTTGGGGAAGTCCACCGTCGTGCCGGTGCGCACGGCCAGCACGTGCGGGACGAAGGTCTCGTTGCGCTGGTCCATCACCTGCCGGGCCGACACGCCGTCCTCGAAGGCCGCGCTCGGCGCGACCTCGAGGTACACGACGCCGACGCGCGGCTGGCGGGTGCGCGCCGCGTTGCGCGGGTCGATCAGGGCCGGACGGCGGTCGTCCGGCCTGGGCGGCGGCAGCGTGAAGCGGCCGCGGATGGTGGCGCCCGATTGCGTCGCTGCCGGGGCCCAGGCGCCGAGCACGAGGCCGGCCACCAGGCTCGCGCACGCCAGCCGGCGCCTCAGAACCACGTGACCACCTGCACGGCGCCGAGGTCGCTGGCCCGCACGCGGCCGCCGTCGCGGCGGTTGCGCTGCCACACCCCCTTGAGGAGGACATGCCGCCAGACGGTCCAGCCGGCGCCCACCTCGAGCCGGCGCACCGGCGCGTCCCACGTGACGTCGGTACCGGTGGACGTCGTCACCCGGGAGAAGCCCAGGTGCTCGGCACGCGCAGCCACGTACAGGCCCGGAATGAGGCGATATCGACCTTCCACGTAGGAGGCCTGCGCGTCGAGATCGCGGCTGGTGTCCTGGTCGAAGGCCGGCTGATCCCAGCGGTTCCAGATCACCTCGCCCCGCACGATCCAGCGGTCGCGCGAGATCTCTGCGTCGATGCCGTAGGCGCGCTGGTGGTAGCTGCGCAGCGGCGTGCCGGGCAGGTCGGGCGCGAGCGACCGCGCGAGGTAGGGACCACGCGCCACCGAACCGCCGATCGTGACGACGGGATGAGGGGCGTACACGACCCGGGCCGCGCCCTGCGCGCCGCCGTTGTCGTCGGTCAGGCGCGGGTCGCCGAGAGTGCCCTGCGTGACCGCCGCGTACGTGGTGACCGGCCCCTTCTGCCAGCGCACCTGCGCGCCGGTGTCCCAGCGCAGCGCGTTGGCGATCGGCAGGCCGGCTTGCGGCGTCGTGTTGCCGACCGAGTAGGTGACCAGCCAGCCGCGCCCCCGCATGCGTGCCAGTTCGTCGGTCGTCGCGGGCACGGCATCGGCGCGCGTCGACGTCAGGTACTGGTACCCGAGTGGCAGCCCGATCAGCGGGTTGTCGGTCACGTACAGGCGCCGCGGAAAGGCGCCGAACGTCGGTGGGATGCGGCCGAGGTGGACGTCGAGATCCTGCGAGAGCCACGGGCGAAGGCGCACGTACAGGGCGTAGGCCTCCGGGGCGTCGAACTGCAGCGTGCGAATCTCGGTGAGCACCGCGACACGCGGCGAGAGCATCACCTCGCCGACCAGCGACAGCCGCACGGCCCGCACCGTGCTGGTCTCGTAGTCGGAGTAGTTGAACCAGCCCTCGTCCTCCGGCGCCTTGGTCGAGTAGGACGCGCTGGCCTCGCCCGAGACGCGCACGTGCGTCGTGAACCAGTTGCCCGCCGGTGCGTCGCCGGCCTCCTGCGCGGCACACGGCGCTCCGGCGCACGCGCACGCCACGAACACGGAGAGCAGGGCGCGCCGCATCGGCAGAGGATACGTCAGGCGGCGGCCGGGGGCGGCCGGACGCCCCTGGTCGTTCTCCCTTCGCCCTGAGCCCCGAGCCCTGAGCCTGATCTAGACTGCCGCCCATGCGGGTCGTGGTGTTCGGGGCGGGCGTCGTCGGCGAGGCGGTGGCGTGGGATCTCACGCACGTGCCGCCCACGGCGGACGTGACGGTGGTCGACGTCGACGCGGCGCGGTTGCAGGTGATCGCCGCCCGGCTCCGGGTGGCGGCGCAACAGGCGGACCTGTCGGACATCGGCGTCGTGCGCCGGCTCGCCGACGCGGCCGACGTGACGGTGGGCACGCTGCCCAGCACGCTGGCGCGGCCGGTGATCGCGGCGATGGCGCGCGATGGACGCCGGCACGTGGATGTGAGCTTCCTGGCCGAGGATCCACGCGAGGACCACGAGGCGGCCCGGACCGCCGGCGCGGTGGTGGTCTACGACTGCGGCGTCGCGCCCGGCCTGAGCCATGCCCTCATCGGGCACGCGGCTCGGACGATGACGCGGGTGCGACGCGGCGTCATCGATGTCGGCGGCCTGCCGGTCGATCCAGAGCCGCCGTTCTTCTACAAGGCCCCCTTCGCGCCGGGGGACGTGATCGAGGAGTACACCCGCCCTGCCCGCCTCGTGCGCGACGGGCACCCGGTGACGCTTCCGGCGCTCAGCGAGGCGGTCACGGTGGAGGTGCCGGGCGTCGGGCTGCTCGAGGCCTTCAACACCGACGGCTTGCGCAGTCTCGTCGACACGGTGCCGGCCGACGCGATGATCGAGCGCACGCTGCGCTATCCCGGGCACCTGGCGGCGATGCGCGTCCTCGCGGACGGCGGCTTCTTCGATCCGGAACCGCGCCCCGTGGGCGGCCACCTGGTGTCCCCACGCGCGCTCACCGAGGCGGTGCTGTTTCCGCAGTGGCAGTACGCGCCCGGCGAGCGCGACATGACCGTGCTCCGCGTGGAGGTCGAGGGCGAGGGGCCGGATGGCCCGGTGGGGTTACGGTGGACGATGGTCGATCGGCCCGGCACAAGCAGCCCCTTGAGCAGCATGGCGCGCACGACCGGCATGCCGGCCGCCATCACCTGCCGATGGATCGCCTCCGGCCTCGTCTCGACGCCGGGCGTGCATCCCCCGGAACGGCTCGGCCTGGACGGCCATGCTCCGGCCCTGCTCGACGCGCTCGCCGCCCGCGGGATTCACGTGGTGGCGGACTAGAAGCGGCAGGCGGGCGGCGGCGGGCGGCGGTCAACGAAGTGTCCGTTTCCGGACACCGCTTCGTCCGGGCCTGAACGGTCGCGCCCACCGGATCGCGGAAAATCGGCCGAGATCGCGGCACGCCGGTTGCTCTTTCCGGGGCCGTGGATCGCCCCATCGAAACCTCCGTCCGCAGGCGCGCCCAGCTCAGGCGCTGGCTGCCGGTCACCGCCATCCTGGTGGTGCTGGCGTCGGCGCTGGTGTGGGGCGCCGACCTCCTTCGTCCGTCCCTGCGCCGCGACCGTGTCCGCACGGCACGCGTGGAGAGCGGCCCGCTCGAGGCCTCGCTCACCGCCTCGGGCACCGTCGTCCCGGCCGTCGAGCACGTCATCTCGAGCCCGATCGACGCACGGGTGCTCGCGGTGCTGCGACGCGTCGGCGACACGCTCAAGGCGGGCGATGCCATCGTCCGGCTCGACACCAGCGATTCGGAGCTCGAGGCCGAGAAGCTCCGACAGAGCATTGCGCTCAAGGGCAACGAGCAGGCGCGCATGCGTCTCACCCTCGAGTCGCAGCTGATCGAGCTCGACGGGCAGATCAAGTCCAAGGACCTCGAGTTGCAGGCCCTGAAGGCGGCGCTGGCGAGCAACCAGGCGCTGTCCAAGGAAGGCCTCGTGTCGCAGGAGGTCCTGCGCGAGTCGGAGCTCAAGGCCGCGCAGGCGGCCGTCGACCTCGCCCGGCTCAAGCAGAGCCGCGTCAACGCCGAGGCGACCAATCGCGCCCAGCTCGATGGCCTCTCCCTCGAGATGCAGTCGCTGCGCGCCGAGGACGCGCAGCAGCGGCGGCTGCTCGACCTCACCACCACCAAGAGCGACCGCGACGGCGTGCTGACCTTCGTGCAGGACGAGGAGGGCGCGCTCGTGCGCAAGGGTGACGTGGTGGCCCGCGTGGCCGACCTCAGCGTGTTCCGCGTCGAGGCGACCACCTCCGACGTCAACGCCTCGCGCATCCGCGTCGGGCAGCCGGTGCGGGTCCGCCTCGACGACCTGGTCACCGACGGCCGCGTGAGCGTGGTCGAGCCGCAGATGCAGAACGGCGCCCTCCGGTTCCAGGTCGCCCTGGCCGATCCGGACGCCGCGTGGCTCCGCTCCAACCTGCGCGTCGACGTGCAGGTGGTGACCGACCGCAAGGCCCGCGTGCTGCGGGTCGCCCGTGGACCGTACGCGCAGGGTGGCGGTGCGCAGCAGGTGTTCGTGATGCGCAACGGCCGCGCCTATCGCACGCCCATCCGGCTCGGTGTCTCGAACTTCGACTGGTTCGAGGTCGTCGACGGACTCGCCGAGGGCGACGAGATCATCGCCTCCGACATGCGCGAGTACGAGTACGCGCCGGAGATTCGGATCAAGTAGCGGGTGCCGGGTACCGGACTGCCGGGCACCGACTGCCGACACGAGTTCAACGAAGGCCGACGGCCGCATGCCGAAGGCCGGGAGACACGACCATGATTCACCTCGAACAGATCCAGAAGGTGTACCGGACCGACCGCATCGAGACGGTCGCGCTGGCCGACATCAACCTCCGCATCGACCAGGGAGAGTTCGTGTCGATCATGGGACCGTCGGGCTGCGGCAAGAGCACGCTGCTGAACCTGATGGGCCTGCTCGACGAGCCCAGCGACGGCCGGATCACGATCAACGACAAGCACGTCGAGTCGTACCGCGACAAGGACCTCGCGCGGATGCGCAACCGCGACATCGGCTTCATCTTCCAGACGTTCCACCTCATTCCCGACCTGAAGATCGTCGACAACGTGGAGCTGCCGCTGCTGTACCGGCCGGGCAGCGCGAAGCAGCGCCGCCAGCTCGCGCTCGAGGCGCTCGACCGCGTCGGCCTCAGCTCTCGGGTGAACCACTTCCCGTCACAGCTCTCGGGCGGCCAGCAGCAGCGCGTCGCGATTGCCCGCGCCATCGTCGGCAAGCCGATCGTGCTGCTCGCCGACGAGCCCACGGGCAACCTCGACTCCGCGATGGGCGACGAGGTGATGGGCATCCTCGAGAAGCTGAATCGTGACGGAACGACCATCGTCATGGTGACGCACGACCCGCAGAAGGCCGAGCAGACGCACCGCACCGTGCGGCTGTTCGACGGACGGCAGGTGCAATAGACGGCTGACGCCTCTGGCTCAGGGCTCAGGGCTCAGAGAGCTTGCTGCACCGACTGCCGACTGCCGACTGCCGACTGCCGACAAGAAACAACGAAGGCCGAGAGACGACCATGTTGAAGAACTACCTCACCCTCGCCTGGAAGGTCCTGCAGCGCCGCAAGGTGTTCACGGCGATCAGCCTCTTCGGCACCAGTTTCACGCTCGTGGTGCTCACGGTGGCCGTGGCGCTGTTCGACCACGCGCTCTCGCCGGTGCCGCCCGAAGTGCACATGTCGCGCACGCTCGTCATGGGCCGGGCGCGCATGCAGGGCGACGGCAACACGTGGCAGAGTCCTCCGGGATACCGGCTGATTCACGACTACGCCCGCAACCTGCCCGGCGTGCAGTTGATGACGGTGCAGACGGAGGGCTCGGTCGCGACGTCCTTCGTCCAGGGCCGCAAGATCGAGTCGACGCTCAAGCACACCGACGCGGAGTTCTGGCAGCTGTACCAGTTCACGTTTCTCGAGGGCAGCCCGTACGGGGCGTCCGACGTGTCGTCGGCCCGCCTGGTGGTCGTGATCAACGAGACCAGCCGCAGGCGCTTCTTCGGTGAGGGGCCCGCCGTCGGGCGGTACATCGATGCCGACGGCCAGCGCTTCCAGGTGATCGGCGTCGTCAAGGACGTGCCGTCGCTGCGCACGCCGTCGGCCGACCTGTACGCGCCATTGACCACGCAGAAGTCCAAGGGCTGGGAGGAGGAATACCTGGGCAACTTCTCGCCGGCGTTCCTGCTGACGCCGGGCGCCAGGCCCGAGGAGGTCCGCGCCGAGTTCGCGTCTCGCCTCGGCACCTGGAAGCCTCCCGCGAACTCGAACTGGAAGACGCTGTCGGCGACGCTCGAGACCCGGTTCGAGGGCATGGGACGCAATCTCTACCCGGGTCAGACCGACTTCACGCGCACCTACGGCGGCTTCCTCACGATGCTGCTGACCGGCGCCGCGCTGGTGTTCATGGCGCTGCCGGCCATCAACCTGGTGAACCTGAACGTGAGCCGCATCATGGAGCGCGCCTCCGAGATCGGCGTCCGCAAGGCCTTCGGCGCCTCGAGCCGGGCGCTCGTGGTGCAGTTCGTCGTCGAGAACCTGGCGCTGACGGTGATCGGCGGACTGCTCGGGTTCGTGTTGGCCGGCTTCGTGCTGCGGTCGATCAACCAGAGTGGCCTGATTCCGTACGCGGACATGTCGCTCAACCCCCGCATCTTCCTGTGGGGCGTCGGCCTGTCGGTGGTGTTCGGCCTGTTGTCGGGTGTCTATCCCGCGTGGCGCATGTCGCGCGTCCACCCCGTCGTCGCGCTCAAGGGAACGAGGTAAGCCATGGCGCTGCACCTGCTGAAGCTGATCTGGAACCGCAAGCGCGCGAACTTCCTGATCGTCACCGAGATCCTCCTGTCGTTCCTCGTGCTGGCGGCGGTGACGACCGTGGCCGTGCACTACTGGCGCAACTACCAGGCGCCACTGGGGTTCTCGTACGAGCGGATCTGGGACATCGTCGTGCGCGTCCCCCGCGGGATCGACTCGACGCCCGAGGTCGATCGCGAGCGGCTGGCGCGCTTCGTGCGCCTGATGGAAGCGGTGCGGCAGGCGCCCGAGGTGGAGAGCGCCAGCCATGTGCAGATGCCCTCGTTCCGCAACTGGGAGTGGAACAGCGAGGTGACGCTGCCCGATGGGCGCCGGGTCGACTTCAACGGCAATCGTGGCGGCGACGAGCTGGCGGCCACCCTGTCGATCCCGGTCGTGCACGGGCGCTGGTTCGCGCGCGAGGATACCGGGCAGAACTGGGATGCGGTGGTGATCAACGCGGCGATGGCCCGCGCGCTCTTCGGCACGGAGCAGGCCGCCGGCCGGATGATGCCGCGCGGCGACACCCGGGCGCCGCGTCCGGGCGAGGCGCCGTCGCGGCCGCAGCGTGTCGTGGGCGTGATCCAGGACTATCGCCAGTTCGGCGAGTACTCCACGCCGGGCAACTACATGCTGGAGCGCAACGACATCGTCTCGGCCGCGCAGCCCCCGGCCGCGACGGCCTCTGGCGCCACCGGTCAGCCTGCCGGGGCCGATGGCAAGCCCACCGAGCCACGCGTGGAAGCGCAGCTGCCGGGCGCCATCATGCTGCGCCTGCGGCCCGGCGTCGACGCGCAGTTCGAGGAACGCCTCGTGAAGAACCTGCAGGCCATCGCGCCGGACTGGGGCTTCACGATGAAGCCGGTGGAAGACGTGCGCAGCGAGTACCTGCGTAACAACTACCTCACGCCCCTCATGATCATGGGCATGGTGGCCGGGTTCCTGCTGCTGATGGTGGCGCTCGGGTTGAGCGGCGTGCTCTGGCAGAACGTCACGCAGCGCATCCGCGAACTCGGGCTGCGGCGGGCCAAGGGCGCCGACCGGGCGCGCATCAAGCTCCAGATCTTCATGGAGCTGGCGCTGATGACCGGCATCGCGATCGGCCTTGGCGCGATCATCCTGGCGCAGTTGCCGATGTTCGGCTGGCTGGGACCGGTGCCGCCCGGCCTCTACGTCGCGAGCCTGGTGCTGGCGGCCCTGCTGCTCTTCGTGCTGACCTCGTTCTGCGGCTGGTATCCGAGCCTGCTGGCGACGCGAATCCCGCCGGCGGAAGCATTACGCTACGAGTAGAACGGGCACGGGGCACCGGGCCGAGGGGCACCGGGGGGCACCGGGCCGGGCTCCTGCTCCGGGCACCGGCAATGGGGCCCGGCAAGGAGGCCTGGCATCCTGACCGTCGCCCAAGGGCGACGGCTACGACCGGCCAGATGTAGTCGTAGGCGTCGGCCCTGGCCGACGCGTCAACCGCCAACCGTCGGGCGTTCGCGTTCGCGTTCGCGTTCGGCGTCAGACATCATTCAGCATTCTCGGCATCGCAGCACTCGCCCATGACCATGCCTTCTCCTGTGCGGACCGACACCGCGCCGATCCTCATCGCCGACGACGATGAGGCGGTGCGGGCGTCGCTGGCGCTGCTGCTGAAGCAGGCCGGCTACCGCACCCATGCGGTCGGCTCGCCCGATGCAGCCGTCGACTGGCTGGCGCAGCAGCCGTGCAGCCTGGTGCTGCAGGACATGAACTTCTCGCGCCGCACGTCGGGCGAGGAGGGTCTCGACCTGCTGCGCCGCATCCGCGAGGCGCATCCGGCGCTGCCGGTCGTCCTGGTCACGGCCTGGGGCTCGATCGCGCTCGCCGTCGAGGGCATGCGACTCGGCGCGGCGGACTTCGTGACCAAGCCGTGGACCAACCCGGCCCTGTTGCAGTCGGTGCAGACGGCGCTCCGCCTGGCCGGCACCGGAACCCACGAGGCCGCGCCCATCTCCCGCGAGGACCTCGACGCCAGCTACGACTTCGATGCCATCGTCACGGCCGACGCCCGCATGCTGAAGCTGCTGCAGCTGGTCGGCCGCGTCGCGGCCACCGACGCGTCGGTGCTGATCACGGGCGAGAGCGGCACCGGCAAGGAACTGATCGCCGACGCGCTGCACCGCAACAGTCACCGCCGCAGGAAGCCGTTCGTCAAGGTGAACCTCGGCGGCATCTCGGCCTCGCTGTTCGAGAGCGAGATGTTCGGCCACGTGCGCGGCGCGTTCACCGACGCCAGGCACGACCGGCAGGGCCGCTTCGAGATGGCCGACGGCGGCACGATCTTCCTCGACGAGATCGGCGACCTCGACGCGTCGTCGCAGGTGAAGCTGCTCCGCGTGCTGCAGGACCGCACCTACGAGGTGCTCGGCTCCAGCCAGCAGCGGACGGTCGACGTGCGCGTGGTGGCCGCGACCAACCGCGCGCTGCCCGAGATGGTGCGGCGGGGCGAGTTCCGCGAGGACCTCCTGTACCGCATCAACCTGATCACGGTCCACCTCCCGGCGCTGCGGGAGCGACCCGGCGACATCCCGCTCCTCGCGCGCCGGTTCGTGCAGGCACTCGCGCAGCACCAGGGGCGGGATTCACTCACCATCAGCCCCGCTGCCGTGAAGTGGCTGCAGGCCCTCCCGTGGCCCGGCAACATCCGGCAGCTCAAACAGTGGATCGAGCGCGCCGCGCTCGTCACGCCAGGACAGGTGCTCGACGT